>DASTRL010000239.1:0-10431 GCA_035761265.1 Steroidobacteraceae bacterium
ACGGCTTGCTCGGCACGTCGCCGTCGATGCCCTTGGTCAGCAGCGTCGGCTCCCTCGGGAGCTGCCCGCGCGCGTCGAAGCGGGCGGAGAAGAGCTGGTTGCGGCGACCGTCGGACCAGGTGTCCCAGTGGCGGATGAAGAGCCGACTGGCACACCAACCGGGATTCTCGCGAGCTCGCATCGGCGCTGCGAACCGAGGTCGACGTCTCGCAGTATCCGGAGATTCTGGTCGTCGACGGCCACCGCTCCGAGCACGGCCTCGAGTTCTACACCGGCAAGCCGGTCGAGGCCATGGAGGCTGACCAGTTGTGCGACAAGCTCGCGCGCGATTCGCAACCGTTGCTGCTGGTTCCTGCCGGGCAGTCGGCGCGCTACGCGCACGATGCGAGTCGCTGTGCACGCGCGCCATTCCTGGCGTTGGGACGCGCGGGGCCGTTCGACCTGATCGGCCGCTCGGCAAATTCCCGCTCAGTGCTGCGCGCGCAGCGAGATGCTGCCTCCTGAGGTGTGCGCGTCGATCGGCTCGCCGCCGCCGTTGATCGTGCCCACGAGATGCGAATGCTCCTGCACCGTCGAAGTCACCGGCAGCTCCGTGCTGACGCGGCCACCGCTCGTGGTGGCTTCGATGTTGCCCTTGGTATCGGGCGGCAGGCTCACTTCGATGCTGCCGCCGGACGTGGTCACCGAGATGCCGCGGTTCGCGCCGACGAGACTGCAGCGCACGCTGCCGCCGCTGGTCTTCGCGCGGATCTTTCCATCGACCTCGAGCAGGCGGACGCTGCCGCCCGACGTGCCCGCGTCGACGTCACCCTGGATCTTCTGCGCCTCGATCGAGCCTCCGGAGGTTCGAAGCTCGACATTGCCGGCCACGTTCTCCGCGGAAATGCTGCCGCCCGAGGTGTGCAGCGAGGCGACACCGATGGTGTCCCGCAGTTCGAGACTGCCGCCGCTGCTGCGCACGTCGATGCCGTACTGCCGGGGCACCGTCACTTCGATTTCCCGCCTCTCCCAGTTGCCCCACCAGGAACCACCGGAACCGCTCTTGCGCATGGTGACGGTCACTCCGTCGTCTCTCTGCACCGCATCGAGAGTGGTCCTGGCGAGCTCCCGCTCGGAGGCGCGAACGACCATGTGCACGACGACCTGGTCGCCATCGCGGCCCGACACGCGCACCGAGGCGCCTTCGGCGTCGACCAGCAACGTACCGCCGGGTGACACCGTGAAGGTGCGATCAAGAGTCTTTTCCGCGGACTGGGCACATCCGGCGGTGATGAGAACCAGGGCAAGGACCAGGTAGCGCATGTCAATTCTCCGCGCGCAGCGAGATGCTGCCTCCCGAGGTGTGAGCGTAGATAGGCTCTCCGCCACCATTGATCGTTCCTGAGAGCCGCGAATCTTCGTGGACCGTGGACGTCACCGGCAGATCCGAGCGCACGTCGCCACCCGACGTGGACGCCTCGAGGTTGCCCGTGGTGCCCTGCGGCAAGGTCAGCTCCACGTCACCACCGGAAGTCGACGCGGAGATTCCGCGGTTCGCGCCCACGAGACTGCAGCGCACGCTGCCGCCGCTGGTCTTGGCGCGGATCTTCCCGTCGTTGCGCAGCAGGCGCACGTCGCCGCCGGAAGTGCCGGCGTCCACGTCACCCCGGATCGAGTCCGCGCGGACCGAGCCGCCCGAGGTGCGAAGCACGGCGCTGCCGGTGAGATTTTTCGCGGAGATGTCGCCGCCGGAGGTTTTCAATGACGTGACGCCCTCGGTGTCGCGCAGCTCCACGCTGCCGCCGGAGGTGCGCACGTCCACCTTGAAGCGCCGCGGCACCGTCACCTCGATGTCCTGCCGGCTGCTGCCGCTGCCCCAGGAAAACCAGCCGCGCTTGGAGCGGCGCATGGTGACGGTGACGTCGCTGCCCTTCTGCACTGCATCGAGCGTGGTGTCGGCGAGATACTCGTCCGAAGCGCGGATCAGCATGTGCACGACGACCTGGTTGGAGTCATTGCCCGCCACACGGACCGTGGCGCCGTCGGCGTCCACGATGAGCGAGCCGCCGGGCGCAACCGCGAAGGTGCGATCGAGCGTCCGCTCTGCCGCGTGGGCCGGGGCGGCGGCGAGGAGAATGAGGGCCAAAGGCAGATGGCGAAGCACGGAGGACTCCTTTTTCATGGCGAGGGCACCGCGTTGAGACGGGCCAGCGGGTGATCGGGTTGCAATCCGGCCTATTTCTCGCCGGCCAGCCATTCGAAATACAGCAGCGGGACGTCCCCGTGCCGGGTGCGGCCGGCCATCCGGAAGCCGCATTTCTCGTAGAAGTGTCCGGCGCCGGCCTCGTGATCGTACGCGTCCAGCCACAGCGCCTGGGCGCCACGTGAGCGTGCCGTTGCCTTCGCGGCCTCCATGAGCTGGCGACCGACGCCCTGCCCGCGCCGGTCCGGCGCGACGGCGAGACCCAGGACGTAGAACGGTTTCTCGACCGAGGTGAATGCCGTGGAATCGATGGCCCAGGGCAAGGCACGCACCAGGCGGACCGTGCCGACGAGCTCAGCGCCCTGCCGTGCGACCAGCACGTGGGATGCGCGAAGCTGGCGTACGACTTCTGCCCTGCCCGGGCAGGCGGACCAGTGGCCCGCGCCGAACCGTCGTGTCATGCCTTGCGCCACGCTCGAGCGCAGCGCGGCGAGCGCGCGGGCGTCGGACATGGTCGCGATGCAGATCGAAAGCTTCTCCTCGGGCATGCGACAGCATACGTTCAAGCGGGAACGTCCGCTGACAACCGGCCCTTACAGCGCCACGACCGCGGGCGGCCTCACATCGCGCGGCGATCCACCCCACTGCTTCACCCAGGCGCGGCGCATGTGCAATGCCGAGCGGAAGCCGGCCTCCTCGGCGGCCGTGCCGATGGCGGTGCCGCGCTCGATAAGCTGCCGGGCGCGCTCCAGGCGCACGGCGCGCAGGAACTGCAGCGGCGAGACGCCGGCGTGGCGCACGAACAGCCGCAACAGGTGCCGCTCGGTGACGTGGCCGACGCGCGCCATCGCCGGCATGGTCCAGTCGCGCTCGGGCTCGGTGCTCACGGCCTCCTGCACGCGGTGCACGGCGGAGTGCACGTGGCGGCGATGCGCGAGGAACGGCGAGAGCTCCGGATCGCGATGCGAGCGGCGTAGATAGACGACCAGGTCCTCGGCGACGGCGGCGGCCAGCGCCTCGCCGCATTCCTCCGCGATCAGGTGCAGCGCCAGATCGATGCCGGCGGTCACGCCGGCGCTGGAGGCCACGGGGCCGTCGATGACGAACACGCGGTTGTCGATGACCTGCGCGCGCGGTGCGAGCGAACGCAGCATGTCGAGCATGTCGTGGTGCGAGGTGCACTGCCGCTGGTCGAGCAGCCCGGCGCGCGCGGCGATCAAACTACCGGAACAGACGGTGACGAGGCGGTTGCGCGTGCCGGGCGCCGCGAGCGGCTCGTGCAGCGCGCGCCGCAGCCACTGCGCGATGGCGTGGATTTCGGGCGAGAGCTCACCGGCGTGCACGCTCGGCTGGCCGACGACGACCACCCAGGTCGCGGCGCCCAGCGACTTCGGCAGCGGCTCGAGCTCGAGCGGCAGGCCGACCGAGCTGACTGCGTGCGGTTCGGGGCCGGCGTAGCGCAGCCGGAAATGCGGCGGCTGCTTGCGGTACGAGAGCTGCAGGTTGGCGAGCCGGAACGCCTCGGCGGGCCCCGCGATGTCGAGCAGCAGCGAGTGCGGCGCGATGACGAACAGCAGATCGACGGGTGACTTGCGTGAGTTCATTTTCGGACCTCCGCCTGGCCCGAGCATGCGCCGGCGCCGCCTGGAATGCTAGCGACGGCCGGCAAGCTGGTCCGATTTTGATTCACTCGTGTCGCGCTGGCCCGGCGCCGGGCGAGCCCGCTGCTCCTAGCATGCGGGCATGCGTTGGTTACCCACCGTCGTCGCGCTCGTCTGGACTCTCGTGGCCTTGTCGGCGAACGACATCCGCACGCCTGCCGTACCGGGCGATGACTTCGACGCCTGGGCCAATGCCTCCTGGCTCGAGTCCTCCGAAATTCCCGCCGGACGCCCGCGCTGGAATGCGCGTGACGAAATCGCGGCCCTCACCCAGCAGCAACTGGCGACGCTGCTCGCCGACACCGCGCTCGCGCCGCCGGGCTCCGATGCGCGCAAGGTGGCCGACTACCGCGCGGCGGCGCTCGACCGGGCGGCGATCGAGAAGCAAGGGCTCATGCCGCTGCAGCCGTTGCTCGCCCGCATCGAGAGCGTGCACGACAAGGACGCGCTGGCCCGGCTGCTCGGCGAGTGGACGCGCGCCGACGTCGATCCGGTGAACCTCGGCATCTATGACTCGGCGCACTGGTTGGGCTTGTCGGTGGGACCAGGCCTGCACGGTGAGACGACGAACGTGGCTTACCTCGTGCAGGGCGGCCTTGGGATGGCAGGCCGCGATAGCTACCTGGATCCCGACAAACAGCCATTGCGCGCCAACTATCAGCGTTACCTTGCCCACCTGCTGCAGCTCGCCGGGTTCGAGCGCGCCGCGCAGCGCGCGGCCGCGGTGCTGCGGCTGGAAGTGGCCCTGGCTCAGAGCCATGCCACGGCGGAGGCCTCGGCCGAGGAACGCAATGCGGACAACCTCTGGAAACGCGAGGACTTCGCGCGCCTGGCGCCGGGCGTGGACTGGGCGCGGTTTTTCGAGGCCGCGGGTCTCGGCGAAGAGCAGGCCCTCGTGGTGTGGCAACCGTCGGCGGTGACCGGCGGTGCGGCGCTGGTGCGCGCCGAGCCGCTCGCGGTGTGGCTCGATTACCTGCGCCTGCGGGCGCTCGACGAGTACGCGGACCTGCTGCCCGGCGTCTTCGCCTATGCCTTCACCACATTTCACGGTCCGACCGACCCGGATGAGTCGACCAAGGCGATGAGCGGCCTCATCGGCCGGCTGTACGCGGAGCGCTACTTTCCGCCCGCGCAGAAGGCGCGCGTCAACGCCATCGTGCGTAACGTCACCGCGGCATTCCGCCGCCGCGTGGAGGCGGTGACCTGGATGTCGGCGGCCAGCAAGGCCGTCGCGCTCGCCAAGGTCGATGCCGTGTACTTCGGCATGGGTTACCCGGAACACTGGCCGAACTACTCCTCGCTCGAGGTGCGCGCCGACGACCCGGTGGGCAACCGGCTGCGGCTCGCCGGCTGGAACTACCGCGAAGCACTGGCGCGCCTGGGGCAGCCGGTCGACCGCACGTCGTGGTGGATTTCGCCGCAGACGTCCGGCGCCGTGCTGTTGTTCAACCAGAACGCGTACAACTTCGCGGCCGCGCTGCTGCAGCCGCCGAAGTACGATGCCGCCGCCTCGGAGGCGATGAGCTACGGTGCCATCGGTGCCATCGTCGGCCACGAGCTCAGCCACTTCGTCGACACGCTCGGCGCGGACTATGACGTGAATGGACGCAAGGTCCACTGGTGGACGCCGGCGGACCAGGCCGGATACGAGGCCGCGACCGCGCCGCTCGTGCGGCAGTTCTCCAACTACTCGATCGCCTCGGGCGAGCACGTGGACGGCAAGCTCGCGCTGGTGGAGAACGTCGCCGATCTGGCCGGATTGTCGGCCGCCTTCGATGCGTACCGGCTGACGCTCGCGGATCGAGCGAACGATGCGGACTTCGTGCGCCAGCAGGACCGCGAATTCTTCACGGGTTACGCGCGCGCCTGGCGCAGCCGCTACGCCGACGATGCCCTGCGCAAGCAGGTGGCGACCGATCACGCGCCGGAGCGCTTCCGCATCGCCACCGTGCGCAATCTCGACGCCTGGTACCAGGCATTCGACGTGTCGCCCGGGCAGAAGCTGTACCTCGCGCCGCGCGACCGCGCGCACGTGTGGTAGTTCGATGAAGATCGCGATCTGCCAACTGCCGGACGGGCTGGCGCACGACAGCATGGCGTGGATGAGATTCGTGCGACGCGTCGAGCGCGCGCAACCGGACGTGACGCTGCTCAACGAGCTGCCGTTCGGGCCGTGGACCGCGCGCGAAGCGCAGTTCGACGAGCACCTGGCGGCACGCAGCATCGACGCGCACATGGCGGCGCTGCCGGCGCTGTGCGAGCTGCCCGGCGCCTCGATCAGCTCGCGCCCCATCCGCGTGAAAGACCGGCTCGCCAACGAGGGCTTCCTGCTCTGCGCCGGCAAATATCGCGCCGTCCACCAGAAGCAGTATTTCCCGCACGAGGACGGGTTCTTCGAAAGCGCGTGGTTCACCGCGAGCCGCGCCGGCTTCGAAGCCTTCGAATACGCCGGCCTGCGCTTCGGCATGCTGCTGTGTACCGAGCTCATGTTCAACGAATGGGCGCGGCATTACCGCCGTCGCGGCGTGCACGTGATCGTGGTGCCGCGCGCCAGCGGCACGTCGACCGAGGCATGGCATACGGCGGGGCGCATGGCGGCCATCGTCTCCGGCTGCTATGTGCTCAGCTCCAATCGCGTTTCTCCGCATCCGGATGACGAGCCGCTGTTCGGCGGCGCGGGGTTTGCGTACTCCCCTACGGGCGAGCTGCTGCAGGAGACCTCCGACGGCCTGCCATTCGCCGTGGTGCGCATCGATCGCCATCTCGTCGAGCGCACCCAACAGGGCTATCCCTGCTACGTCCGGGAGCTGGGCGAGTCGCCGTAAGAACCCAGAGGACGGCGCTTCAGCAGATGCCGCGCCCGGTTCGCGGAACCGGCTGAACGCGGCGCGCGTGGCGCCCGCGCACACTGCGCCCATGCCACTCAATCTCGAAGCACCCGCGTTCGCGCCGGGCCAGCGTATCCCCGAACAATTCAGCCGCGACAGCGCCGGCGCGGCGATCCGCATGGCGGCCAACGACTGGGGCGATGCGAAGTACGATGGACCGCAGCCGCCGCAAGGCCATGGCGCGCATCACTATCATTTCCGGCTGTTTGCGCTGGACGTGCCACGGCTGGGATTGCCCGACGGCGCGACCGCCGGGCAGGTGCTCGAAGCGGCGCAGGAACACTCGATCGCGGAGGCCGACCTCATCGGAACTCTCGAACGCTGAGGGCAATTGTCCCGCTGCTCCGCCTGTTGTAGATATAGTGGAGCACCATGTCGAACAAGCCCCGCGTGCTCTTCGTCGATGACGACTTGCGCCTGCTGCAGGCATTCGCCGCGGCGCTCGGCGACCAGTTCGCCGTCGAGACGGCCATCGGCGGCCAGGCGGGCCTGCGCAAGATGCGCGAGCACGCCGACCTCGCGGTCGTCGTCTCGGACCTCGGCATGCCGCAGATGGATGGCGCCACGTTCCTGCACGAGTCCATGCAGCAGTCGCCCACCGCCACGCGCATCCTGCTCACCGGGCTGGGCGGCATCGACGGCGCGAAGAACGCGGTCAACAAGGGCCAGATCTTCCGCTTCCTCACCAAGCCGTGCCCGCTGGATCAGCTACGCCAGGCGCTCGAAGACGGCGTCGAGCATCATCGTCTGATGCAGGCGGAGCGCACGCTGATGCAGGAGACGCTCATCGAATGCATCGCCGCGCTCATGGAGGTGCTCGCGATCACCAATCCCATTGCCTTCGGGCGCGCCCAGCGCGTCAAGTCCGTCGTGCAGGAGCTGGCGAATCGGCTCGAGTGCAGTGGATTCTGGCAGCTCGAGGGCGCCGCGCTGCTCTCGCAGATCGGCTATTTCGCGGTGGATGCGCAGCTTGCTGAGAAGATCTACTACGGACGCCCGCTGAGCCCGGAAGAACAGTCGTGCGCCGCCGCGGTGCCTCGGCATGCGCGCCGGCTGCTCGAGCACATCCCGCGCCTCGAGCCCGTGCTGCAGATCCTCGCGGCGCTCGAATGGACCGACGCGCAGCTCGTGCGCGCCGGAGAACGCATGGTCGGTCTCGGCGCGCGCATCCTGTGCGCGGCGCTCGAGTACGACATGCAGACCATCAAGGGAACTGAAAGGCTCGAAATCCTCGATGCCATGCGCGACCACGAAGCGCGCTACGGCGCGCGCGTGCTGGACGCGCTCGCCGATTTCGCGGGCGCCGCGGCGCAGGCGCAGGAGCTGCTGCACATCTCCTTGCGTCATGCCACGCCCGGCATGCGACTGCGACAGGAAATCCGTTCCTCCACGGGCGCGCTGCTGGTGCCGATCGGCATCGAGATCAGTGCGCACCTGATCGACCGGCTGGCACAGATCGCGCCCGACCTGCTCGACCAGCCGGTGCGGGTGGCGCCGGCCCCCAAGGACTGACCGCGACATGTGCTACTCCGCCCAGCTTCAGGCCGCCTACATGAAATATCTGCGCGAGACCGGCGCGGAAATGGACATCGACCAGTTCGTCGAGATCTTCGGCGCACGCGTCTCCGATCCGAGCATCCGCATCCCGCGCGCCATCGAGCGCTGGTTCGACGAGCCGAAGAACGACAAGGAAGCGAAGATCAAGGATTACATCGATCGATGGCGTTCGGCGGAGATCGCCAAGCTCGAACGCGAGGTGTTCGCACAGAAAAAACGCCTGGCCGATGCCGAACGCACGCTGGCCTCGAAGCCCACCAAGGCGGCGGCGGAGAGCCAGCGCATCGCGACCAACAAGATCGAGCTGGCGCTCACGCGCCTCGAGCGGCTCAAGGCCGTGCAGCCGCATCCGGCCGAGGCGCGGATATTTCCGCTGCACTACGCGCCCATCGTCATGCAGGACGGCGGCCGGCGCGTCATGCGCCTCGCGCGCTATCACTGCCGCCTGCCGCACGAAGCCGCCTTCATCGATCGCAAACTACCCGGTCTCTACAACGCGCGGCGCGACAGTCTCGGCAGGTACTGGAAGGGTTTGTTCGGCGTCTCGCATGCCGTGATGCTGGTCGAGTCGTTCTTCGAGAACGTGGATCGCGACGGCAGGAACCAGGTGCTGCATTTCGTGCCGAAGCCGGCCGGCACCATGCTGATCGCCTGCCTGTATGCCGAATGGCGGGATCGCTCGCCAAAGGATGGCGCGCCGCCGCTGCTGTCATTCGCGGCGATCACCGATGATCCACCCGCGGAAGTCGCCGCGGCGGGGCACGATCGCATGATCATCAATCTCAAGCCCGAGCATCTGGATGCGTGGCTGTCGCCGCAGGGCCGGCCGCTCGAGGACATGCAGCGCATCCTGAGCGATCGACAGACGCCTTACTACGAGCACGAAGTGATGGCGGCGTGAGCCACATGGGCCATGCAGCCGCCAAGGTCCCCGCGGTCACGCTGGGATTCTGGATCATCAAGATCCTCGCCACGACGCTGGGCGAGACTGGTGGCGACACCGTGACGATGACGCTGGATCTCGGCTACCTCACCGGCACGGCCATCTTCCTGGTCGCGCTGCTGGTGCTGGTGGTGCTGCAGATCCGCGCGCGGCGGTTCCACCCGCTTCTTTATTGGATCACGATCATCGCATCGACGACGGTCGGGACCACGCTCGCCGATTTCGCGGACCGCTCGCTCGGCATCGGCTACGCCGGTGGCTCCACGCTGCTGCTGGCCTGCGTGCTCATCACTCTCGCGCTCTGGTATCGGGTCGAAGGGTCCGTGTCCGTCAGTACCGTCGCCACGCCGCGAGTCGAGGCGTTCTACTGGGCGACGATCACCTTCTCGCAAACCCTCGGCACGGCGCTCGGCGACTGGATGGCCGATGACACGGGCCTCGGGTACACCGGCGCCGCGCTGGTGTTTGGCGCCGCGCTCGCGCTGGTCGGTGCGCTCTACTTCCGGACCCGCATCTCGCGCGTGTCGCTGTTCTGGATCGCCTTCATCCTGACCCGCCCGTTGGGCGCGACCGTCGGCGACTACCTGGACAAACCACTGGCTGAGGGCGGCCTCGCGCTCAGCCGGCCGATCGCCTCCGCGGTGCTGGGCTTGGCGATCCTCGCGCTGGTGCTATTGTTGCCGCAGCGCGCTGCCGTCCGTACCGCCGCGAGGTGATCTGCGGGATTGATCTGGATCAATCCGGGCCGCACCCGGCCCGGCGCGCGGGCATATACTCCCGCCCCACGCCCAGGACATGAAGTCCCATGAAAAAAGAAGCCGGACCCCCGCGCGCGGCGCCGATATCGACGGGCATCGAAGGACTCGATGACATCCTGTACGGAGGCCTGCCCCCCCATCGGATGTATTTGTGCGAGGGTGTTCCCGGCTCGGGAAAGACGACGCTCGGGCTGCAATTTCTCGCCGCCGGCGCGGCGCTCGGCGAAGCGGTGCTGTACGTGACGCTGTCGGAGTCTTCGGAGGAGCTTCGCGACATCGCCGCCTCGCATGGTTGGACGCTGGAAGGCATCACGCTGCGCGAGCTGATTCCCTCCGAACGCTCGCTCGAACCGGACGATCAGTACACGGTATTCCACCCCTCGGAGGTGGAGCTCACCGAAACCACCAAGCTCATCCTGCAGGACGTCGAGCGACTGCGGCC
>DASTRL010000240.1:0-14754 GCA_035761265.1 Steroidobacteraceae bacterium
GAACGAGCTGGTCTACGATTACTCGAGCTTCTTCGTCATCGGCTATTCGCCAAACGAGCAGGGTATCGATGCCATCGTGTCGATCGCCGCCCGGGCGGACCGCGTGGAGCTGTACTTCAATCATGGGCCGCAACTTCCGGATCCGAAGAAGTTATTGCGGGGATCGGGTAAGCAGACTCGATTCGTCCAGCTGGATTCGGCCAGGCAGCTTGCGAATCCGGATATCGAAGGGTTCATTGCCGCAGCCATCGAGCACGCCAGCGTGCCACTCGCCTCCAAGGGGAAGGGCACACTCATCATCAAGACGAACAAGATGATCGCGGCGAAGAAGCCGGCACGCCCAAGGGCGAAGAAGTGATCTTGCTGGCGCGCATCGTCCTCGCGGCCTGACCTGGCCGGCACGCAGGTGCTACCTTAGCGCCGCTCGATCGTCAGCCTGGCGCACTCATGGCACGGCACGGAGATGGTGGTCGAACCGAATGTTCAGTCACGGAGCAGAGATGTCCTTCCCGACGATCACCGCGTTTCTGGCCGCCACGTACGCCATCCTCATGGTGGCGCTGAGCGTGCAGACCTCGCTACGGCGCAGGGCGCTGCGCGTCTCCACGGGTGATGGTGACGACGAGACTCTGCGAAGGCGAATTCGCGCCCACGGCAACTTCAGCGAGTACGCGGCGCTGGCGCTGAGCGTCCTGGCATTGGTCGAGCTCTCCGGCGCGGCGCGCATCAACGTCTGCGCGCTGGCCTCGGCATTCCTGCTGGCGCGACTGCTGCACGCGGTGGGCATGCTCTACGTGTCGGGCCCGGCATTGCGCGCCGCCGGCATGATCCTGCAGCACGCCGGCTTCGTGTTCGGCGCCGTCTTGCTCATCAAGCGGGCAGTCTACTAGCTACCGCGCATGCGTTCCGTATCGGCCCTGGTGATGCTCATGGCGTGGCTGGCCGGCGCGCATGCGCAGGATCGCGCCCGCATCTGGGAGCCCTCGGCCGGCCACCAGCAAGTGCCGATCTGGCCGGGCGCGGTACCCGATGCGTTGCCTGATCCGAAACCGGAATCGCTGGGTCCGCCGCCGGGACGCGAATGGTGGCCGCGCGCCAACGATGTGAGCCGGCCGACGATGACCGTGTATGCGCCGCAATCGCCCGCCACGGACACGGCGATCGTGGTCTTCCCGGGCGGGGGCTACCAGTTCCTCGCCATGGATCTCGAGGGGACTGAGATCTGCGACTGGCTCATCGCGCGCGGCATCACCTGCGTGCTGCTGAAGTATCGCGTGCCGGACTCGGGCCCGACCATGAAGGACGGGCACGGCTACTTCCCGAAGGTGCAGACGGCGCTGCAGGACGCGCAACGCACGCTCGGCCTGGTGCGCCAGCACGCCGCGCAGTGGCACGTCGATCCTCGCAAGATCGGCGTGATCGGCTTCTCCGCGGGCGGACATCTCGCCGCGGCCATCAGCACACGATTCGCGCAGCGGACCTATCCACCGGTGGATGGCGCCGATGCCATAAGCTGCCGGCCCGATTTCGCCATCGTCGTGTATCCGGGACATCTGTGGACGCCGGGCACGGAGCTCACGTTGCGGCCTGACATCCGCGTGCACTCCGATACGCCGCCGACGTTCCTGCTGCACGCCGAGGATGATCCCATCGACCCGGTGAAGCACTCGCTGACCTATTACGCCGCGCTGCAAAAGGCGGGCGTTCCCGTCGAGATGCACTTGTACGCGCAGGGTGGGCATGCCTTTGGCCTGCGTCCCACCAAACTACCCATCGGACATTGGCCGGCGCTGGTGGAGCAGTGGCTGCACACGATCGGCATGCTCGGTTCGCGGCCAGGAGAGCAATCCCATGAGAATTGACGCAGCATCGCTTCGCGCGCGTGAGCGGCGCCTGCACTTCCTGATCATCATCGCCATCGGGCTGAACCTGCCGTTCACGTGCGCGGCGGCCCCGTCCGAGCCCATGTCCGATCTCGACGCCTGGGGCGCCGTGAAGCTCATGGGCGTGGGCGTGAACATCGGCAATACGCTCGAAAACACCGCGCACTGGGAAACCGGCTGGGGCAATCCGCGCATCACGAAGGCCTACGTCGAGAGCCTGGCGAAGCTGGGATTCAAGACGGTTCGACTGCCGGTGGCCTGGGATACCTATGCGCGCGACGGCCACATTGACCCGAGCAAGCTCGAACGGGTCGGCGAAGTGGTGGACTGGATCACTGCAGCCGGCATGTTCTGCGTCGTGAACATCCACTGGGATGGCGGCTGGATCGACTCCAGCGACAAGAAGAAATTCGCCCACACCTTCGCGACCTTCAGCCCGGATGCCGGGCGCAAGTATCGCTCGTACTGGAGCCAGATCGCGAGCCACTTCTCCGGCAAGAACGAGCGGCTGATCTTCGAGGCCTTGAACGAGGAAACCAACTTCGAAGGTCAGGGCTCGATGAAGAATGCCTACGCCACGCTGGCGCACGTCAATCAGCTATTCATCGACACGGTGCGTGCCACCGGCGGCAACAACCCCCGGCGTCTGCTCGTCATCACCGGCTACTCCACGGACATCGAGAAGACCACGAGCGCAGACTATCTGCTTCCGCAGGACAGCGCGCCGCACCGGCTGCTGCTCTCCGTGCACTACTACACGCCGTGGCCGTTCGCGGGCATGAGCGAGGATGCGAGCTGGGGCAGGATGCGGCCGACCTGGGGCACGCCTGCGGATCTGGCCGAGCTCAATCGGCTGTTCGACTCGCTGGAGAAATTCTGCGCGAAGCACGACCTCCCGGCCTTCATCGGAGAATTCGGCGTCACCGGCAGCAAGGAAACACCCTCGCGGATCCGCTGGATGTCCGCGGTGGCGCAGGCCGCGCTGGCACGCAAGATGGTGCCGGTGCTGTGGGACACGGGCGGCGACATCTCGCGGCGACCGCCATACTCGCCGAGTGCGGCATTGCAGGAAGTGCTGGCGAAACTACCTAGATGAAGACCCCGACGCCGGAGCCGCTGCGTACCGAACATCTGTACGCCGGCGAGGTCGTGGATCCGGAAGACGGGCTGGTTTGGCGCTTCGAGAAGAAGGTATAGACTCCCCTCAATCGGCAGATTTTCCGGGGGGAACGATGAGCATCAAACGCGCGAGCCTGCTGTTCGCTTTCGCACTGACGATCACGGGCGCGGCCTTCGCCAATGAGTACTGCGACGGTTACAAGGAAGGTTACAAGGAAGGCTATGCGCAGGTGACCGGTGCACCGCCGACGCCGATGTCGCCAATCTGCCCGCTGAAGCCGCCGAAGAATCCGAATGCGACCGAGAGCAGGAAATCCGACTACGATCGTGGCTATGACCGCGGCCTGAAGGAAGGAATCCGCGACGGATCGAGGTGAACGATGACTCAGGGCTGGTCGTGGCGGCCGAGATCTTTCACGGCGTGCCGGTCTGATCGCAGCTCGCGGGCCATGTATTTCGCTTCCGGCAGCGGATTGAACACGTAGGGCTCGATCTCGCGGAAGCCGAGGGATTCATACAGCGCGCGCGCCTCGCGCATGCTCTCGACCGTGTCGAGGCAGATGCGCGAATAGCCCGCATCGACTGCCTGCCGGCACACGCGCTCCGCGAGCCGCCGCCCTAACTTCTCGCCGCGCGCCGCCGGGCGCACGAACAGCCGCTTCATCTCGCAGTCGCCATTGCCGATGGGACGCAGCGCGACGCAACCCATGGGCTCGCCGTTCTTCATCGCGAGGAATACGGCGCCCGCGGGGGCGGCGTACTTGCCGGGCAGGCCGGCCAGTTCCTCCTCGAATCCCTGGAAGCACAGATCGAAATTCAGGCTCGCGGCGTACTCGCGAAACAGCGTGCGCACGATCTCCAGGTCCCGCGGAAAGCGGGCTGGCTGGATGAGGGAAGGTTCGGTCATTGCGGCTGCTCCGGCCCTATTCTTGCGCAGTTGCATTTGTTCGAAAAGCTGTTGAACCTTGCACTCGCGGTTGCCGTCCGCCGGTGCCGCAAGCTGAACATGACAGACGACACCTCCATCCGCCTCGCCACTGCCACCGATGCCGAGGACATCGCGGCGATGTCGCGCGACCGCATCGAACGGGGGCTCGGCTGGAGCTGGACGGTCGAGCGGGTGCGGCGTGCGATTCGCGACCCAGACACCAATGTCGCCGTGGTGCGCGAAGACGGTGCGCTCATCGCCTTCGGCATCATGAGCTACCGGGACGAAGTCGCGCACCTGCTGCTGTTCGCCGTGCGCGACTCCCGTCAGCGGCGAGGCATCGGCAGCCAGGTGCTGCGCTGGCTGGAGGCGGTGGCGCTTGCGTCCGGCGTGACGCGCATCGACGTCGAGTGCCGCCGCGAGAATTCGGCCGCGCGCAATTTCTACGGCGAGCATGGCTACCATGAGCACGTCATCAGCCGCGGCTACTATCGAGGCGTGGAAGACGCCGTACGGCTGGAGAAATGGCTGGTCGCGCCGGTGGATTGATGGACGGCGCCTATCCACTGGAGCTGGATTGCGGCCCGTGCGTGGTTCGCGAATGGGAACCGGCCGACAAGCCCTCGCTCGTGAGCCTGGCGAACAACCGGCGCGTGTGGCTCAACCTCGCGCATCGCTTCCCGCATCCGTACACCGAGCCGGACGCCGACGCCTGGTTTGCGCTGCTCGGCCGCATGGCACGGCCCACGCACTGGGCGATCGACGTCGACGGCATGGCCGTGGGCGGCATCGGCATCGACATCGGCGCGGGCATTCATGCGCGCAACGCGGTGTTCGGCTACTGGCTGGGTGAGCCTTACTGGGGCCGCGGCATCATGACCGCGGCCGTGCGCACCACGGCGGAGTTCGTGCTCGGGCATTTCGATCTCGTGCGGCTCGAAGCGCCGGTGTTCGAGTGGAATCCGGCGTCCATGCGCGTCCTCGAGAAGAGCGGCTTCCAGCGCGAGGGTGTGCTGCGCAAGAGTGTCTCCAAGGACGGAAAGCTCATCGACGCCGTGCTGTACGCGCGCCTGCGCTGAAGCCGTGGGCCGCGCTCGCGGCGCGTCGCGATGCCCGCTGCCGAGGCGCGCGCCTCGACCCCCTGCACCGCCGTGAGGCACGAGGCCCGAAACAGCCGCCCGGCGCGCGAATTCCCATCGTTGGAGCGAGTGGCACGGTGGTTGCTTGGCCACGGACATTGCTCACATGGCACGAGGGCCCGATCCAGCAATGTCCAAACGAATTGTCGTCGTCGGCCACGGGATGGTCGGTCAGCGGTTTCTCGAAGCGCTGACGCAGGAAGGACCCGGCGATCTCGCCATCACCGTGCTCGCGGAGGAGCCCCGCCTGGCTTACGACCGCGTCAACCTGTCGAAATTCTTCTCGGGCTCGACGGTGGAGGACCTGACGCTCACGAATCGCGAGTTCTTCGACCGCAACCACATCGAGCTGCACTCGGGCGACGCCGTCGCATCCATCGACCGCGAAGGCCGGCGCGTGGTCACGAAGAGCGGCGCCGAATACGAATACGACATCCTGGTCCTCGCCACCGGTTCCAGTCCCTTCGTGCCGCCGATCCCGGGCCGCGACCGGCCGAATGTGTTCGTGTACCGCACCATCGAAGACCTCGAGGCCATCGGCGAAGCCGGCAGGAATTCCACGCGCGGCGTGGTGATCGGCGGCGGACTGCTCGGCCTCGAAGCGGCGAAGGCGCTCAAGGATCTCGGCCTCGCCACTCATGTCGTGGAGTTCGCGCCGCGGCTCATGGCGGTGCAGGTGGACGAGGGCGGCGGCAGCCTGCTGCGCACGCGCATCGAGGCGCTGGGCGTTTCCGTGCACACCGGCAAGAACACCACGCGCATCGACGAGGGTGAATCCGCGCGGCACCGCATGCAGTTCGCCGACGGCGGCTCGCTCGAGACAGACGTCATCGTGATCTCCGCCGGCATCCGGCCGCGGGACGAACTGGCACGTGCCTGCGGGCTCGAGGTCGCGCCGCGCGGCGGCATCGCGATCAATGGCGAGTGCCGCACCTCGGACGAGTCCATCTACGCGATCGGCGAATGCGCCGCCTACGAGGGTAAAGTGTTCGGCCTGGTGGCGCCCGGATACCAGATGGCGCGCATCGCCGCGGCGCGCGTGCTCGGCGTGCCGAGCGAGATCTTCGCCGGCGCGGACATGAGCACCAAGCTCAAGCTGCTCGGCGTGGAAGTGGGCTCGATCGGCGATGCGCACGGTACGACGCCGGGCGCGCGCGCCTATTCGTTCTTCGACCAGCGCCGCGAGGTCTACAAGAAGCTCGTGGTCGACGCCGAAGGCAGGAAGCTGCTGGGCGCGGTGCTGGTCGGCGACACCTCTGACTACTCGCTCTGGCACCAGACCATGGCCAATGCCATGGCGCTGCCCGAGAACCCCGAGAGCATGCTGTTTCCGGCGGCCGCGGCCTCCGCGGGTGCACCTACGACCAACGCGCTGGCCGCGCTGCCGGAAACCGCACAAATCTGTTCCTGCAACAACGTCACGAAGGGCGGCATCTGCGCGGCCATCGAAGGTGGCTGCACGACGGTGGGCGCGTTGAAGTCGCGCACCAAGGCGGGCACCACCTGCGGCGGCTGCACGCCGCTCGTCACGCAACTGCTCAATGCCGAGCTCAAGAAGCGCGGCGTGAGCGTCAATACCTCGATGTGCGAGCACTTTCCGTATACGCGCCAGCAGCTCTTCCACCTGGTGCGCGTCGGGCAACTCAAAACCTTCGAGGACACGCTGGCCAAGCACGGGCGCGGGCTCGGCTGCGACATCTGCAAGCCGGCAGTCGCCTCCATCCTCGCCTCCTGCTGGAACGAGTTCGTGCTGAAGAAGCGCACCGCGGTGCTGCAGGACACGAACGACTATTTCCTCGCGAACATGCAGAAGGACGGCACGTATTCGGTGGTGCCGCGCGTGCCCGGCGGCGAGATCACGCCCGAGGGACTCATCGCCATCGGCGCGATCGCGAAGAAGTACGGCTTGTACACCAAGATCACCGGCGGCCAGCGCATCGACATGTTCGGCGCGCAGGTGCACCAGTTGCCGCTGATCTGGCGGGAGCTGATCGACGCCGGCTTCGAGTCCGGCCATGCGTATGGCAAGGCGCTGCGCACCGTGAAGAGCTGCGTGGGCAGCACCTGGTGCCGCTACGGCGTGCAGGATTCGGTGGGCCTCGCCATCGATCTCGAGAATCGATACAAGGGCCTGCGCGCGCCGCACAAGATCAAGTTCGCGGTGTCCGGCTGCACCCGCGAGTGCGCCGAGGCGCAGGGCAAGGACGTCGGCGTCATCGCCACGGAGAATGGCTGGAACCTCTACGTCTGCGGCAACGGCGGCATGAAGCCGCGGCACGCGGACCTGCTGGCGCGCGATCTCGACACGGCCACGTTGATTCGTTTCATCGACCGCTTCCTGATGTTCTACATCCGCACCGGCGATCGACTGCAACGCACCTCGACCTGGCTCGAGAACCTCGAGGGCGGCATCGACTACGTGCGCAAGGTGGTCTGCGAGGACTCGCTGGGCCTGGCACAGGAGCTCGAAGCAGACATGGCGCGCGTCATCGCCAACTACGCCTGCGAATGGAGAGTGGCCATCGAGGATCCCGCGACGCTCAAGCGCTTCCGCACTTTCGTGAACTCGAACGAACCGGACCGCAACGTGATGTTCGTCGAGGAGCGCGGCCAGATCCGGCCGGCGACGCCGCAGGAGAAGACGAAGGAGGTCGCATGACCGGCGAGCGCTGGCACGAGGTCTGCGCGCTCGAGGACCTGGTGGAGGGCGGCGGCGTGGCCGCGCTGGTGGCGGAGCGGCAGATCGCGCTCTTCCTCGTCCACGGCCGCATCTATGCACTCGACAATTTCGATCCGGCGAGCCGCGCCAACGTACTGTCGCGCGGCCTCACCGGCAACCTGCAGGGCGAGCGCGTCGTGGCGTCGCCCGTCTACAAGCACCATTACGTCCTCGCGAGCGGCCGTTGCATCGAGGATCCCACGTTCAACGTGACGGCGTATCCCACGCGCGTGACCGAGGGCCGCGTGCACGTGCAGGTGCCGGCGGAGTTCCGGCGCGTCCGGCTCGTGGTCGCGGGCAACGGCATGGCCGGCATGCGCACGGTCGAGGAGTTATTGAAGCTCGGCGTGGCGAATCGATTCAGCATCACGGTGTTCGGCGCCGAGCCGCGCGGCAACTACAACCGCATCCTGCTCTCGCCGGTGCTGGCGGGCGAGAGCCAGGCGGACGACATCATGCTGCACCGGCCGGTGTGGTACGCAAAGCGCGGCATCGCGCTGCATGCCGGCGATCCCATCGTCGAGATCGACCGCAAGCGGCGCCTGGTCAGATCCCGCAGTGGCGTCGTTGCGCCCTACGACCGGTTGCTGCTCGCGACGGGCTCGGATCCCATCGTGCTGCCGTTGCCGGGCAAGGATCTGGCCGGCGTGCTCACCTTCCGCGACCTGGACGACGTGAATCGCATGCTCGAGGCTTCCGGCGATAACCGCCGTGCCGTCGTCATCGGCGGCGGGTTGTTAGGCCTGGAGGCGGCGCACGGCCTGAGCCTGCGCGGCATGAAGGTGACCGTGGTGCACCTGCTGGACACGCTGATGGAGCGCCAGCTCGATGCACCCGCGGGCGCGCTGCTCAAGGCGGCGCTGGAAAAGCGCGGCATCCAGTTCCGCATGTGCGCGAAGACCGAGCGGATCCTTCCTGGAGCTGCAGGGGGCGAGCGCCGGGTCAGCGGCGTGAAATTCGAGAGCGGCGAGGAGTTGCCGGCGGACCTCGTGGTCATGGCCGTCGGTGTGCGGCCGAACATGCAGCTCGCGCAGCGCGCGAATCTCGCCTGCGACCGCGGCATCCTCGTCGACGACACGCTGCAGACGTTCGATCCGTCCATCTACGCCGTCGGCGAGTGCGTGCAGCACCGCCGGCAGACCTTCGGCCTCGTGGCGCCGCTGTGGGAGCAGGCGCGCATCTGCGCGCAGCACATCGCCGAGATCGGCGTGTCGCGATTCGCCGGCGCGCTCAATGCCACGCAGCTCAAGGTGTCGGGCATCGAGGTGTTCTCCGCCGGTGACTTCGCGGAGAAGCCCGGACGCGAATCGCTGGTGTTCTCGGACCGGCGCAGCGGCGTCTACAAGCGCGTGGTGCTCGAGGGCAATCGTATCTGCGGCGCGGTGCTGTTCGGTGACACGCGTGAGGCAGCGCGGCTCAAGGAGCTCATCGCCGAGCGCGCCGACGTCGGCGCCATCCGCGATCAGCTGCTGTTCGACGCCTCCGCCGCCGCATAGGTGGACATCACACCGACACGCACCACCTGTCCGTATTGCGGCGTGGGCTGCGGCGTGCTGGCGTCGCGGCGCAAGGAAAGCGTGGAGGTGCGCGGAGATCCGGCGCATCCGGCGAATCGCGGCCGCCTGTGCGTGAAGGGCAGCGCGCTCGCCGAGACCGTGGGCCTCGACGGCCGGCTCTTGCATCCGCAAGTGCGAGGCGAGCGCGTCAGCTGGGAGGCGGCCATTGCCACGGTGGCCGGTGGATTTCGCCGCATCCTCGAGCGACACGGGCCGGAGTCCGTCGCGTTCTATGTGTCGGGTCAGCTACTGACCGAGGATTACTACGTCGCCAACAAGCTCATGAAGGGCTACATCGGCGCGGCCAACATCGACACCAACTCGCGCCTGTGCATGGCCTCGGCGGTTGCCGGCCACAAGCGTGCGTTCGGCGAAGACGTGGTGCCGGTGAGTTACGAGGATCTGGACGCGGCGGATCTGGTGGTGCTGGTCGGATCGAACACGGCCTGGTGCCATCCCGTCCTGCTGCAACGGCTGACGGCGGCGCGCGAACGGCGCGGTCTCAAGATCGTCGCCCTCGATCCGCGCCGTACGGCTACCACGCAGATGTCGGATCTGCATCTGCCGCTCGCGCCGGGCAGCGACGTGCACCTGTTCAATGGGCTGCTCGTCTGGCTGGCCGAGCACGGTCATCTCGACCGCGGTTTCATCGAGACGCACACCACCGGCGGCATGGAGGCGCTGGTCGCGGCGCGTGCCGGCGGCGGTTCGCTCGAGGCCACGGCGAGCGCCTGTGGGCTCGACGTCGCGACCTTGGGCGATTTCTTCGAGCTGTTCGCGCGCACGCCAGCGGTGATCACGGCGTTCTCGCAAGGCGTGAACCAGAGCTCCGCGGGCACCGACAAGGTCAATGCCATCATCAATTGCCACCTTGCGACCGGTCGCATCGGCAAGCCCGGCGCGGGACCGTTTTCGGTGACGGGCCAGCCCAATGCCATGGGTGGGCGCGAGGTGGGTGGATTCGCCAATACGCTGGCGGCGCACATCGATCTGGAGGACGCGGCCGGGCGAGCCATGGTGCAACGCTTCTGGGGCAGTCCGACCATCGCTGCGCGCCAGGGCCCCAAGGCGGTCGAGATGTTCGAGCGCCTCCACGACGGCCGCATCAAGGCCGTGTGGATCATGGCCACGAACCCGGTGGTCAGCCTGCCGGATGCCGACCGGGCGCGCGAAGCTCTGCGCCGCTGCGAACTGGTGGTGGTTTCCGACGTCACCGCCAACACCGACACGGCGGCGCTCGCGCACGTGCTGCTGCCGGCACTCGCCTGGGGCGAGAAGGACGGCATGGTGACGAATTCGGATCGCACGCTGTCGCGGCAGCGCGCGTTCCTGCCGGCGCCGGCGGAGGCGCGCGCCGACTGGCGCATGGTCTGCGACGTGGCGCGCGCCATGGGGTTCGCAGGTTTCGAGTTCATCTCGCCGCACGAAATCTTTCGCGAGCATGCGCGGCTCACCGCGCAAGGCAATGACGGCCGCCGCGCGCTCGATCTGGGCGCGTGGTCGGATATCACGACGGCCGAGTACCGCAATTGGCAGCCGGCCGCCTGGCCCATGGCCCGGGCGCGCGAATCGGCGCGCGGCCCGATGTTCGCGGACGGCCGCTTCCTGCACGCGGATGGGCGCGCGCGCTTCGTCCCGCTGACGCCGCGCGGCCCCGCGAATCCGCCGACCTCGGACTATCCACTCGTGCTGAACACCGGCCGCGTGCGCGACCACTGGCACACGATGACGCGCACGGGCAAGTCCGCGCGGCTGTCCGCGCATCTTGCGGAGCCTTTCGTCGAGGTCCACCCCGCCGACGCGCTGAAGTTCGCGGTGCGTGCCGGCGAGCTGGCGCGCGTACGCAGTGCCTGGGGTGCCATGGTGGTGCGCGTGCGGGTGGATGGCGAAGTGCCGCCCGGGCAGGTGTTCGCACCCATCCACTGGAGTGGCGCGTTCGCATCCGACGCACGCGTGGGCGCGCTCGCCAACGCGGTGGTGGATCCGGTGTCCGGCCAGCCCGAGCTCAAGCACACGCCGGTCGCGATCGAACCATTCGCGGCGGACTGGTACGGCGTGATCCTGAGCCGCGATCCGCTGCCGACGCCGGACACGGCATGGTGGGCGCGGGTACGGGGCGAGGGCTTCACGCGCTACGAAATGGTCGGCCGCTCGTTTCCGGACTGGCCGCGCGAGGCGCGGCGCATGTTCGCGGTGCCTTCGAGTGCCGAAGCGGACTGGATCGAGTATCGCGATCCCGCGCGGCACCTGTTCCGCGGGGCGTGGTTCGTGGGCGAGCGCCTGCAGGCCTGCATCCACATCGATTGCCGTCCCGCGCTGCCCGAGCGCGGCTGGCTCGCGAGCCTGTTCGCGGCGCGCAAGCTCAGCGTTGCGATGCGGGCCAGCCTGCTCGCGGGTCGCGCGCTCGAGGGCGCGGATCCGGGCGCGCTGGTGTGCTCGTGCTTCGGCGTGGGTCGCCATGCGATCGCCGCGTGCGCGCGCGAACTGGGCCGCGCTGCCACGACGGCCGCCATCGGCAAGCGGCTCAGGTGCGGCACGAACTGTGGATCCTGTGTCGCGGAAATCCAGGGCATCATCGCCGCGGAGCAGGCCCGCAGCGCGAGCGCCGGGCGGGGCTGAATTACGCAGACAATTTGGGTATTGTTCGCCCCGACAATTCAGGGGGTCTCATGAGGCTTTCGATTCGCACGCTGGCGCTGTGCGCCGCGCTCGCCGGCACGGCTGTCGCACAAAATCTGCCGGCCACGATTCACTCGCCGGACACGCGCATCACGGTCACGGTCGCGCAGAACGGCGAGGGTCAGCTCGTCTATACCGTCACCCGCAATGGCGAGACCGTGGTCGCGCCCTCGCGGCTGCGCGTGCGGCTCGCGGAAGGCGACATCAGCGCGCTCGACGTGCGCAGCGTGAATTCCCGCAGCGTCGACCAGGTCCGCAAGCTGGTCGCGACCAAGGCTTCGCAGGCGCGCGAGCGGTTCAATGAAGTCAGCATTTCGGGCGTGCCGCGGTCGGGCGCGGCTCGCGAGCTGCAGTGGATATTCCGCGCCTATGACGACGGCGTGGCGTTCCGGTTCCACCTGCCGCCCGACGCGGGTCTGAAGACGCTGGCGGTGCGCGGTGAGGACACCGAATTCATGTTCGGTTCGGACCATGCCTGCCACGGCTTCAACCTGTGGCGCATGGACAGCAGCCACGAGGGCGAATTCGACCCGGTGCGCGCGAAGTACATCCGCGAACAAACCAACTATGACCTGCCGCTGGTGTGCCGCACGGGGAAGAATGCCTTCGCCATCGCCGAGGCGAACCTCGCCGACTACGGCGGACTGTATCTCGGCGGGCAGGGCAGCGGCATGACGGGCGTGCAGACGCGCGTGTCGCGCCGGCTCGATGACAAGTCGCTGATTGCGCGCACCGAGATCGGCGCGAACGGCGCGGGCTCGCCCTGGCGCGTGATCATGCTCGGCGACACGCTCGGCAAGCTGATCGAATCGAACCTGATCGGCAATCTGAATCCGGATCCCGCGTTCGACACCTCCTGGATCAAGCCGGGCAAGACCGCCTGGGACTGGTGGTCCGGTCCCTATCTACCACCGCCGGCGCGCGGCGCCACCGACATGCCGACGATCCAGAAGTACATCGATTTCGCCGGCAAGTCCGGCTTCGAGTACATGATGATCGACGAGGGCTGGTGCCTGAATTCGGGCCACGGCGGCAGCGCGCCCGCGGATGCCGACGTGACGCGCGCCAAGGCCGACATCGACATGCCGGCACTCGTGGCCTATGCCGCCAAACGCAAGGTGCGGCTGTGGCTCTGGGTGCAGTGGTCGCTGCTCGACCGGCAGATGGACGCCGCGCTGGCGCAGTACCAGAAGTGGGGCATCGCGGGCATCAAGGTCGACTTCATGGACCGCAACGACCAGCAGATGGTCGACTACTATCACAGGCTGATGGCCAAGGCGGCGGAGCACAGACTGCTGGTCGACATGCATGGCGCCTATCCACCCGCGGGGCTCAATCGCACCTACCCCAACTACCTGACGCAGGAAGGCGTCATGGGCGCGGAGTACAACAAGTGGAGCCGGCGCGTCACGGCGACGCACAACGTGAGCCTGGCGTACACGCGCATGCTGCTCGGGCCGATGGACTACACGCCGGGGGGCTTCCGCAACGCGACGCCCGACTCCTTCCAGGTCGTCAACAGCCCGCCGCAGGTGCAGACCACGCGCGGGCAGGCGCTCGGCATGTTCGTGGTGTACGAGAGCCCGTTCCAGATGGTCGCCGACAGTCCCGATGTCTACGAGAACGCGGCGGGCTTCGACTTCGTGAAGGCCGTGCCGACGGTGTGGGACGAGACGCGCTTCGTGGCCGGGGACATCGACGACTTCGTCGTGGTCGCGCGGCGCAAGGGCAGGGACTGGTACCTGGGCGCGATGGGCAATGAGCAGCCGCATGAGATCACGCTGCCGCTGGCGTTCCTGGGTGAGGGAAAGTTCGCGGCGAGGATCTACCAGGATGGCGCGACGCCGACGACGCTGGCCGAGAGTTCGCTCGCGGTGACGAAGGCGGACAGCTTGACGCTGAAGCTGGCACCGTCGGGTGGCGCGGCGGCGCAGTTCAAGGCATTGCGATGATCTCGTCTGCCGCGACCCTGGGAAAGTCGCCTATCTAGATGCGGCAGAAGCGCGGGGCCGGGCCGGGAAGCCTGACCCGCGGAATTGTTCAGCGCCTGGCGGTCACGACGTGACCCTGCACGTCCGCGCCGCCCTCCTTGCGCAGCACGCCGGGTTCGATCTGCAGCACCTGGAACCCCGCGCCCGCGAGGCAGGCGCGCAGATAGCTCCCGGAGTGCGTGTAGCGTCCGTGGTGTTGCAGCCGGAATGTTTCCCCGGAATCGGCGGGCTCGGCTTCGACCGTGAAGGCCAGGATTCCGCCCGGCCTGAGCGCGCCCGCGGCGGCGGCCATGGCCTCCTCGAGCGCGCCGAAGTACACCAGCGTATCGGCGGAGATCACGACGTCGTACTCGGCTGGGTGGCCGCGCATGAAGGCCACGAGCTCGGCTTCGTGCAGCTCGTCATAGACATTGCGCGCGCGTGCCTCGGCGAGCATGCCGGCGGACAGATCCACACCGACCAGTCGACGCGCGCTCGAACGCAGCAGCGGGCCGCAGAGCCCCGTGCCGCAGCCCGCGTCGAGCATCGTGAGCCGCGCCTCGGCAAAAGGGATGACGTCGGCAAGCGCAGCGGTCAGTAGTTGGGGCGCGGCGTAGCCGAGCCGGGCCAGCGCCTGGTCGAAGTACTTCGCCGCGCGATCGAACACGGAAATCACGTAGGCATCGTCGGCGCGTTCCGGGGCGTTTTGCTGCGAATTCGCCACAGCCATGTGGCGCGCGATCGCATTGCCCGGATCGAGC
>DASTRL010000241.1:0-13405 GCA_035761265.1 Steroidobacteraceae bacterium
GAGACCTGTACGTTCCTCGCGCGCAAGCGGCCGCCACCGGGCGCGACCCGCAGCAACCTGTCCGCGCGCAGCGCCGAGGGCGCGCCCGACGCCGTGGCGGTCAAGTCGAGCAGCTTCCGTGCCCCCGCCGGTCTCGGCCGCCGCTACGGATTCATTTCCGGCGACGTCAATCCCATCCACATGAGCGACCTGACGGCGCGCGCCTTCGGGTTCCCGCGCGCCATCGCGCATGGCATGTGGTCGCTCGGCCGCGTGGCGTCGGACTTCGAGGCCGAACAGTTCGACGGCGGTTGCGAGCTGTCGGTGACGTTCAAACTACCCATCTACATGCCGGCCTGGTTGATGCTGCAGCGCTGGCCCATCGAGAACGGCTCCGGCTTCGCGCTGCGCGACGGCCAGGGCGAGAAGCCGCACCTCATCGGAACCCTGAAGTCGCTGCGGTGAGTCCGGACGCGCGGGTCGCCGCCGGTCGCGAGGAGCACCGCGCCCTGCTCGCCGCCGCCGCGGGCTGCTTCTGCCTGCTCGGCGGCTATTACGTGCTGCGACCGATACGCGAGGCGCTGGCGCTCGAAGTCGGCGTACGCAACAATTTCCAGCTCTTCCTCACGGTGCTGATTGCCTCGTGCCTGATGCTGCCGGGGTACTGGTGGTTGGTGCGGCGCACGCCGCGCACGCGCCTGTTGTGGATCGTCAATGTCACGTTCGCAGCGATCTTCATTTCGCTCGCGATCGGGCTGGATGCGCTGCCGCGCGATCGCACGCTGGCCGCGGTGTACTTCGTCGCCTTGACGACGTCGAATCTACTGCTGATCGCGGTCTTCTGGAGCGCGATGTCGGATGTGTGGCGGCCGGAACTGGCGAAGCGCTTCTACGGCTACGTGGCCGCCGGCGGAAGCGCCGGCGCCATCGCCGGCAACCTGATCGTGCGCGGTTTCGTGCTCGAGCAAGGACTGCCGCCGTTGATCGTCGGCGCGAGCCTGTCCATCGTGCTGTCGGCGGCACTCGTCAGCCATGCACGCGCCACGCTGCGCCGCGCGGATCACGGCCGCGTGGTGCCGGACGGCGCCATCCCGGTCGGCGGCCGGGCGCTCGAAGACCTGAAGCGGCTCGCCACCTCGCCGTACCTGCTCGGCATCGCCGGCGTGATCGTCATCGGTCAGACCATCGGCGCCTTCATGTACAACGAGCAAGGCAAGTACATCGCCTCGCTCTATCCCGGCGAAGCCGAGCGTGCCGCGATGTTCGCCAACCTGGAAATCGCCGTGAACCTGCTGGCGCTGCTGTTCCAGGCGGTGGTGGTCACGTGGCTCACGCGCCGTGGCAGCGTGGCGTTGAGCCTGTCGGCGATGCCGGCCCTGATCGGCGCGAGCTTCGTGTTGCTGGCGCTCGTGCCCAGCGGCGCGGTGCTGTTGATCACGCAGGTCATCCGTCGCGCCGCCGACTACGGACTCGGCAAACCGCCGCGCGAGATGTTGTTCACCGTGCTGAATCCGGAGAGCAAGTTCAAGAGCAAGAGCCTGATCGATACCGTCCTGCAACGTGGCAGCGATACCGGCGGGCAGGCCGTGTACAAGCTGGTCGAGGGTGCCGGCATCGTCGGCATGTCCTGGATCTGTGTCGTGCTGTGTGCCGCACTGCTGCTCTCGACGCGCGTGCTGGGCCGGGCGTTCGAGGCGCGCCGCGAGCGGCTGCCGCCTGCCGCGGGCGCGGCCGCATGAGCAGTCCGGCATCGCGCGCGCTGCCGGCACAGAGTGTCGATTCCAGCGGCCGCCGGCACGTCGATCTGCGCGCCATCCTCGGGCTGGCGGCGCCATTGATGGCGACCAACGCGGTGCAGTCGCTGCTCAATCTCACCGACCTGTGGTTCATCGGCCGCCTGTCCACCGACGCGGTGGCGGCGATGGGCGCTATCTACTGGATCCTGAGCTGCGCCGTGCTGTTGTTCGGCGGCGTCGGCCTCGCGGTGCAGACCTTCGTCGCCCAGGCGTTCGGCAGCAGGCGGGGTGCGCGCGCGTCGCGCGCGCTCTGGAATGCCCTCTGGGCCACGCTTGCTCTGGCGCCCGTGTTCCTGGCGCTGGCATTCGCCGGGCCCTGGCTGCTGCATCCCTTCGGACTCGAGCCACACGTCGAGGCGCTGGCGCTCGAATACTGGACGCCGCGCATGGGCGGCGCATTCCTGGGCTCGATGTGCTGGGCAGCGCTGGGATTCTTCAACGGCATCGCGGCGGTACGTTTCACGTTGCTGATCGTGATCTCGACCACGATCGTCAATGCCATTGCCAACCAGGTCTTCATGTTCGAGCTCGACATGGGCATGAAGGGTTCCGCCTGGGGCACCAACTTCGCGCAGCTCGCCGGCTTCTCGCTGGCGATGACGCTGTTCCTGCGCGGCGCGATCGGCCGCCGCTACCGCTCGCGCCTCACGTGGCGGCCGCGTTGGCCCGTGATACGCGCGCAGCTCGCGGTCGGACTGCCCATCGGCGTGATGTACGGTGCCGACGTGCTGGGCCTGGCGCTCTCGCAGATGATGATCGCGCAGACCAGTGCGGTGGGCGCCGCGGCCACGCAGATCGTGATGGCGCTGACTTCGATGGCCTACATGCCCACCATCGGTATTGCACTTGCCGGTACCACGCTGGTGGGTCAGTCGATCGGCGCCGGCAACCGCGACTGGGCGAATCGCCTGGGCAACGTGGTCATCGCGCTGTGCGCGACGCTGATGGCGATGGTCGCTGTATTGCTGATCGTGGTGGGTCCGTGGGTGCTGCGGTTGTTCGTCAGCAGCGGCGATGCGTCGGCGGACGCCGTGGTCGCGCTGGGTCTGCTGCTGCTCTGGCCGGCGGCCGCGTACCAGGTATTCGACGGCCTGTATTGCGGCGCGGGATTCTGCCTGCGCGGCGCGGGCGACACGCGCGTGCCGGCAGCGACCGCGCTCGGATTGTCCTGGTTCTTCTTCGTGCCGCTCGCGCACACGCTGATCTTCGCGCCGGGGCAGGGATGGATCGACGGCCTGCCGCAATTCGGGCTCGGCGCGCGCGGCGGCTGGTACGCGCTGATGGTCTACGTGATCTTGTTAGGCTCGAGCATGTTCTGGAGGTGGCGCGCCGGTGTCTGGCGAAAGGTCGAGTTGTGAGGTCGATGCCTGAGGTCCATCGCCTGCCGCGAGGCTGCATGCCGGGAGCCGAGGCATGCGCCGTGGTTGCGTCCGGGCAAAACCTGATCGACGCGCTCGTGGCGGCATGCTAATCATCCGGACATGAAAGAAGTTCGTTACAAGGTCGACGGCGGCATCGCCTGGCTGTCGATGAACAATCCGCCGCTCAACGCGTTGTCGCATGCCTTGCGCAAGGCCATCGTCCAGGCGCTCGACCGCGCCGTCGCGGATCCCAAGGTCAGCGCCGTCGTGATCGCGGGCAATGAGCGGGCGTTCTCGAGCGGCGCGGACATCAAGGAGTTCTCCGGCGCCGGCTTTTATGCCGAGCCCTTCCTGCCAGTGGTGGTGGACATCATCGAAGCCGCCCGGAAGCCGGTGATTGCCGCCATCAGCGGCGTCTGCATGGGCGGCGGGCTCGAGGTGGCGCTGGGTTGCCATTACCGCGTGGCACTCGCGGACGCGAAGATTGCGTTTCCCGAAGTGAAGCTCGGGCTGATTCCAGGCGCCGGCGGTACGCAGCGCTTGCCGCGGCTCGTCGGTCTCGAAACGGCCATCAACATGATCGTCTCCGGCGCCACGATGCCGGCATCCGCATTCAAGGGCAGCGCGCTGTTCGATGTCATCGTCGAGGGCAAGGACGTGAAAGCCCTGGTGGCGGCGGCGCGGGAATTTGCCGCCGGCCTGGGCAAGCAGCAGGGCGGCGCCATACGCCGCGTGCGTGATATGCCGGCGCAGCATCCGCAGGCCGAGGCCTTCCTGCAGTTCGCGAAAACCAGCGTGGCATCGGTGGCGCGCGGGCTCGCCGCGCCGCTGCGCGCGCTCGAAGCCGTGGCTGCCGCGGTGGGACAGCCATTCGCCAGGGGCATGGCGACGGAGAGCAGGATCTTCGGCGAGCTCATCGTCAGTCCCGAATCGCTTGCGCTGCGTCATGCCTTTTTCGCCGAGCGGACGGCTTCCAAGGTGCGCGGAATCACGGACAAGACCCCACAGCGGAAAATCGCGCAGGTGGCCGTGGTCGGCGCCGGCACCATGGGCGGCGGCATCGCCATGACGTTCGCGAATGCCGGGCTGCCCGTGACCTTGCTGGAGGCGAAACAGGAAGCGCTGGATCGTGGCATCGCGGCGATCCGCAAGAATTACGAAGGCGCGGTGGCCAAGCGGAAGCTCAAAGCCGAGGACGCGCAGAAGCGCGTCGCGCTCATCGTGCCATCGCTCGACTACGGCGCCGCCGCGAGCGCCGATCTCATCGTGGAAGCCGTGTTCGAGGATCTCGACGTGAAGAAGGCCGTGTTTCGCGAGCTGGACAAGGTGGCGAAACGCGGCGCCATCCTCGCCACCAACACCTCGACACTGGACGTGAACGCCATTGCATCGTTTACCAGGCGGCCGGGCGACGTGCTCGGCCTGCACTTCTTCAGTCCCGCGAACGTCATGCGGCTGCTCGAAATCGTCAACGCGAGGAAGACCCGGCCCGACGTGCTCGCCACCGCCTTGTCGCTCGCCAAACGCATCGGCAAGACCGGCGTGGTCGCCGGTGTCTGCGATGGCTTCATCGGCAATCGCATGCTCGATCCGTATGCACAGCAGGCCTTGTTGATGCTCGAGGAGGGTGCGACACCCAGGCAGGTCGACGCGGCGATCGAGGCGTTCGGATTCGCCATGGGCCCATTCCGCATGTCGGACCTCGCGGGCAATGACATCAGCTGGCACATCCGCAAGCGTCACTACGCCGAGCACCCGAAGATGCGCCCGATGCGCATCGCCGATCGCGTGTGCGAGCTGGGTCGTTTCGGACAGAAGTCGGGCGCGGGCTGGTATCGCTACGAGCCGGGACGGCGCGATGCGATCGCGGATCCCGCGGTCGAGCGCATCATCGAGGAGGAGCGCAAGGCGCTGAAGATCAAGCCACGAAAGATCCCGGACGAGGAGATGGTCGACCGGCTGGTGTACGCGCTGGTGAACGAAGGTGCGCACATCCTGGAAGAGGGCATCGCGCAGCGCGCCTCCGATATCGACGTGGTCTATCTCACCGGTTATGGATTTCCCGTATCGCGCGGTGGGCCGATGTTCCATGCGAGCCGCGTGGGTCTCGGTCAGGTGGTGCGCCGCATGCGCGAATTCGCCGGCAATCCGCATGCCGATCCGCCGTTCTGGAAACCCGCGAAGCTGCTGGCGCGGCTCGCCGCCGAGGGCCGCAGTTTCGATGGCGTCGAGGGTGCGCGCAAGGAGAAGGGCCGTGGTTGACGCCGTCATCGTTTCCACCGCGCGCACCGCGCTCACGAAATCCTGGCGCGGCTCTTTCAATCTCACGCACGGCGCCACGCTGGGCGGGCACGTCGTGAAAGCCGCGATGGAGCGGGCCAGGATCGATCCTGCACAGGTCGAGGACGTGCTCATTGGCTGCGCGAACCCGGAAGGCGCCACCGGCTTCAACATCGCGCGGCAGATCGCGCTGCGCGCCGGCTGCCCGGTGAGCACGGCCGGCATGACGGTGAATCGCTACTGCTCCTCCGGGCTGCAGACCATCGCGCTGGCCGCGCAGCGCATCGCGACCGGCGAAGGCGAGTTGTACGTGGCGGGCGGCGTGGAATCCATTTCCTGCGTGCAGAACGAGCGCATGAATCTCTTCATGGCCAAGGAGGCCTGGCTCGACGAGCACAAGCCGGCTATCTACTGGAGCATGCTGCAGACGGCGGAGACGGTCGCGCTTCGTTATGCAATTCCGCGCGAGGCGCAGGACCGCTACGGCGTGCAGAGCCAGCAGCGCGCCGCCGCGGCGCGCGCGGCGGGCAGGTTCGACGCCGAGATCGCGCCCATCGACGTCGTCATGGGCGCCGCCGATGCGGACAGCGGCCGGCTGCAGACGCGCGCGGTCACGGTGAGCGCCGATGAAGGCATTCGCGCCGACACGACCTACGAGGCGGTGGCGAAGATCCGCGCCGCGACCCCGGGCGGCGTGATCGCCGCGGGCAATGCCAGCCAGTTCTCGGACGGCGCCTCGGCCTGCGTGGTGATGAGCGCTACGCGCGCCGAAAAGCAGGGCCTGACGCCGCTCGGGATCTTCCGCGGCTTTGCCGTTGCCGGATGCGAGCCCGATGAGATGGGCATCGGCCCGGTGTTCGCGATCCCGAAGCTGCTGGAGCGCGCCGGCAAAACCGTCGAGGACATCGATCTGTGGGAGCTCAACGAAGCCTTCGCCGTGCAGGTGCTGTACTGCCGCGACAAGCTCGGCATCCCGGACGAGCGGCTCAACGTGAACGGCGGTGCGATCGCGCTGGGGCATCCCTATGGCATGACCGGCTCACGGCTGGTCGGGCATGCGCTCATCGAAGGCAAGCGGCGCGGCGCGCGGCTCGTCGTCGTCACGATGTGCATCGGCGGCGGCATGGGTGCCGCGGGCCTTTTCGAAGTGGTGTAGGAGCGGACCGCATGCTCAGGAACCTGATCGCCATCGTGCTTGCCGTGATCGCGGGTGCGGTGGGCTATTCGCTGTGGACGCGCAAGAACGCCGGGGAGAGCCCGATCAACGTGCTGGTCACCCAGATGCGAACGCGGGCCATCATCGAGCACGAGCGCCAGGTGACGGTCTGGTACAAGGCGTGCCCGGAAGTGCCTGGCATCAACCCGCAGGTGATGGTGATCTGGCCCGCCAAGCTGAACTATGAGCTGGACCTGGCGAGCACCCACCTGTCGTTGAGCCCCGATGGCGTGCTGCACGTACAGACGCCGCCCATCCGGGGCGACGATCCGTCCGTACCTTCCGAGGTGGGCGAGTACATGGCCCAGACTTCGTTCTGGACGCTCGACAGCGAGCAGGCCATCGTCATGCGCGAGATGCAGAAGGCGACCCCGCTGGCGCGCCACCTGACGGCGTATTTCCTTCGCAATGACGTGGGCTTGAGCGATCAGTTCAAAGAAGAACTCGAAACCTATCTGCGCGGCATCACCGGCGCGCTCGGACTGAAGATCCGGCGCATCGACATCGACATCGCCAGCGAGGACGTGACGGTTCCACCCCGTCCCGAATTGACGCTGTGTGCTGGATCGGTGGCGCTCGCCAACGGGTTTGCGTTCGCGCGCCGCCAGGCCGACGGCAGCGTCATCGGCATCTATCCACGCAAGCCGCCGGGTGCGAGCAACACGACCTCGACTGCGACAACTCCGTAAAACTTTTGCGGACGCGCCGGCTATGATCGGCGCCGACCACTCGTCCCCTCAACGGAGATCCGCATATGGAAGCTGTCGATGTGCGTGGCCGATTCGTCTGGCATCAGTTGATGACGCGCGACGTGCCCGGCGCGAAGAATTTCTACTCAAAGCTCGTCGGCTGGAAGACCATGCCCTGGCCGCTCGATCCCGCCTACACCGTGTGCCACGCCGATGTCGGCCCGGTGGCCGGCATCATGGCCATCCCGCCGGACCTGCCCGCGGACATGCCTTCGCACTGGGTGCAATACATCGGCACCCGGGATGTGGACGGCACCGCGGATGCGGCCGTTCGCGCCGGTGGCTCGGTCATGAAATCGCCGAGCGACATGCAGGGCGCCGGGCGTTACGCAGTGATCAAGGATCCACAGGGCGCGGTGTTCGCCATCATCGATCCGGAGAACGCGCGACCGGAACCGCAGGGGCTGCCGCCGCTCGGCATCTTCTCCTGGCATGAACTCGCGACCACCGATCACGAAGCCGCCTTCGCGTTCTACAGCGGCCTCTTTGGCTGGGATGCCATGCAGCGCATGGACATGGGGCCCAGTGGCGTCTACCTGATCTTCGGCCAGAATGGCGTGCAGCGCGGCGGCATGTACGTTCCCTCATCGAACCTGCAGATGCCGCCAAGCTGGATGCCGTACGCGCACGTCCCGAACGCCGACAAGGGTTTCGCGCTGGCGACCTCGAATGGAGCCAGGCCATTGGTTCCTCCCATGGACGTGCCGGGAGGCAGCCGCATTGCCTGCCTGCTCGATCCGGCAGGCGCTGCGTTCGCGATCCATTCACTGCCGGCGGCGGCCGGCACCGGCGAAGCGGCCTCCGCGAAGCCCAAGGCGCAGGCCAGGCCCAAGGCCACGGCGGCCAAGCCTGCGGCCAAGCCGAAACCAAAGGCGAAAGCGAAAGCGAAAGCGAAAGTGAAGAAACCTGCTGCAAAGCAAAAGGTCGCAAGGGCGACCGCCCGGAAGGCGACGCGCAAGGTCGCGAAGAAGGCGAAGCGTGCCGCGCCGAAACGGAAGGCGGCGGCGAAGAAGAAGTCAGGAGCCAGGAGGAAGAAGTGAGGGGACGTCGGGAAGTGTTGCAGGTGGGACTGGCGATGCTGGCAGGCAGTCAGATGCTGGGTGCCTGGGCCGCGGACAAATCCAAGGACAAGGACCGGGATGAGCCGAAGCCGCCGCCGCCACCCTTGACGACGAAAGCCGTTCCGTCGACCGGCGAGCGGTTGGCCGTGATCGGTGTGGGTACCAACAACTACAGCCCGACGACCCCGGAAGAACGCCAGGCGCGGCGTGAGGTGCTCTCCGGCCTCACTGCCGCGGGCGCGTCCATCATCGACACCGCGCCCGCGTACCGGCAGTCCGAAGCTGTCATCGGCGACCTGCTGGCGGACATCGGCAATCGACGGCAGGCGTTCATTGCCACGAAGGTCACGGCGGACGGCAAGCTCGAGCAGGGCGTGGCCATGATCCGGGAGTCGATGCGGCGACTGAAAACCGACGTGCTCGATCTCGTGCAGATCCACAGTCTCAACGGCGTCGACGTGCTCTTTCCGCACCTCGAGGAGCTGAAGCGCAAGGGGCAGGTGCGCTACATCGGCATCACCACCTCCAGCAGCAGCCAGCACGACGCCATGGTGCAGGTCATCAAAAGCCAGCCGCTGGATTTCATCCAGGTCGACTACTCGCTGGCGAATCGCGCGGCGGCCGAAGACGTCCTGCCCGCGGCGCTCGAACGGCGCATCGGCGTCCTGATCAATCTTCCATTCGGTGGACGGCGCGACGGCAACCTGTTCTCGCGCGTGCGCGGCGCCGAACTACCCGACTGGGCCGCCGAGATCGATGCGAAGAGCTGGGGCCAGGTGTTCCTGAAATACGTGGTCTCGCATCCGGCGGTCACCGCGGCCATCCCCGGCATGACCAAGCTCGAGCACCTCGAGGACAACCTCGGCGCCGCGCGCGGCCGCATGCCCGACGCGGCCATGCGCGCGCGCATGGAAAGGTACTGGGACTCGCGTTCCGACGGCTGAAGGTTACCTGCCGGCCGCGTATCGAAGCGCGCCCGTCATGAGATCGACCATGTAGGGCTCGCTCCACGATTCGTCGGTGTGGCCGAGCGCACTGTAGAACACGCGCCCGCCGCCGAACTCGTGGCACCACACCAGCGGATTCGGATTCACGTCCGCCTCGCCGTCACCGATGCTCTTCGGGTCGATGGTGACCAGCACGCGCATGGTCGGGTCGAAGTCCTTGTAGTAGTACCACTCGTCGTGGCGCTCGAGCGTCCGGGGTAGTTTGGCCGTGGCCGGATGCTTCGCATCGACCACCGTCACCACGCCCCGCGGCGTACCCTTGGGATGATGATCGAAATAGGCGCCGATCATCTGGCCATACCAGCCCCAGTGATAGTGAGAGTCCGCCGCGGCGTGCAGGCCGATCACGCCCTTGCCCGCCGCGAGGAATCCCTGCAGCGCGTCGCGCTTCGGCCCGACGAACCATTCGGATTCGGGCTTCTTGGGGTCGGTCGAGTTGCTGACCAGCACCAGAACCTTGTACCTGGCGAGATTGTCCGCGGTGAACACTTCGGGATCTTCGCTGGTGTCGACGGCGTAGCCCGACTTCTCGGCGATGCCCTTGAGGGCCGCCACCGCGGCCGGAATCGACTCGTGGCGGTAGCCGGTGCTGCCTGAGTAGACCAGCACGCGGGCCTTCGGCGCCGCAAAGGCGCCGCTGCACAGCGAACCCGCCGCCAGAACGGCGGCGATCAGACCGATCGACAGTCGCATGGGATCCCCTTCGTTGAAAAACCTTACCTGGCCGCCGGCAGCGGCACACCACGTGTCCTGGTCTTCAGACGCAGCACGCGGTGGTTTGCCGTAATGAAGAGCGTCGAGCCGTCTTCACCCCAGGCCACGTTGGCCGTGGGAACACCGGTGAGGATACGGCCGAGCAGGGTGCCATCCGGCGTGTAGACGAGCACGCCACCGGGCCCGGTGGCGAACACATTGCCCGCCTGATCGACCTTCATGCCGTCGGGCACTCCGTCGCCATCACGATAAAGCCCGCTGGCATCCGCAAAAACGCGGCCCGTGCCCAGGCTGCCGTCGGCTTTCACTGCAAAGGCCTTCCAGATCGGCTTTTCCTTCTGCGAGTTGGCGACGTAGAGCGTCTTGTAGTCAGGCGTGAAGGCGAGCCCGTTGGGAGCTTCGAGTTCCTTCGTGAGCAGCGTGATCCTGCCCTCCCTGGACACGCGGTAGACCCCCTGGAAGGGCAGCTCTTTTGCCGGATCCTTGAACGTGCCTGGAAGTCCGTACGGCGGGTCGGTGAAGTACAACGCGCCATGCCTGTCGAACACCAGGTCGTTGGGGCTGTTGAGACGCTTGCCCTCGTAGTGGCTCGCCAGCGCCACGAGCGTGCCGTCCGCCTCGCGACGCGACACGCGGCGGTCGCCGTGCTGGCACAGGGTCAGGCGCCCTTGCAGGTCGAAAGTCAGCCCATTGGAGCCGGGTTCGCGGCCGGTGAAGGGCGCGGCGCCGGAGTAGCCGCTCTTCTCGAGGAAGCGCGACACGCCCTTGTCCTCGTTCCACTGCATGACCACGTTGCGCGGAATGTCGGAGAACAGCAGCGTCTTGCGCTTCGCATCCCAGAGCGGGCCCTCGGACCATTCCAGGTCGTCGGCGATCTTTTCGACCTTCGTGTTCGCCGGGATGAGCGCGTCGAAGCGCGCGTCCAGCGATTCCAGTGTCGCGTATGGCGACTCGGCTGCATCCACCACGCTCAAACCCCCGATCAGAGCCAAAGAGACCGCTGCGAGCCGCGTGCGCATCGATTGGTTCTCCTGCGTTGGTGCATGAGGATGCGCGAGCACGTCCCGCGTGGCAACCGCGGGCATTCGACATGAACCGATAACGAACTTCGCGGCCTGCGGCGCGCGCGGCCGTGCTAGAAGAGCCGCATGCGCTTCCGCTCCCTCTCCTGCCTGCTGCTGACAGGCATCGCGTCCGCCGCCGACATCACCTTCGACAATCCGCTGCTGCGGCAGCACGCCGACCCGCAGGTACTGCTGCACGATGGCCAGTACTACGTGGCCGCGACTGCCGCCGAATGGGATCGCATCGAGATCCGCCGCACGCGCGACCTCAACGCACTGTCGCGCGCGGAAATGAAAGTGGTCTGGCGCAAGCACGCCTCCGGGCCGATGAGCGCGCACGTCTGGGCGCCGGAGATCCACCGCATCGACGGCCGCTGGTACATCTATTTCACGGCCAGCCGCAGCGACGCGATCTGGGAGGTGCGTCCTTACGTGCTGGTCAATGATTCGGCCGATCCCTTCGAGGGCGAGTGGCGCGAGCTCGGGCGCATCGACACGGGCTGGGACAGTTTCTCGCTCGACGGCACCACGTTCGCGCACCGGGGCAAGCGCTACTTCGTGTGGACACAGCGAGGGCGCACGCCGGTGGAGCAGTTCAACGAGGGCAGGGGGACCAACATCTACATCGCGCAGATGGATTCGCCGAGCTCGATCCGCAAGGAGCGCGTTGCGCTGCTGAGCAAGCCCGAATACGGCTGGGAAAAGCACAAATACGACGTCAACGAGGGCCCTGCCGTGCTGGTTCGCAACGGCCGCGTGTTCATCACGTTTTCCGCCAGCGCCATCGATGCGAACTACTGCATGGGATTGCTCAGTGCGTCGGCCGATGCGGACCTGCTGGATCCGAAGTCCTGGACCAAGTCGCGCGAGCCCGTCTTCCAGAGCAGCGAGTCCGCCGGAATCTGGGGTCCCGGCCACAACAGCTTCACGACCACGCTCGATGGCAAGACGGACATCCTCGTCTATCACGCGCGCGAGTACCGCGACATTCCGGGCAGCGAACTCGCCGACCCGAACCGGCACACGCGCGCGCAGGTGTTCCACTGGAAACCCGACGGCTCGCCCGATTTCGGCGAGCCGCAGGCCGATGCCGGCCACTTGGCGGACAAGCCGCTGTTCCGCGATCCGGTGTTCGATGGCGCCGCGGATCCCGTGGTGATCTACAGCGGCTCGTACGGTCGCTGGTACATGTTCTACACGAGCCGGCGCGCGAAGCTCCAGGGCGCGACCGGTGTCGAATGGGTGCACGGCTCGCACATCGGCATGGCCGAATCGCTCGACTCCGGCGCGACCTGGCGCTACGTCGGCGAAGCCGACATCGAACTACCCGTGGAACTCGGCGGCACCGACGCCACGCTCTGGGCACCGGACGTGGTGCGCGATGACATGGGCGTCTACCACATGTTCGTCACCGTGGTGCCCGGCATCTTCAAGGACTGGGATCACCCGCGCCGCATCGTGCACCTGACGAGCAAGGACTTGCGCAGCTGGCACGATCCGCGTGTCGTGCCGTTGGCGACGCCGCGCGCCATCGATGCGTCGTTGGTCAGGCTCCCGGGCGGCTGGCGCATGTACTACGACAATGAAACCGACGACAAATCCATCTGGTACGCCGAGAGCCCGGACCTCGAAAGCTGGACGGACCGCGGGCGGCTGATCGGCGACCAGGCCGGAGAAGGCCCGAAGGCCTTCTCATGGCGCGGCAAGTCATGGCTGATCGCGGATGTGTGGCAGGGACTTGCGGTCTACGCATCGAGCGACGGCGAGCGATGGCTGCGCCAGCAGGGCAATCTGCTCGAGGCGCCTGGACGCGGAGCGGACGACGGCGTCCCCGGTCAACACGCGGACGTGGTGGTCGTCGGTGACCGGGCGTGGATGTTCTATTTCACGCATCCGGGGCGCAAGGCCAATGCCAAGCAGCCAGATTCATACGAGACCCGGCGCAGTTCCTTGCAGGTCGTGGAACTGCACGAGAAGGATGGGCGACTCAGCGCGGATCGCGATGCGGTGACCAGGATTGCGCTGAGGGCGCCATGACTTCATTATTAACCATAATATACAGATCCTGCGCGGTGGCCTGCCGCGCCTCGGCCTGCGGTGGGGCGAGTAGGGCGGGAATTCCTGCGGCCAGGAGCACGGCCGCGACCTTCGCCTTTCGGCGATTGAGAGGCACGCGCG
>DASTRL010000242.1:0-17723 GCA_035761265.1 Steroidobacteraceae bacterium
CCGCGTCGAGCATCGTGAGCCGCGACTCGGCAAAAGGGATGACGTCGGCAAGCGCAGCGGTCAGTAGTTGGGGTGCGGCGTAGCCGAGCCGGGCCAGCGCCTGGTCGAAGTTCTTCGCCGCGCGATCGAACACGGAGACCACGTAGGCATCGTCGGCGCGTTCCGGGGCGTTCTGCTGCGAATTCGCCGCGGCCATGTGGCGCGCGATCGCATTGTCGGGATCGAGCTCATGCCAGCGACGGAAGGACTCGGCCGCGAGATCCGGATGGCCCATGCGCTGATGCAGCACGGCGATGAACTCGTGTGCGCGCGCGAAGCGGGGCTGCAGCTGGATGGCACGTTTGAAAACCTCGAGCGCCTCCGCGCGCCGGTGGTGGCGGTGCAGGAGCCGGCCGAGGTTGTACCAGGCTTCGAAGAAATCCGGTTTGAGATTGGTCGCGTGACGATAAGCGAACTCGGTGGCCTGGTGCTCCGGCGTGTGCCACAGCATGTTGCCGAGGCTGTTCCAGGCTTGCGGGTTGCGCGGCGCGATCTTCAGCGAACGCTTGAGCAGCTCGATGGCCTCGTCGCGCTTTCCCTGGCCCATGCGCACGACACTCAGGAAATGCAGCGCGTCGGCGTCGTTGGAATTCCCCGAAAGCAGCTCGTTGCAGATGGACTCGGCTTCGGCCAGCCGGTTGCTCTTCAGATGCTCGATTGCGAGGTGGATGCGCGACGTCGCCATGGCGCAAGTCTAGCGGGAAATGGGGACATTCCTCGTTTCCTAGCAAATGGGGACATTCCTGATTTGCCCGCTTCGCGGGCAAACGGGGACGTACCTGAAGCAGGTGCGTCCCCGTTTGCTAGCAAATCAGGAATGTCCCCATTTGCTAGGAAACGAGGAATGTCCCCATTACGCCGTGCCGGTCTGGTCGGCGCCGCGCTTGGTGCCGAGCGCCTCGCCGAGCGCGACGACCAGGGGTTTCATGAACCAGGAGTGTTCGGGGCTCGAGGAGACTTCGAAGCCGTGCGAGCGGATCGCCTCGGCGACGATGGGTCCTACGGCGGCGATCAGCGTGCGCGACAGGGCGCGCCGCACCAGCGGGGTGGGATGCTGTGTCATCAACCGCTCGATCTGCAGCTTGCTGGTAAACGCGATCGCGTCGACCTCGCCGGCCGCCATGCGTTCGAGCAGCGCCTGCACGGTGGCATCGTCGGCGGCGTTGCCGTACACGTAGGGCGCGACGGTGGTGACTTCGGCATCGCGCTCGCGCAGGAAGCGCATCAGCGTGAGATTCGGATCGTTGCCGTAGAGCTGGACGGCGACGCGGCGGCGCGCGAGATGCTGGTCCGACAGCGCGCGGATCACGCCTTCGGTCGTGGGCTGCGTGGCCTCGATGTTGGGCTTGAGCCCCAGCGCCCGCAGTGCGCGCGCCGGTTTCGGGCCGCGGGTGATGGTGCGCAACTTCGCCAGGCCCTCGATGAACCGCGGCCGCAGCGCGGGCTCGTAGCGATCGATGCAGCTCAGGATGCGCGTCAGGCCTTCTCCGGTGATGAGGATGAAGTCATCGAAGCCGCCGTCGGCGAGCCTGACCGCGAAGGCCAGCACCTGCGCACTGTGCGGCGAGTCATAGATGGTCACGAGCGGGCAGCGCAGCACCTGCGCGCCACGGCGTTCGAGCAGCGCGCTGAACACTTCGAGCTCGCGCATTTCCGGCACGGCAATTCGCTTGCCTTTGAGGTTCCAGTCGATCATCGGGGCGGGACGATATCACCAGCGCCGCGTCTGCGGTGAGCGCCTGCACCACGCCGCAGAAACTGCACCGCTTTGCACACGGCGGTGCACCCCCACGCTGCGTTTCGGTGCATGCCGTCGCAAGCAGCCCCCCGCACGCGAGAAAGCCGCCATAAAACCTGCTGGCATGCCGATTGCTTTCCCTGGCCTACCGCCGGTGCCTCGAAAGTTAGTCGGCGTCAGAGGGAGACAAGAAGGAAGTGGAGGAGTGAAGATGCGTCATCGCATATCGGGATTGCTCGCCCTGGCGATTGTCTCGGCCGGACCGGTCCAGGCGGCGGATGATTCGCTGCGCAGCGCCATCGGCGCGACCAAATGGCTGATGGATGCGCGGTTGCGCAGCGAAAGCGTCGAGCAGGACCCGCTCGCCGACGACGCGCACGCCACCACGCTGCGCGCCCGGCTGGGTTTCGAGACCGGCAAGTTCGGCAACACCAGCTTGTTAGTCGAGGGCGAGGCGGTGGTGCCGCTCGAGTCCGACTATCGACCCGATCCCACGGTCGCCACGAAATTGACCTATCCCGTGGTGCCGGACCCGGAGGCCTACGAGATCAACCGTTTCCAGCTGGTGAACACCAGCATCCCGGGCACCACGTTGACGCTCGGCCGGCAGCGAATCCTGCTCGACGACCAGCGCTTCGTCGGCAACGTGGGCTGGCGGCAGAACGAGCAGACCTTCGACGCGCTGCGCATCGTGAACAGGAGCGTCGAAAACCTGGTGCTCGACGTGACTTTTCTGAATCGCGTGAACCGCGTGTTCGGACCGGACTCGCCGCAGGGCGCCTACGAGGGCGACAGCGGCCTCGTCAACGTCTCGTACCAGACCAAGGTCGGCAAGATCGCCGGCTTTGGCTATCTACTCAAGTTCGACGCTCTGCCCGGCGTGCCGGCCGCGGTGCGCGATTCGACGTCCACCTACGGCCTGCGCTTCAGCGGCGAGCGCCCGGCGGGAAAGTTCAAGTACGGCTACACGGCCTCCTGGGCCACGCAGAGCGACGCGGGCGACAACCCGCTGAGTTTCGACCTCGACTACCGGATGCTGGAGCTCAGTGCGAGCTACGCGCAATTCGGACTGGGTGCGGGCATCGAGGTGCTCGAGGGCAATGGCGCGAAGGGCTTCACCACGCCGCTCGCCACGCTGCACAAATTCCAGGGCTGGGCGGACAAGTTCCTGGCGACGCCGCCGAACGGCATCGAGGACCGCTACCTCAACGCCACCGTGAATTTGAAGGCGATCGGCGGGCTCGACACCCTGGGCCTCGTGCTCGGCTTCCACGACTACGAGGCCGAGCGGATCTCGGCAGATTATGGCTCCGAGGTGAATGCCTCGATCGCCGCCAAGCTCAAGAAGGTCAACCTGATGCTCAAGTACGCGGATTACCGCGAGGGCGTGCTCGCCGCCGCGCGCGATACCGAGAAGTTCTGGTTGCAACTCGAATTCGTCTGGTAATCAAAAGGGAATCGCACGATGTCGTACCTGGCTCCTTCCGAATTCGTCACCAAGATGGTCGACGCCGGTGAATCCAAGATCTTCATGTCGGCGCGGGACACGCTGATCCGCGCGGCCATGGCCGGCGCCATCCTGGCGCTGGCGGCGGTGTTCGCCGTGACCATCAACCAGCAGACGCAGACGCCCATCGTCGGCGCCGCGCTGTTCCCGGTGGGTTTCGTGATCCTCTATCTATTGGGATTCGACCTGGTGACCGGCGTGTTCGTGCTGGCGCCGCTGGCGTTGCTGGATCGCCGCCCGGGAGTCACGTTGGGCGGCGTGCTGCGCAACTGGGGCCTGACGTTCATCGGCAATTTCGCCGGCGCGTTCCTGGTGGCCGTGCTGATGTCGCTGATCTTCACCTTTGCCTGGACACAGGAGCCTAACCCGGTCGGCCAGTTCATCGCGCACATCGGCGAGGGTCGCACCATCGGTTACAAGGAGCACGGCCTCGCCGGCATGCTGACGCTGTTCGTGCGCGGCATGTTGTGCAACTGGATGGTTTCGACCGGCGTGGTCGGTGCGATGATCTCCACCTCCGTGCCCGGCAAGGTCATCGCCATGTGGATGCCCATCATGGTGTTCTTCTACATGACGTTCGAGCACTCGGTGGTGAACATGTTCCTGTTCCCTTCGGGCATCCTGATGGGCGCGCATTTCAACTGGGGCGACTACTTCGTGTGGAACGAGATTCCGACCATCGCGGGCAACATCGTGGGTGGCATCGCGTTCACCGGCCTCACGCTGTATTCGACGCACGTGCGGACGGCGCCGAAGCGGCAGTTGAAGGCCGTCGCCTGACGCTCCGGGTCTCACTGGGGGCCTGCTCCGACAAGGGCCGCAAGCAGACAAACCAGGACTTCCACGGCGCCTGCGTGCCGGAGGAACCGCAGCTCACCGCGAAGGGAATCGCGGTGGCGCTGGCGGACGGCATCAGCAGCAGCGCCGTGAGCCAGGAGGCCAGCCAGGCGGCGGTGCATACCTTCCTCGAGGACTACTACTGCACCTCACCGGCGTGGTCGGTGAAGAAGTCGGCGCAGTGCGTGCTGATGGCGGTGAATTCCTGGCTGCACTCGCAGACACGCGCCAGCGCCAATCCCTACGACAAGGATCGCGGTTACGTCTGCACCTTCAGCGCGCTGGTGCTGAAGTCCACGACCGCGCACCTGTTCCACGCCGGCGATGCGCGCATCTACCGGCTGCGCGACGGCTCGCTCGAGCAGCTCACGCAGGACCACCGGCTGTGGGTGTCGCAGGAGCAGAGCTACCTGAGCCGCGCGCTCGGCATGAGCAGCAATCTCGAGTGCGACTACCAGTTCACGCGGATGGATGCCGGCGACATTTTCCTGATCGCCACAGATGGCGTGCACCAGCACGTCAGCGAGCGCCTGTTGATCGACGCCGTGCGCGAGCACGCCGCGGACCTCGATGCCGCAGCTCGCGCGATCGTGGCGGCGGCGCTGGAGCGCGGCAGCGACGACAACCTCACCGCCATGGTCGTGCGGGTCGATTCCCTGCCCGAGCGCGAGGTCGCCGAGGCGCTGCGCCGGAAGTCCGAGCTGCCGTTTCCACCGGCGCTGGCACCGCGCATGGAGCTCGACGGCTACCGGATCGTGCGCGAGCTGCATGCGAGCGCGCGCAGCCACGTGTTCCTGGCCACCGATCCCGAGAACGGTGCGCCGGTGGTGCTGAAGACGCTCGCCACGGAGATGCGTGACGACGACGCGCACCTCGAGCGCTTCCTCATGGAGGACTGGGTGGCGCAGCGCCTCAGCAATGCGCACGTGATGCGCGCCGCGGGGCGCGGGCGCAAGCGCAGCCATCTCTACACCGTGGCGGAGTACATCGACGGCCAGACGCTGCACCAGTGGATCATCGATCATCCGAGACCTTCGCTCGAGTCGGTACGTGCCATCGTCGAGCAGATCGCGGACGGCCTGCAGGCGTTTCACCGCCTGGAGATGTTGCATCAGGACCTGCGGCCGCAGAACGTGATGATCGATGCCACGGGCACCGCGAAGCTCATCGACTTCGGCTCGACGCGCGTCGCCGGCATCTCGGAGAACGCGCTGCCGCTGGCGCAGGGCGATTTGCTGGGCACGGTGCAGTACATGGCGCCGGAGTATTTCCTGGGGGAGGGCGGTGATGCGCGCTCGGACCTGTACTCATTGGGCGTGATCACTTACCAGATGCTGTCGGGTCGATTGCCCTACGGCGCGGACGTGGCCCGCGCACGCACCCGCGCCGCGCAGCGGCAGCTGCGTTACGCCAGCGTGCTGGCAGACGATCGCGAGATTCCGGCGTGGATCGACGAGGTGCTGCGCAAGGCCGTGCACCCGGATCCCAATCGCCGGTATGTCGAGCTGTCGGAGTTCGTCTTCGACCTGCGGCATCCCAGCGCAGCCTGGATCAATCGGGTGCGGCCGCCGCTGCTGGAGCGCAACGCGGCTGCCTTCTGGCGTGGCGCGGCGCTGATCCTGGCCGCCGCGCTGATCCTGGTGCTGGCCTGGAAGTGAGTTCGCTCTAGGGCGAATGCCCGGCGCGCCGCCGCGCTAGCCTTGGGGCATCGTTGGTCGGCCATCTGCGGATGGAAGAGAACTGCCATGCCGACATCCCCGGCGCCGCGCGGATTCCCGCTGCCGAGCTCGCTCTCGGTGCTTCCGGGCACGGAGGCCGCGCAGGCGGCCTATCCGTACTACATGCAGTTCACGCCCGAGGACGACACCCGCTTCTGGTTCTACAACTCCATGCACTTTCCCGAGCCCATGTCGGCCTTCGACATGGTGACTGCGGAAGCTGCGTATTGCGCTCTCGGCGCCGCCAATACCCGCGTGCACTGCCTGCCCACGACGCTCGGCATCGACTACCGCATCATCAATGGCCGCGTGTACATCGGCGGCAACGGCGTGACCGACCCGGCGGAGATCGCGCGCCGCACCGGGGAGTTCCAGCAGCGCGCGTTCTACTACTACGAGCACTGGGAAGACCTCTACGGCAAGTGGCGCGAGAAGATGCTGGCGCTGATCCGCGAAGCGCAAGGCTTGCCGAAGGTGGCGCTGCCGGAGTTCGAGCCGCTCGAGCACGTGCGCGCGGGGCGCGGCATCGCCTCCAATCACTATCTACTCGAGATCTACCAGAAGACACTCGAGGGCTACTTCCGCATGTGGCACCACCATTTCGAGTTCCTGCTGCTCGGCTATGGCGCGTACCTCACGTTTTTCGCGTTCTGCAAGAAGGCCTTTCCGGAGATCAGCGACCAGACCGTGGCGCGCATGGTGGCCGGCATGGACGCGGAGATCTTCCGCCCGGATGAGGAGGTGCGGCGGCTCGCGCGCCGCGCGGTCGAGCTCGGCGTGCACGCGCACTTCACCGAAGGCGCCAAGGCCGAGGCCATCATGGCGTCGCTCGAGCAGGCCGGCGCACCCGGGCGAGAGTGGCTCGCGGAACTGGCGAGATCCCGCGACCCGTGGTTCAACATCAACGTGGGCGACGGTTTCTATCACTACCACCGCTCCTGGAACGACGACCTGTCCATGCCGTTTGCGGGCATTCCGGGATACATCCGGCGCGTGCAGGCGGGCGAGTCGCTGGAGCGACCGGTGGAAAAGCTGCAGGCCGAGCGCCGCCAGCTCATCGCCGACTATCGCGAGTTGCTGGGCAGCGACGAGGAGCGCGGCGCCTACGACCAGATGATCACGCTGGCGCACCGCGTGTTCCCATATGTCGAAGGGCACAAGTTCTACTGCGAGCACTGGTACACGAACCTGTTCTTCAACAAGATCCGTGAATTCGGCGCGCTGCTCGCACAACACGGATTTTTCGGCGACGCCGAGGACGTGTTCCAGCTCACGCATTTCGAGCTCGAGTCGGCGATCGTCGACCTCATGACCTCCTGGTCCACGGGCTCGCCACCGCGGGGACCACGACATTGGCCGGCGAAGGTGGCCGAGCGCCGTGCCGCGTTGAAGCAGTGGGCGACGCAGCAGACGCCGCCGGCGCTGGGGCCGGTGCCGGACATCATCGACGACCCGGCCATCGTCATGCTGTGGGGCATCACGCGCGAGAGCCTCGATACCTGGCTGGCGGCCGACAAAACTGGCGAAAGCCACGAGATTCGCGGCTTTGCGGCCTCCAGCGGCGTGGTGGAAGGTACTGCCCGGGTGGTGCGCAGTGTCGAGGAGATTTCGCGCCTGCAGCCGGGCGACATCCTGGTGTGCCAGGTCACCAATCCGACCTGGGCGCCCATCTTCCAGAAGATCGCGGGCGCCGTGTCCGATATCGGCGGATCGATGAGCCATGCGGCCATCGTGGCCCGGGAATACGGGCTGCCGGCGGTGGTGGGTACGGGCAGCGCCACGTCCCGAATCAAGGACGGCCAGCGCATCCGCGTCGATGGCGGGCGCGGAATCGTCATGATTCTCCAGTAGCCAGCAGAAACAGGCGGGGGTGATCCATGTCGGCAGTCCACGTTCCGGGAATCACGGCGCCGCCGTCGACGGCCTACAAGATCGTCGACGTGCCGGAGAACTATCGCGACGTCATCCAGCGCCACGGCGTGCCGGGTACTTTCGTCGGGTCGTCGATGCAGGAGAGCCCGTGGGTTCCCTTCGGCGACAAGGCGGCCATCCGCCACCTGGCCTTCGACACGCGCCACAACACCTTCGGCAACATCCTGTGGATCAAGAAGGCGGGCGTGGTCGGCACGCACAAGCATCGTGGCACGGTGGTGATGGTGTGCCTGGAGGGCAGCGCGCGCTATCTCGAATACGACTGGGTGGCGCATCCCGGGGACTTCATCTACGAGACGCCGGGCCTGATCCATACGCTGGTCAGCGACCATCCCGAGGGCGTGAAACTCTTCGGCTGGTTGCAGGGTCCGATCGAGTTCTACGATGAGAGCGGCAAGTTCATCGAGACCCTCGATGTGTGGTGGTTCATCAACCACTACGAGACCTACTGCCGCGAACACGGCATTCCGATCAACAAGCAACTCTATCTTTGACGTGCGGCCGGATGGATTCATCGCCTGGTTCGAGCAGATCGGCCTCGGCGATCGCGCGCAGGTCGGCGGCAAGGGCGGCAGCCTCGGCGAGCTGACGCGTGCGGGCATCGCGGTGCCGCCGGGTTTCGTGATCCGCACGCACGCGTTCGAAGAGTTCATCGAGTCGCTGGAGAGAGTCGCGCCCCTGCGGGCGCGTGTGGATGCTCTCGCGGCCGGGGATCTGCACTCGATCCGCGCCTGCGCGGATGAGCTGCGCGCGCGCGTGATCTGCGGCGAGTTGCCGGGCGCACTCGTGGACGAGCTGACGCAGGCGCACCGCATGTTGTGCGGTCGATCGGGCGGCACGCATGTGGCGGTGCGATCGTCCGCGACGACCGAGGATGCCAGCGACGCGAGCTTTGCCGGGCTGCAGGACACCTATCTATGGGTGGGCGACGTCCATCACATGTTGGAGCGCGTGCGGGCGTGTTGGGCGAGCCTGTATTCCGTGGAGTCGATCAGTTACCGGCGCGACCGCGGGATCGCCGAGCGGGACGTCGCGATGGGTGTCGTGGTGCAGGCGATGGTGGATTCCCGCGCCGCGGGCGTCATGTTCACGCGCAGCCCGATCTCCGGCGATCGTTCGGTGATCACCATCGAGGGCGCATGGGGGCTGGGCTCGGCGGTCGTGGGTGGAGAAGTCACGCCGGACCGCTGGGTGATGGGCAAGATCACGGGTGAAATCAGCGTGCGCGAGATTTCCGACAAGCACATCGAGCATCGGCGCGCCGCGGCGGGCGGGGTCGATGCCGTTGCGGTGCCGGACGCGCGGCGTCGCGCGCCGTGTCTCGGCGATGCGGAGCTCGAGCAGCTGCGGCAGGTGGCGCGCCGGGTGGAGAAGCACTACGGCTGCGCGCAGGACATCGAGTGGGCCATCGATCCGCAAGGCGCGATCCTGCTGCTGCAGAGCCGGCCGGAGACGGTGTGGTCCGCGAAGGAGAGCGCGCCGGCCGCGCGCGCCGCGACCGATCCGCTCTCGCACGTCATGTCGATCTTCGGTGGCCGACGATGACACTGACGGCACGCGACATCGCCGAGATCACGCGGCTGCTCGAGGATTCGAGCTTCGACGAGCTCGAGCTCGAGCTCGACGGCCTGCGTATTCACCTCAAAAAGGGGGACAGTCCCTCTTTCCTAGCAAAAGGGGACAGTCCTCCGGCGTCAAACGGGGCAGCGGCTGAAAAAGAGGGACAGTCCCCCTTTGCTAGGAAAGAGGGACTGTCCCCATTTCTCGAGGTGCGCGCGCCTTTGCTGGGCACTTTCTACCGCGCGCCGAAGCCGGGTGCGCCGCCGTTCGTGGAGCCGGGCGCGGCGGTGGAGCCGGACACCGTCATCGGCATCATCGAAGTGATGAAGCTCATGAACGCGGTGCGCGCCGGTGCGCGCGGCGTGGTGCACGAGATCCGCGCGCGCGACGGCAAACTGGTCGAATACGGCGAGACCCTGCTGCTGGTCGATCCGCGGGAGACGCGTTGAGCATCCGCCGCATCCTGATCGCCAATCGCGGCGAGATCGCCGTGCGCATCGTGCGCACCTGCCGGGCGCTCGGCATCGAGAGCGTGCTCGCCACGTCCGAGATCGACCGCGATTCGCTGCCCGCGCGGCTCGCGACGCGTGCGGTGTGCATCGGACCCGCGCATCCCATCGCCAGCTATCTCAAGATGGAGGCGCTGGTGCAGGCAGCGCTCGGCACCGCATGCGACGCCATCCATCCCGGCTACGGCTTTCTCTCCGAGCGCGCCGCATTCGCGCGCCTCTGCGAGCAGCAGGGGCTCATCTTCATCGGCCCCACGGCCGAGCAGCTCGCGGCCGCCGGCGACAAGCTGGCCGCGCGCGCGCTGGCGGAGGAGGCCGGAGTGCCCGTGGCCCCCGGGCTGGAGGCGCACTCGCCCACGGCCGCGCGCGAATTCGCGGCGCGCATCGGCATGCCGCTGCTGGTCAAGGCCGCCGGCGGCGGCGGCGGGCGCGGCATGAAACTCGTCGAACGCGCCGAGGATCTGGACGATGCGCTGCAGCTCGCATCGACCGAAGCCGGCGCGGCCTTCGGCGATGCGCGCGTATACCTCGAGCGCTTCGTGAGCCGCGCACGCCACGTCGAAGTGCAGGTGCTGGGCGACGGCGCCGGCCAGGTCATGCATCTCGGAGAGCGTGACTGTTCCGTGCAGCGTCGTTACCAGAAGCTCATCGAGGAAACTCCGGCACCCGGATTGCCGGCGCCGCTGCGCGCGCAACTGCACGATGCCGCGCTGCGCTTCGCCGCGCGGCTCGCCTATCGAGGCGCGGGCACGGTGGAATTCCTCGTGGACGCGACGCGCGCAGAATTCTTCTTCCTCGAGATGAACGCGCGCATCCAGGTCGAGCACCCGGTCACCGAGGCGGTGAGCGGCGTGGACATCGTCGCGGCGCAGATCGCCATCGCCGACGGCGGTGGACTCGACATCGCGCGCGACGATCCGCGGCGCGAGGCTTGCGCCATCGAATGCCGCATCAACGCCGAGGATCCGGCGCGCGATTTCGCGCCGAGTCCCGGCACCGTGACATCGGCGCTCTGGCCGCAGGGCGAGGGCCTGCGCATCGACACGCACATCCAGAGTGGCTCGCGCGTGCCGCCGTACTACGATTCACTGCTGGGCAAGATCATCGCGCGCGGACGCGACCGCGCCGAAGCGCTGGCGCGCCTGCGCGCCGCCATCGCCATGACGCGCATCGAGGGCGTGGCCCACAACCTCGCGCTGCACGCGGAAGTTCTCGCCGATCCGGAATTCGTCTCGGGCGGCGTCGACACCAACTACCTCGCACGCCTGCTGGCGAGGCGCCCGCCGCAGCCGCTCGCGGTGGCCCATGGCTGACGTGCAGCTCGTCGAGACTTCGCTGCGCGACGGCAATCAGTGCCTGTGGGGCGCGGTCGGCATCGACACGGCGCGCACGCTGAGCATCGCGCCGGTCATGGACCGCGTCGGCTTCAAGGCCATCGACTTCACGACGTCGACGCACATGGGCGTCGCCGTGCGCTTCAAGCGCGAGGATCCCTGGGAGCGCATCCGGCTGATGGCGGCCGCCACTCCCAACACCCCGCTGCAATTCATGGGGACTGGATTCCGCTTCATCTCCTGGGAGACGGCCAGCGCCGAGTTCATGTCGCTCGCCTATCGCGTGCTGGCGCGAAACGGCATCCGGCGCTTCTGCCTCGCCGATCCCATGAACGACGCGACCGCGAACGTCGCGAATGCGCGGCTGGTCAAGGCCGCGGGCGGTGAATACGTGATCGCGGCGCTGGTGTTCACGCTGAGTCCCATCCACGACGACGCACACTACGCCGCCGCCGCGCGCACGCTCGCGGCCAGCCGCGACATCGACGCTCTCTACATCAAGGACCCCGGCGGGCTGCTGTCCCAGAAGCGCGCCGCCACGCTGATCCCGGCGATCGTCACTGCCATCCGCGAGGCCGGCGGCGGGAAGCCGCTCGAGCTGCACTCGCACAACACCATCGGCCTGGCCGAGCACACCTACCTGGATGCGCCGGATCTCGGCGTGAGCGCGCTGCAGTGCGCGTCCGGCGCCGCCGCCGACGGCATTTCGAATCCACCCATCGAGCGCATCGTCGCGAACCTGCGCGCGCTGGGTCACCGCGTGGTGATCGACGACGAGGCCCTGGCCGCTGTTTCCAACTACTTCACGCGGCTCGCCGAGGCCGAGGGCCTCACGGTGGGCAGGCCGCAGGGCTTCGATGCCGCATACCTGCGCCACCAGCTTCCCGGCGGCACGGTGGGCACGATGCGCCGGCATCTCGTCGAGAGCCGCATTTCCCATCTGGAAGGCGCCGTGCTCGAGGAGCTGGATCGCGTGCGCCAGGAGCTCGGATGGCCCATCGTCATGACGCCGTTCGCGCAGATGGTGATCACGCAGGCGGTCATGAACGTCACGGGTGGTGAACGCTATGGCGTGGTGCCCGATGAGATCATCCGTTACGCGCTCGGAAGGTTCGGCAAACCCAACGTGCCCATCGACGCGCGCGTCATGGAACGCATCGAGTCGCTGCCGCGCACGCGCGAGCTGCGCGCCGAGCCCGGCATGCCGGAGCTTTCCGAGCTGCGCCGGACATTGGGCGCGCAGCTCGGCGAGGAGGAATTCCTGCTGCGCGCCACCATGCCGGGCGGGCTGGTCGATGCCATGCGCGCGGCGGGTCCGGCGCCGCGGCACTACGATCCCTCGGGCAAGCTCGTGCTCGAGCTGTTGTACCGCTTGCTGGCGCGACGGGATCTCGCCGAAGTCGACCTGCAGAAGCCGGGCTTCCGGCTGGCGCTGCGGCGCGCGGTACGGACCGCCGCATGAATCCCGCGAAGCCGGCGCGCACCCGACCGTTTCCGAAACTCGCCGGATTCATGTTCGACGTGGACGGCACGCTGTTGCTCAGCGACCGTTCGCTCGGCGGCTACGAACTGCTGCCCGGGGCGGCCGAGACGCTCACCGCCCTGGCAGCGCGCGCCGTGCCGTTCGTGTTGCTGACCAACGGCAGCGCCTATCCACCCGCCGAACAGGCCGCGAAGTTGCGCAAGCTGGGACTGCCGGTCGCCGACGAGCAGATGATCACGCCCTCGAGCGTGGCGGCGGAACTGATGAGGCGCCAGGGCGTGCGGCGCGCGCTGGTGCTCGGATCGCCCGGCGTGGGCCACGCGTTGCGCGCCGCGCACATCGAGACGCGCGACGTGAGCCATGCTGCGCCCGCGGAAGTCGACGCGGTGTACGTGGGCTGGCACCCGGAGTGCGGCATGAAGGACATCGAGGCGGCCTGCAATGCGATCTTCGCGGGAGCCAGGCTGTACGTCGCCTCGGACGTGCCGTTCTTCGCCACGCGGCAGGGGCGCACCATCGGCTACAGCCACGCGATCACCGGCGCCATCCGGCGCGTGACCGGCGCGCCGATGATCCTCACGGGCAAGCCTTCGCGTCACGCGATGAAGTTCGTGGCCATGCGCCTCGGCGTGCCGGTCACGCGCGTCGGCGTGGTGGGCGACGATCCGGTGGTCGAGATGTCCATGGCGCGGCGTTTCGGCGCCGCGGCGTTCGCCGTGACGACAGGCATGACCACGGCGGCGCAATGGCGTCGTCAGCCACTGACGCGCCGGCCGCATCGCGTGCTCGGCGATCTGCGCGAGCTGCTCGCGCTGAGCGAGGGAATCCGCGCCAACTGAGGAATGCCTCCAATTTTTCCCGATCGCGTGCGTGGTAGCGTCACGGCATGAAGATCGCGGTGCTGTTCGGCGGGACGAGTGAGGAGCGCGACGTTTCGATCGCGAGTGCGGCGCAGGTGATACCCGTGCTGCGTGGCCTCGGCCACGAGGTGGTGGCGGTGGACACGGCCGCCGGGCGACTCGCAGCTCCTGACGAGCGCAAACTACTCGAAAGCCGCGTGGCGCCGGCGCCGCCTTCCGACCAGAGCATGGCCACGCTGCGCAGCGGCGCGCTCACGAATCCGGCGACGGCCATCGATCCCGCCGAAATCGATGTCGTCTTCCTGGCGTTGCATGGCGGGGCTGGGGAGGACGGCCGCATCCAGGCCATGCTCGACCTTGCCGGGCTCAAGTACACCGGCAGCAATCACATCGCGAGCGCCGCGGCCATGGACAAGGACCTCGCGAAGCGGCTGTTTCGCGCCGCGGGCGTGCCCACGGCGGACTGGCTGATGTCGCCGACGAGCGGCGATGAGGTCCTGCGCACGCTGGGCTTGCCGGTGGTGGTCAAGCCCAACAAGCAGGGCTCCACCGTCGGCCTGACCGTCGTTCGCGATGCGGCATGGCTCGGCGCGGCCATCGAGCTGGCGCACCGCTACGATGACGAGGTCATGATCGAGAAGTTCGTCGCGGGGCGGGAGTTCACGGTGGGCGTCCTCGACGGGCAGGCATTGCCGCCGGGCGAGATCATCGCGCCGGGCGAGGTGTTCGATTACCGGTCCAAGTACCAGGTGGGCGGCGCGCGCGAAGTATTCCCGGCGGCAATCGCGGCGGAGGAGACCGCCACGTTGCAGAGATACGCGCTGGCGGCCCATCGCGCGCTCAAGCTCGGCGCCTACAGCCGCGTCGATTTCCGGCGGGACGGGCATGGTGGGTTCTGGTGCCTGGAGGCGAATTCGCTGCCCGGCCTGACAGCCACCAGCCTGTTGCCACAGGCGGCCAGGGCGGCGGGCATCGATTTCCCCCAGCTGCTCGCCCGGATCTGCGCGGGTGCCGTGGGCAGCGGCCATATATAAGAGTGACCCGATTTACCTAAGTCTTTGATCCGAAAGGGGTGAGGACTTTCGGGCGGACCACGGGAGCGCGCGGGGGCATGGACGTATCCCTGCCTGACACCGCCGTTGGCATCGGGCTTGCTACACCCGGGAGCGCTGCATATACTGCGCGCCCTTTCGCCGGGGTCCTACGCCAAGCGTCAGATCCCAAGCGATTGATTTCCAGCGAAATCGGGCGAGGTTGGCGGGCGAGCCCACCAAGACCACTCGAGCTTCGCGGGCACATTCGTGCGCCGCGATCTCCAGGGTTCACCTCTTCCGTCTAGCTACTCCGCGCGGCACCAATTGCAGTGTCGCGCGAACAGCGGACGCGCAATCGTCCGCGACGAACGAGAGGACAGTCATGAGCGTTGCTCTTATCGGCCGCAAGGCCGGCATGACTCGCATCTTCACCGATGCGGGCGAGACGGTTCCGGTGACCGTCATCGAGGTGCTGCCGAATCGCATCACCCAGGTGAAATCCGTCGACAAGGACGGCTACCGCGCCATCCAGGTCTCCTTCGGCAAGAAGCGCGCGCAGCTGCTGTCGAAGGCCGCCGCCGGTCACTACGCCAAGGCCAATGTCGAGCCGGGCCGGTCGCTGGTCGAGTTCCGCCTCGCCGAGAAGGAAGGCGCGGAGCTGGCCGTGGGCAACGAAATCAAGGCGAGCATTTTCGAGGCGGGCGCCATCGTCGACGTGACCGGCACCACCATCGGCAAAGGCTTCGCCGGCACGATGAAGCGCCACAATTTCGCCGGCGGCATGAAGAGCCACGGCAACTCGGTGTCGCATCGCGCGCCGGGCTCGATCGGCCAGCGCCAGACGCCGGGCCGCGTGTTCAAGGGCAAGCGCATGTCGGGCCACATGGGTGTGGTGCGCCGCACGACGGAGAACCTCAAGGTCGTGGAGATCGACGCCGAGCGCAACCTGTTGCTGATCCGCGGAGCCGTGCCAGGCGCCGAAGGCGGCCAGGTCATCGTGCGCCCGTCGGTGAAGGCCGCGCGCCAGAAGAACCGCAAGAAGGTCGCGCCCAGCAAGATCAACACCGGCGCGTCCAACAAGAAGTGAGCCACCGCATGAAACTCAAACTAGCCACTGGTGGCGCCGAGCTCGCGGTATCCGATGCGATCTTCGGCAAGGAATACAACGAGGCGCTGGTGCACCAGGTGGTCACCGCGTATCGCAATGCCGGCCGCTCGGGCACCAAGGCCCAGCTGACCAAGGCCGAAGTGCGTGGCGGCGGCAGGAAGCCGCGCCCGCAGAAGGGTGGCGGCACGTCGCGGGCCGGCTCTATCCGTTCGCCCATCTGGGTGGGCGGTGGCCGTGCGTTCGCAGCGAAGCCGCGTTCCTTCGAGCAGAAGGTCAACAAGAAGATGTACCGCGGCGCGCTGCAGTCGATGCTCTCGGAGCTGGTGCGCCAGGACCGCCTCGTGGTGACCGACGTGTTCACCGTCAAGGAGCCGAAGACCAGGCTCGTGGCCGAAAAGCTGCGTTCACTGCAGCTCGAGCACGTGCTGATCGTGGTCGAGGCCATCGACGAGAAGCTGTTCCTGGCCGCGCGCAACCTGCCGCACGTCGAAGTGCTGCCGGTGTCGCACCTGAACCCGTTGTCGCTCGCCAGCTACGACAAGGTGCTGATGACCTCCGGCGCCGTGAAACTCATCGAGGAGCGCCTGCAATGAGTGCCGCCAAGACCGCCAAGGCCGAAAAGGAAGTGAAGGCTGCCGCCGCCGAGAAGGCGACCAGGGCCCCGAAGGCGAAGACCGCCGGAAAGAAGGTCGTGGACATCAAGGACGCGCCGCAGAAGCCGGCCAGCCAGGAGAAGCTGATCAACCTGCTGCTCGCGCCGCACGTCACCGAGAAGACCTCGCTCGCCATGCAGAACACGAATACCTATTCGTTCCGCGTGCTGCGCAACTCGACCAAGCCGCAGATCAAGGCCGCGGTCGAGCTCATGTTCGGCGTCAAGGTCGCGGGCGTGCAGGTGGTCAACGAGACCGGCAAGACGCGCCGCTTCGGCCGCCTGCAGGGCCGCACCCAGGACATCAAGAAGGCCTACGTCCGGCTCGCCCCGGGCCAGACCATCGACTACGAAGCCAAGATCAAGGCCTGAAGGTAGTTAGACATGCCAGTCATCAAGATGAAACCGACTTCGCCGGGCACGCGCTTCGTCGTCAAGCTCGACAAGTCGCACCTGCACAAGGGCGGCCCGTTCGAGCCGCTGACCGTCGAGCAGAAACGCAAGTCCGGCCGCAACGCCGTGGGCCGCATCACCACGCGCCACAAGGGCGCCGGCCACTACCACAAGTACCGCCTGATCGACTTCAAGCGCGACAAGGACGGCATCAAGGGCGTGATCGAGCGCATCGAGCACGATCCGAACCGCACCTGCCACATCGCGCTGGTGAAGTACGCCGACGGCGAGCGCCGCTACATCCTCGCCACCAAGGGCATGCAGCCGGGTGACGAGGTGCGCTCCGGCGCCGATTCGCCGATCAAGTCCGGCAACAGCATGCAGCTGCGCCACATCCCCGTCGGTTCGATCGTGCACAACGTCGAGCTCAAGCCGGGCAAGGGCGGCCAGCTCGCGCGCAGCGCCGGCAGCTCGGCCAGCTTCACGGCGCGCGAGGGCATCTACGCGCTGCTGCGCCTGAAGTCGGGCGAGAGCCGCAAGGTGCACGTCGACTGTCGCGCCACCATCGGCGAAGTGTCGAACGACGAGCACAACCTGCGCGTCTACGGCAAGGCCGGTGCGAAGCGCTGGCTGGGCATCCGCCCGACCGTGCGCGGCCTCGCGATGAACCCGGTCGACCACCCGCACGGTGGTGGCGAGGGCAAGTCCGGCCAGGGCAATCCGCACCCGGTGAGCCCGTGGGGCTGGAACACGAAGGGTCTCAAGACGAGAACCAATAAACGCACGAGCAACATGATCGTGCAGCGCCGTCAGAACCGAATTCGTTAAGAAGGACCCGTCATGCCTCGTTCACTGAAGAAAGGTCCGTTCGTCGATCTGCACCTCCTGAAGAAGGTGGAGACGGCCGTCGCCAAGAACGACCGCAAGCCGATCAAGACCTGGTCGCGCCGCTCGATGATCGTGCCCGACATGGTGGGTCTCACGATCGCCGTCCACAACGGCAAGCAGCACATCCCGGT
>DASTRL010000243.1:0-8372 GCA_035761265.1 Steroidobacteraceae bacterium
GCGGCCAAGGTGCTCGAGGATTCCAAGAGCGACGTGTCCTGGGGCAACCAGATCCGCTCCTACGTGCTCGACCAGTCGCGCATCAAGGATCTGCGCACCGACGTGGAGATCGGCGACACCAACAAGGTGCTCGACGGTCACCTCGACCCATTCATGGAAGCTTCATTGAAGGCGGGCCTGTGAGCGACGACGAGAACAGTTTGATCGCCGAACGACGTGCGAAGCTCGCCCAGCTCCGCGAGCAGGCAAAGGCCGCGGGCATGCCCGCGTTCCCCAACGACTACCGGAGGGACGTCCTCGCCACGCTGTTGCAGGGCGAGTATGGCGACAAGCCGCCGGAGTGGTTCGACCAGAACACGGTGCGCGTGCACGTCGCCGGCCGCATGATGTTCCAGCGCATCATGGGCAAGGCGAGCTTCGCCAAGCTGCAGGACCGCACCGGGCAGATCCAGATCTTCCTGCAGCGCGACGCGCTCGGGGATGCCTACGAGGCGTTCAAGAAATACGACGTGGGCGACATCCTCGCGGCCACCGGCACGCTGTTCAAGACGAAGACCGGCGAGCTGTCGGTGCGGGTCGAAGAGCTGCGCATGCTCACCAAGTCGCTGCGTCCGCTGCCGGACAAATGGCACGGCATGGCCGACGTGGACACGCGCTATCGCCAGCGCTACGTCGACCTCATCGTCAACGAACAGAGCCGCAACGCGTTCATCGTGCGCAACCGCGTGCTGCGTTACCTGCGCGATTTCCTCGATTCGATGGATTTCCTCGAAGTCGAGACGCCGATGTTGCAGAGCATCCCGGGTGGCGCGGCTGCGCGCCCGTTCAAGACGCATCACAATGCGCTCGACATGGACATGTACCTGCGCATCGCGCCGGAGCTGTACCTGAAGCGGCTCGTGGTCGGCGGCTTCGAGCGCGTGTACGAGATCAACCGCAACTTCCGCAACGAGGGCGTCTCGACGCGCCACAACCCGGAATTCACCATGCTGGAGCTGTACGTCGCGTACGCCGACTACAACGACCTCATGATCATGGTGGAGCGCGCCATGCAGGGCCTGGCCGACGTGGTGGCCGGCACGCGCCAGATCACCTATCAGGGGCGCCACTACGATCTGAACCTGGCGTTCACGCGCATCACGGTGGAGGAGGCCGTGGCGAAGTACACGCCCGGCTTCGACGCGAAGCGTGCGCGCAACCTGGCCTATCTACGCGAGACGCTCACCAAGCACGGCATCCCGTTCAAGCCCGGCGACGGCGCCGGCAAGCTGCAGATCGAGCTGTTCGAGAAGTTCGCCGAGCACGAGTTCATGGATCCCACCTTCGTGTACGCGTATCCCACGGAAGTGAGCCCGTTGTCGCGCATGAACGATGCGGATCCGTTCCTCACGGACCGCTTCGAGTTTTTTCTCGCCGGGCGCGAGATCGCCAATGGCTTCTCCGAGCTCAACGACGCCGAGGACCAGGCGGCGCGCTTCCGCGCCCAGGTGGAACGCAAGGAAGCCGGCGACGACGAGGCCATGTACTACGATGCCGATTACGTGCGGGCGCTCGAGTACGGCATGCCGCCCACCGCGGGCCTCGGCGTGGGCATCGACCGCCTGGTGATGTTCTTCACCGACTCGCCGTCGATCCGCGACGTGCTGCTGTTCCCGCACATGCGCCCGGAGTCCGGCTGACGTGAGCGAGCGCCGCGACGCACCGGTGGGGGTGTTCGACTCGGGCGTCGGCGGTCTCACGGTACTGCGCGCGCTGGCGGCCGCATTGCCTCACGAGGATTTCCTGTACCTCGGCGACACCGCGCGCCTGCCGTATGGCACGAAGAGCGCGGCCACCGTCGCCCGCTACTCGGTGCGCGCCGCGGAAAGCCTCGTGGCGCGCGGCATCAAGGCGCTGGTGGTCGCCTGCAATACCGCGTCGGCCACGGCGTTGCCCGCGCTGCGCGAGCGCTTCGCGGATCTGCCCGTCATCGGCGTGATCGAGCCCGGTGCGCGCGCCGCCTGCGAGAGCAGCGCCAGCGGGCGCATTGCCGTGCTGGCGACGGAGGGCACCGTGCAGGGCGGCGCCTACGAGCGCGCGATCCTGGCACTGCGCCCGGATGCACATGTCACGCAGGTTGCCTGCCAGGTGTTCGTGGCGCTGGCCGAGGAGGGCTGGAGCGAGGGTGCGGCCGTCGACGCTGTCACGGAGCGCTACCTGGCGCATCTCGATGCGCGCGTGGACACCGTGGTGCTCGGCTGCACGCATTTCCCGCTGCTGGCGGGATCGATCGGCCGACAGCTGGGCGTTACCCGGCGCGTGGTCGACTCTGCGGCCACGACGGCCAGGGCGACCTTGGCCAGGCTCGCCGAGACCTCGCTGGCAGCCAACCGGGAGCGCGCCGGCACGCTGAAGCTCATGGCGACCGACAGTCCCGAGCGCTTCGCGCGCGTCGGCGCGCGATTCCTCGGCTCGTCGATCGGCGTCGGGGCGGTCGAAGCGATCGATCTTTAGACACTTTCCATAAGGCGGTTACACTTGGCGCCCGCGCCCATGGGTCGCGGAAGGTCACAAAGGGATGGCGTTGATGCGAGAAAGAACTGGAGTGGCACACGACCGTGCCGTGATGCCGCTGCGCATGGGCTTCGCGGACACGCTGTCGGGCCAATTGCACTTCCGCGCCTGCGGCGCCGGCCCCGACATCGTGCTGCTGCCATGGTCACCGGCCAGCGGCCGCATGTACGACCACGTGCTGCCGCAGCTCGCGCGCGCCGGATTCCGCGCCATCGCCTTCGATCTCGCCGGCACGGGCCGCTCCCACAAGAAGTGCAGAAACTGGACGGTGCAGCAGTACGCCAACGACGTACTCGAGGCCTGCGGCTCGCTGCACACCGTGCCCTACACGGTGATCGGCGGCAGGTTCGGCGCCTCCGTCGCCGTCGAGATGTTGTTAGCCGCGCCGGCGCAGGTGACCGGTGCCGTGCTCGATGGCGTGCTCGGGCTCGCGCCCGAGGAACTGCGCAAGATGACGCTGCCCACCACGGGCCTTTCGCCGAAGCTCGCGCCCGATGGCGGACATCGCAGCTTCGCCTTCGATGTCACGGTACGCATGCTCAAGGACTGGGATCCCGGATTCGAGCTCACGCAGGAAACCCTGCCGGTGGTGTACGAATTCATGCGCGACTACCTGGAACTCGGCTACGAAGCCATCGCCGCCGGTGTCGAGACGGATACGCGCGGCGCGAAGCCGGCGCACGACGTGCTCGCGCGGCTCGGCGAAGTCTCGCAGCGCGTGCTGGTCATGACCTCGGATTCCGACAGCCTGGCGCCGGCCTACAACCGCGCGCTCGAGCGTGCGCGCAATTCCCGCGGTCACAAGTTCGAGGGCAATCACCCGATCCTGACGCCGGCGCGTGCCGCGGAGTACGCGCAGATCCTGGTGTCGTTCGCGCGGCGCTGAGCGTGCTGCGCCCCCTGCGCGCGGCGGTTATTCGGGCAGCGTATATGGCAGCGGCAGCGGCCCGTCGACGATGACAGCCTCGCCGGCCGGCGTTTCGACGTCGTTCAAGGCGCCGTAGTTGCCGACTGCCAGCAATTGCTGGCCACCTTCGCCGTCGTCCGCCACGCGCACCACGATGAGTGGACGGCCGTCGCGGGCGCGCGCCGCATCGCCGGGTTGCAGTCTCGTCCCGCCGGCATTGCGCCAGCGCTGCATGCGGCGCTTGACGCGACCACGATAGTGCGCACGCGCAATGACTTCCTGGCCGGTATAGCAACCCTTGTCGAAAGCGATGGCGCCGATGAGGTCGAGATTCAGCATCTGCGCGACGAATTGCTCGCTGGTCGCCGCGTAGACCTGCGGCTGTCCGGCGCGCACCGCGTCGATGGGTTGCAGGGTGGTGTCAGGCGGGGAAAACGCGGACGCGGTTTCCCTGCCCGACACCACCGTACCCGCGGTTTCCTCGATGCGCACTTGGGCGCGAAGCACGAACTTGCGCAGACGCTGCGTCACCGCCGCGACGAGATCACGCGGCAGGGTCGCGAGGAATTCATCGTCACCGGTGCGCGCGATGTCGAGCAGGGCGATCACGCGGCCCTGCGGATTGTGCAGCCCCGCCAGGGTGCGCGCCCCGGGCGCCAGCTTCTCCACGTCCGCGGACACCTGGCCCTGCAGGAACTTCGCCGCATCCGGACCGCGCATGGTGATCACGCCGAAATCGTCGGCGCTGCGCGCCGGCACGTCAGTGGGCACGCTCATCTTTGTTTTTGCTCGGATTTCATATGGTCTCAGCGAGCCGATTCTGGCAGAATTTGTGGCCGTGCCGAATTCCCCTTCCGACGTAGATCCCGCGCGAAGCTCCGCCAACCCTGCCGCCGCCGAGCCGGTGCCGCAATCGTCGTCGAAGCGCGTGGTCGATGAGCACGGCGGGCCGCAGGGCCCGGAACCCACCCGATATGGCGATTGGGAACGCAATGGCCGCTGCATCGACTTCTGAGCCATGAACACGCGCCCACTGTCACCGCATCTCGGCGTGTACAAGTTCATGTACACGATGTCGCTGTCGATCATGCATCGCATCACGGGACTCGCGGCATCGGCGGGACTGCTGGTCTTCGTCTGGTGGTTGATGGCGTTGGCGTCGGGCCCCGGTGCGTACGCGTCGGTCATGCGGCTGCTGTCCTCGCCCGTCGCCAAACTACTGTTGATCGGCTTCACGTTCTCCTTCGTCTACCACTTCTGCAACGGCATCCGGCACCTGGTCTGGGATGCCGGATACGGTTTCGAACGCGCGCAGGCGCGGCGCAGCGCTGCCGTGGTGGTCGCGGCCGCGTTGCTCCTCACCGTGGTGGTGGTGTGGCTGGGCTGCGCCGCGATGACGGCCCCGGGGACGCCATGAGCCTTCGTTCACCGCTCGGCAGGGTGCTGGGACGCGGATCGGCCGGCGAGGGTGTCGGCCACTGGTGGGTGCAGCGCGTGACCGCGGTGGCGCTGATCCCGCTGACGCTGTGGTTCGTCATCTCGCTGCTGCGGCAGTCGCTGCAATCCTACGATGCCATGCGTGGGTGGTTAGGCCAGCCATGGGTGGCGGTGTTCACGATCCTGCTGGCGCTGACGCTGGCCTGGCATTCCAGGCTCGGCGTGCAGGTGGTCATCGAAGACTACGTGCACGGCAAGGGCGCGAAGACCACCTTGCTGCTGCTGTCCACGTTCGTGCACGTGGCGGCGGCGGTGGCCGCGGTCTTCGCCGTGTTGCTGCTGGCGCTCTCGTGACGACATGACCAAAGAGTACGAATTCATCGACCACACCTACGACGTCGTCGTCGTGGGCGCCGGCGGCGCGGGCCTGCGGGCCACGCTCGGCCTCGCGGAAGCCGGCCTGTCCACCGCCTGCATCACCAAGGTGTTTCCCACGCGCAGCCACACCGTGGCCGCGCAGGGCGGCATCTCCGCCGCGCTCGGCAACATGGGCGAGGACGACTGGCGCTTCCACTTCTACGACACGATCAAGGGTTCGGACTGGCTCGGCGACCAGGACGCCATCGAATTCATGTGCAAGGAAGCGCCGGCGGCCGTCATCGAGCTCGAGCACTACGGCGTGCCGTTCTCGCGTACCAACGAGGGCCGCATCTACCAGCGCCCGTTCGGCGGCATGACGACGCACTACGGCAAGGGAACTGCACATCGCACCTGCGCGGCCGCGGATCGCACCGGCCATGCCATGCTGCACACGCTGTACCAGCAGTCCATCAAGCATCACGCCGAATTCTTCGTCGAATACTTCGCGCTCGATCTCATGATGCAGGACGGCGCCTGCCGCGGAGTCGTCGCGCTCGACATGGCCACGGGTCGGCTGCATCGCTATCGGGCCCACACCGTGATCCTGGCGACGGGTGGCTACGGCCGCGCGTATTTTTCCTGCACCTCAGCGCACACCTGCACCGGCGACGGCGGCGGCATGGCTCTGCGCGCCGGGCTGCCGCTGCAGGACATGGAGTTCGTGCAGTTCCATCCCACCGGCATCTACGGCTCGGGGTGCCTGATCACCGAAGGCTCGCGCGGCGAAGGCGGCTATCTCACCAACTCCGAGGGCGAGCGCTTCATGGAGCGCTACGCGCCCAACGCCAAGGACCTGGCTTCGCGTGACGTGGTGTCGCGCTCGATGACCATCGAGATCCGCGAGGGCCGCGGCGTGGGGCCGCACAAGGATCACATCCACCTGCACCTCGAGCACCTCGGGCCCGAGGTGATCCATGCGCGACTGCCGGGTATCGCCGAGACGGCGCGCATTTTCGCGGGCGTGGACGTGAACAAGGATCCGATCCCGGTGCTGCCCACCGTTCACTACAACATGGGCGGCATCCCCTGCAACGTGCATGGGCAGGTGGTCACGGCGAAGAACGGCAATCCGGACACCGTGGTGCCTGGCCTCATGGCCGTGGGCGAGGCGGCCTGCGTGTCCGTGCACGGCGCGAACCGGCTGGGCTCGAACTCACTGCTCGATCTGGTGGTGTTCGGCCGCGAAGCCAGTCGTCACGCTGCCACGACCATCCGGCCCGCAGAGCGTCAGGCGCCGCTGCCCAAGGACGCGGGCGAGTTCGCGGTCGCGCGGCTCGATCGCTTGCGCAATGCCAAGGGCTCGCGCGGCACCGCGCAGATTCGCCTCGAGATGCAGCGCGTCATGCAGCGCGACGCCGCCGTGTTTCGCACCGGGCAGTCGCTGAAGGAGGGTGTCGAGGCCCTGGCGAGGACTCTCGCTTCGTTCTCCGATGTGCGCGTCAGCGACCGAAGCCTCATCTGGAACACGGACCTGGTCGAGACGCTGGAGCTCGAGAACCTGCTGGGCCAGGCCACCGCGACCATCGTTTCGGCGGAGAACCGCAAGGAAAGTCGCGGCGCGCATGCGCGCGAAGACTTCAAGGAACGCGACGACGCGAACTGGCAGAAGCACACTCTCTGCTGGGTCGGCGAATCCGGGAAGACCCGCATCGACTATCGGCCCGTGCACATGAATACGCTGACCACGGACGTTGAGCCGATTCCGCCCAAGGCGCGCACGTACTGAGATCCACCATGGCCGATTTCACGCTTCCCGCCAATTCGAAGATCGACAGGTCCGCCGGCAAGACCCACGAGGCGCCGCCGGGCGCGAAGAATGTTCGCCGCTTCGTCATTTACCGGTTCGATCCGGACTCGGGCGCCAATCCGCGCATGGACACCTATGCACTCGACATGGATGCCTGCGGCCCGATGGTTCTCGACGCACTGATCAAGATCAAGAACGAGATCGACGCCACGCTGACCTTCCGCCGCTCCTGTCGCGAAGGCATCTGCGGCAGCTGCGCGATGAACATCGGTGGTCTCAATACGCTGGCGTGCACCAAGGCCTGCGACGACATCAAGGGCGACGTGAAGATCTATCCACTGCCGCACATGCCGGTGGTGAAGGACCTCGTGCCCGACCTCACGATTTTTTACGCGCAGTACGCGGCCGTGAAACCATGGCTGCAGGCGCGCACGCCGGCGCCGCCCGATCGCGAACGGCCGCAATCGAAGGAAGACCAGCAGCGGATCGACCGGCCCTCGGCGTGCATCCTCTGCGCCTGCTGCTCGACCTCCTGCCCGAGCTACTGGTGGAACAGCGATCGCTATCTGGGGCCCGCGGCGCTGCTGGCGGCGTACCGGTGGATCGTCGACAGCCGGGACGAGGCTACCGGCGAGCGGCTGGACGACCTGGAGGATCCCTTCCGGCTGTACCGCTGCCACACCATCATGAATTGCACCGAGGCCTGCCCCAAGGATCTGAATCCCGCCAAGGCCATCGCCGAAATCAAGAAGATGATGCTCGAGCGCCAACACTGATCTTGACGGCGTTCGCTGGCCAGGTCGCATGCAATCTCCGCCTGACGATCCCGAGCTGCGCAAACTCGCATGGCGCTGTCGTCGTGGCATGAAGGAGCTGGACCTGCTACTGCTGCGCTACCTGCGCGAGCGCCATGTGGCGGCGGCAAGCGGCGAACGTGCGGCCTTCGCCGAGTTTCTCGAATTGCCCGACCCCGACCTGGTCCGCTATCTGGTCGCGGGCGATGTCCCGAGCGATCCCCGGCAGGCCGCGCTCTGCCGCGCCATCCTGCAATCGAATTGATCTCGCCCCGTCGAGGCGTGCGGCCGTGCTGGCCGCCGTCTGGCTGGCGCTGGTGTGCTTCATGGTGCTGGCGGCCGTGGACTTGCCGTTGCCCGGACGCATCGTCGCCTGCGCCGTGCTCGTGGTCCCGGGGCTCGCGGCCATCCGTTGCACATTGTTGTTGCGTGGGCACCGCGCCGTGCGCTCGTTGCAATGGACGGATGGCGCATGGAGCGCCTGTCTCGGCACAGCCGGGATCGACACGCAGGT
>DASTRL010000244.1:0-7138 GCA_035761265.1 Steroidobacteraceae bacterium
GGTGCTTATCGGGATGCAGGAACTGGCCGCCGTGTGGTTTCGTTCAATTCGATCGATGTGGCCGGGAACTATCTGCTGCCATCCGCATCTGGGCCACTTTCGAATACGTCCGTCGAGCTGTCGGTTTCAAATCTGCTGAGCTCCGCGCCTCCCTTCATCGATAGGGAAGCGGGGTATGATGTCTCGAACGCTGTACCGTTCGGGCGGGTCGCAACTGTGATATTGCGCAAACGGTGGTAGCTGTGAGCTTCCGGTGCACGCTCGATCCGTGAGCGGCACCGGAAGGGACCACAGAAAGATTCGCCAGGGTCCTAGAACCAATAGCCGGCGCCGCCGTCCCAGAAGTTGTAGCCCGAAGTTCCTTTAGTGTCGGTCGTCACGGCACCGAGCTCGACGAGCTCTTCACCCTGAGCCGACGTCACAACGACGTCCTCCATCTCTCGATCAGTTGTCATTGGTCGCTCTCCCATATGGCTGCGAGTGCAGCCGCCACGCCGATATGAGCAGTTCGGCGTGGGTGTACGCAACAGAAAATTTGTGCAGCCGCCGCAGCAGCAACTTCACGTAGCGGCGCGGTGCTGGTGGAGTATCAAATGGGGCGACGTACCCACGCGATTCATCTGTTCCGCCGCGTAAAGAACGGCCGACATGTCGGTGGCAGATGTTCATCAAGTGGATACAGGAGAAACCGCGGCGCTGCGAATAACGGAAGTGGACCTGCTCGCCGTCGAAACTTTAATAGCGACCGCACTCGTAGATGTCTCGAGGTACAGGCAAGTGCCGTGAACGGGAATCAGCGACGCAAGGGACCGAGTGACAAGCAGCGGACGATCCTCCGGCTGCTCGCAGAGGCGGAGCGGCCGATGCGCTCCGCGGATTTGCAGCGGCGCGCCCGATTGCTCACCGGGGAGTTTCGCGGGGCGGTCTACTGGCTGCGAGAGAATGGGTACATCGTCTGCACGATCCGCAAGATCAGGACGTTCGGAATCGGGATGGCGAAGAACAAGAAGGCGTTCTGGTCGATTCTGCCGAAAGGGCGGGAACTGCTCGAGCCGCCTGCGCCTGGCCAACCCATACTCGTCAGCGAAGACCCGTGCTGCACGACGCGCGAATAGGACAGCCTCGGCTTTCCCGCGCGTCAGTTCCTCAACCGCTCAGGCCAGCGCCGCCCCTCAATGCTCCGGCCGGCGCCACTCCCTCAACCGTCCGCCTCCGCGGCAGCTCCCTGAACCGTTCGCTCCGCGCCAGCTTGCCTCGATCGTCTCCGAGTGCGTCAGTCCCTCACACCTTCCGCCCCCGCTCGCACAGTCGCCGATCGCGCTCGACCGCGTACACGGTCTTGCCGAGGATCATGCGGCCCATCGTCACGCGCGCCGGCGGCGAATTCACATCCGGCGGTACGGAGGCGACGATCGCCTCGCCGCGCGCGCGGAATTCGTCCTCGAATTCCGGCGTCGTGAGGATGTAGAGATCGTTGTTGCGTACTCCGCGGAGCACCAGCTTGCCCGCTTCGAGCGGATCCATGCCCGGCGGCGGCCCGCGCATGTCTTTCATGGCTTCCTGCATGCGCGCCATCATTTTCGGATCCGGCTTGAAACCGGAGTCCGACAGGGACGCTGGCCGGTTGCGATTCGAGCGGCCGATGTTCGTGTTCACGATTCCCGGACAGAACACGGACACGCCGATGTTCGTGCCATCGAGCTCCGCGCGCAGCGCTTCCATCATGCCGACGACCGCGAACTTCGACGCCGTGTAGACGCCCGCCGGTCCATGCCCGAGCAGCCCCGCGAGAGAGGAGGTCGCGACGATCTGTCCGCCTTCGCCGTGGGCCTGGATGCGCGGCAGGAACGTCCGGATGCCGTTGAACACGCCGGTGGCATTGACGCCCATGCCCCAATCCCAGTCATCGTAGGTCGCCGTGGCGAAGCCGCCGATCACGCCGACGCCGGCATTGTTGACCAGCACGTGCACCTTGCCGAACACCTTCAGCGTCTCGACCGCGGCGTTCTCGAAGCCGGCACGGTCCGTCACGTCGAGGTTGATCGCGTGCACGCGATCCCCGGCGCTCTTGAGAAAGGTCATCGCCTCGTCGAGGTGCGCCTTGGTGCGATACGTGATGGCGACCTTCATCCCCGCGTCCGCGAAGGTGCGCGCAATGCCGAGGCCGATACCGCTGTCGCCGCCCGTGATGAACGCGACCTTGCCTTCGACGTCCTTCATGGGCGTCGGAACGACGGGGCAATTCTTCGGCGCGGCATCGGCTGCTGCGGCCCGCACCGCGGGGAGCAGCGCTGCCGAAGTACCTACGGCCGCCAGTGCCGTGCCCTTCAGAAACTTGCGTCGCGTGTCGCCGTCCTTGGTGAGCGTGCGCCCGGGTGAGCCTTTCCTCGCCGCCATACTTCCGTACCCCTCTGGTGGATTGCACCGAGCAGGGTACCCCTGTCCCTTGCGGCTAGGCCGCGCGGATCGTCTGCCGTCCACCTCTCGAATGTCATTGGCGCGAGGCGAAATCGCGCACCACTCTCAGTGCGCGGCGTCCTGATGCTTCGCGACTCCGACACCGAAGCGATACACGAGCTGCCCGCCGAGCCAGGCACCGAACACCATGACCAGAAATCCTGCGACCGCGATCGCGATCGCCCAGGCCGACGGCGCAGCCTCCAATGAGAAACCTCGCAGCGCCAGGCTGACGAGAAAGAGCAGCCACGCCGTCGACATTGCGAGCATGTGGAACACCGCAGTGTCCCGTGCCGGATTGCCCTGTGCGATGGTGACGAGATCGAGAAAGCCTGCGAGCATCGCGAGCACGGCGCTCACGATGCCCGCAGCGTAAGATCCGAAGCTCACGGGCCAAACCCACTCGCTGCCCGTCGCGAGGCCGCCCACGTCGAGCGCGACACCCGCGGTCCACAAAGCGACAGGGAAATGAACGAGCATCGGATGCAGGGGGTGTCCAGCCAGCCGCATCGACGATCTCTCAGGCGCCCAACGCCATCGCCGATACGAAGAGCACGATGAAGGCGGCGACTGCGATCAGTCCATGCCCGATGACGAGCGCGCTCGGCAAGGCCCGGCCGCGCAGGTGGAAGCTCAGAAGCGTGAATCCGCCCACTGCGGCCAGCAGGAAAAGGCCGAGAGCGATGCCCGTGCCGTGAGTGGCACCCATCGTCACGACGATCCACAGCAGCATGACGAGTCCGGCAGCGGCAAACAGTCCATGTGCACCGGCCAGCAGGGCATGAGGCGACGAGCGCGTACGGAAGTGCATCACCGCCATCGCGAGTCCGCCCACCGCGCCGATTGCAAACAGAATGAGTGCGTAGACCAATGACATAACAGCCCCCGTGACCCTATTGCGGCAACCATGGGCATAGATGTCACGAGCAGGCGAAAACGTTCCCGGAAGTCGACGGGTGCAACTTGATGCTGGGCTCAGCACGTACCTGCGAGCGGGCCAAAGCGCTCCCGGCCGTCGCAGCTGGGGCGCGAGTTCACTTTGCCGACGCGCTCGCGTCCCCTGTCCGCCGCAGACGTGTGCGGGCGGCGGCGCCGGGACGCGTGAAGGCCAGGCCTGTGCCGGCCGACGACGAGGGCTCAACCAGATAGGCCGGTCGACCGATCGGAATCTCGAACGATCGCAATCGCATCGCGGATGCCTACGCCGACAGCTTCAGTCCAATGATGCCGGTTACGACCAGCGCGATGGACCCGATGCGCACGGCGGTAACCGGCTCATCGAACAACACGATGCCGAGCGCGACGGAGCCCACCGCCCCGATCCCCGTCCACACCGCGTACGCGGTTCCGACGGGCAGCACCCGCAGCGTGAGTCCTAGCAGGTACACGAACAATCCGAGCAGCACCAAAGACAGCACGGACCAGCCGAGGCGCGTATAGCCCTGCGCCTGCTTCATGCTCAAGGCCCACGCCACATCCAGCAGCCCGGAGATCACGAGCAACGTCCACGCGGCGGCGGGGCTCATGGGCGCTCCTCGAAGTATTCCCGCGCGAGCTTCGCAGCCTGCGCGAGCGCCGCGGCGCGCGCGCTCGTCACGCGTTCGTCGGAGGCGATCGTCGGCGCAACCGTGATGGTGTCGAAGCGACTGATGCCGATGAATCGCAGCCACGCTTCGAAGAACGGCTTCTGATAATCGGGCCGCGGATTGCCGCTGCCGGGAGAGTAGTCGCCACCGCTCGAATAGATAACCACCGCGCGCTTGTTCGCGGAGAGCCCTTCGTATCCGGTTTCGGGTGAGAAGCGGAACGTCAGCGTCGGTTGAGTCACCAGGTCCACATAGTGTTTCAGCCGATAGGGCACGCCGAAGTTCCACATCGGCACCGAGAACAACAGCGTCGGCGCGGAGACGAAGCGCGCGATGATCCGTTGCACTGACTCCCACGCGCGCGCCTGCTCCGGTGTATGCGTCTGCTTCGAGAGGATGGCGTATTTGGCCTCGATGGTCGCGCCATCGAAAGCCGGCAGCTCTTCCTTCCACAAGTCGATGGTCTCGACCGTGAGCTCCGGGCGCGCGTCGCGCGCGGCTCGCAGGAATTCACGTGCTACCGCGATCGAGTGCGAGCGCCCTTTGCGCGGTGATGCCTCGATGTACAGCAGATCGGCCATGAGATCTCCAGATTCCTGACTGAGAGTTGCCGGGTTTCGGCTCGCTCAGTATGGTCACGGCCTCGCGGGAGAGAATGCGCATCCGTGCAAGCCTCATTTGCATGAATGAAAGACAACTGGGTTGGGATGATCTGCGCGTCGTGCTGGCGGTGAGTCAGGGCGGCACGCTCGCCGCGGCGGCGGAACGGCTGCACGTGAGCCACGCCACGGTGTTTCGGCGCCTGAATCAGATCGAGAGACATCTGGGCGTGCGGCTCTTCGAACGCCGGCGCAACGGCTACACGCCGACTGCCGCCGGCGCGGAGGTCACCGCGCTGGCAGGGCGGCTCGAGCACGACATCGCCGCGCTAGAGCGGCGGATCGCCGGCAGGGATCAACGCTCCGCGGGCACCGTGCGGATCACCACGACGGATACGTTGTTGTATGGACCTCTCTCTGCACCTCTAGCCGCGTTCAGACGCGCCCATCCGCAGATCGTGCTGGAAGTAGCCGCGTCGAATACGCTGCTCGATCTCGACAAGGGAGAAGCGGACGTCGCGATCCGCCCGAGCCGCGATCCGCCGCAGTCGATGGTCGGCCGGCGCATCTCGGCGGTAGCGATGGCGGTCTACGGCTCGCGTAACACTAAGGCCGCGGACTCCGGAGCGCTCGGTCGGTACGATTGGGCGGTCCCGGACGAGAGCCTCGCGCACACACCGGCTCGACGCTGGCTCGAAGAAAAGGACCTGCTCTCACGCGCCGTGTATCGCGCGAACAGCCTGTTCGCCTTGCGCGAGGCCGCTCGCAACGGTGTCGGGCTCACCGTGCTGCCTTGTTATCTCGCGGACCCCGATCCGCAGCTCATTCGCGTGGGAGCGCCGGTGTCCGAACTGCAGAGTGAGCTCTGGCTGCTCACGCATCCGCAGCTTCGGCGAACCGCTCGCGTGAAAACGTTCATGGATACTATGGCGCGCCTGCTGCAGTCGACGGTGCCGCTGTTCGAAGGTCGCGCAAGGTCGGATTCAGTAGGAATCCATTTTGAAGCTCGGTAACGGATGCGCTCCTTGCTTTCGTCTTGCTCGCATGTAGACCGAAGATTCGTTTCGCGAAACCTCATTCATTCAAGGAGCGCGAATGTGGCGAACGCCAAAGAAGAAGTCGTAACACGATTGCCAACCGACGACGAGGCGCACATGGCGTCGCCGTCGGTCGGGTAGTGCACGGTCTTGTCCGCGATGGGCAAGCGCTTCGCCTACCGGCCTTTTCGGCCGCGCCCGAAACCGCCGGAGATGGCGGGCGAACGCGCAGCACGTTTGGCGAGCGGCCAAATCTGAGCGATAGTGCGCCTCGGCCGAGCTCCACGGCCGAGGGGCCAAATGGACAACTTCTACCCGCGCACCGTCTTCTTCGTCCGGGATGCGCCGCGTTCGCTCGCCTTCTACACCGAATCGCTCGGCTTCACGGTGGACTGGACTTATCGGGAAAACGACCGCCCCTTCGTGTTCCAAGTGAGCCTGTTCGGCTTCGAGCTCATCCTGAATCAGACCGACGAGCACACAGCGGCGCGCGCGGGTCACGGCCGGGTCTTCATCGGTCTCGATCACGAGCAGGCGCCAGCGCTGCGGCGGCATATCGAGGCGAAGAACATTCAGACGGCGCAAATTTATTGGGGCAAGCCCACGCTCGCGATCCTCGACGTCGACGGGAACGAGCTATTCTTCTGGCTGCCGGACGGCGCCTGACGCCGAGGAGAGTGCCACATGGTCGATCCGAAGCAATTGCTCGAGCAGATGCTCGGCGGTAATACCGTCGGCGGACTTCGCAACATGGGACAGCTCGCGAAGCAGCGGCTCGATCGCGCGAGCGGCGCGGAAGGGTTTGCGGGTGGCGCAATCGCCGGCGGACTTCTCGGGCTGCTCCTCGGGAGCGGCAAGATGCAGCGGATGGGAGGCGGCCTGCTGGGCTACGGCGGCGCGGCGCTGCTCGGCGCGCTCGCGCATCGCGCGTATCAGAACTATCAGGCGGGTCGGCCGGTCGACGCCACTCCACAAGCGACGCCGGCGGAGCTGGAACAGGTCCCCGCCGCGCAATTGCCGCACGCCGCGCCCGCCGCCGGCGGCGGACCTTTCGAGCTCGTGCTCATCGAGGCGATGGTCGCGGCGGCGAAAGCCGACGGGCACGTGGATGCTGAGGAGCAGCGGCGACTCTTCGCGGAAGTCGAGCGCGCCGGGCTCGATTCAGCGGCGAAGGCGCATGTGTTCGATCTCTTGTCGCGGCCGGTCGATGTGGCGCAGCTCAGCGCGAAGATCGCGACTCCGCAGCAGGCGGGTGAGGTGTATTTGGCATCCCGCCTCGCGATCGATCCGGACGACCCCACCGAGCGGGCGTATCTCGATTCGCTCGCCGCGCAATTGAAGCTCCCCGCCGAGTTGCGCGCGCATCTGGACAAGCAGGCCACGGGCCAAGCCATTCCGTCGTCCTAGCTGCCCGGACCTGACGGCGACGCGCTCGTCGGCGCGGGGTTCTGCACGCGCT
>DASTRL010000245.1:0-5635 GCA_035761265.1 Steroidobacteraceae bacterium
TCGAGCATGCCGTGCTCCGCCAGCCAGGGCGAGACGCGCTGTCGCCAGAATCTTCCGACGGCCTCGCCGGGAGGACCGGTATGACGCAGGCAGGCCACCCGGATCTGCGGCCTGTCCACCATCTCGACCTTCATGGCTGCCCCGCCTGCATGGGGCGAAGTCTACGCCGCGGCGTCCGGCTGCATCAGTGACGCTTGAAGTACTGCACTTCGCGCTCGTGCTTCTCGGCGGCCGCACGCGTCGGGAACGTCCCGAGATTGCGCCGGCGGCCGGTCTTCGGATTCGGCCTGCGTGAATACAGCCGGAATTGGCCGGTGCTCAATTTGCGGATCATGCGGCGAGTGAAACACGCCGTCGCCGCCGCGGGCTGCCGCAGGATGCCGACATCGGCTGTGGGATGCCTACGACGCGCCGAGCGCGAAGCGCTGCATCTCTTCCCAGCGACCGGTGGAGTTCTCGATCAGCACCATCTCGCTGCAGCGTGCGGGGATGCCGGCGCCTGGCAGCGCGATGCGCAGTTCGATTTCGATCTCGCAGAGCTGCGGTTCATCGCCGTGCGCCACGGTGACGTGCGGCACCACGGTCGCGAACTTGCCCGCGAAGGGTGGATAGTCCGGAAAGGCGCGCCACACTGCATCCGTGAGCGCCGCGAAGTAGCTGTCCGGCTGCGGCGCGAGATACAGCGCGACCGGAAACCGCCGCGTCTCGGCCATGCGATAGTCGAAGCACGGCACGGCCGCGGCGATCTCGCGCAGCCGCTCGAGCACCTGCGCGTCGACGTCCTGCGGCGGCAGGAAGGGGTAGAGAATGGTCACGTGCGCGGGCACGTTGCGCCGCGCGGAAGGATCGTAACGCTCCCGATAGCGCGCGATGTAGCGCTCGGCCTCCGGCACCCGGCAGATGATCGCCGTCTCAATGCTCATCGAGGAAGTTCTGCACTTCGCGCATGACCCGCTGGCGGTGCTTTTCGATGACCAGGAAATGCGTGGCCTCGGCCATCAGGATCAGCCGCCGATCCGTCGCCCCCGTGAGCCGGGCGAACAGTTCCCGCGCCATCGTGGGCGGCGTGACCACGTCCCACTCCCCCACGAGCAGCAACGTCGGCGCGCGAATCTGCGCCGGGTCGTAGCTGGGCTTGCCCGCGGCCCACAGTTCCGCGAAATCCTGCAGCACGCCATTGGGCGAACGAACCACCGGTGGTGTCCGGCGCGCGCCTTCAGGATCGGTGGCCAGCGTGGCTCGCCACCAGGTGTCGAAGTCCGCCGCCGGCGAGATATCGGCCACGCGATCCGCCGGGATGCCGGCGATGGCGAAGGCGCGCGCCGACTCGCGGGTGCTGGTCCGATAACCGCCCTGGTATCCGGGCGGCTGCACGCCGAGCCACACGGGTGACACCAGCACCAGCGCGTCGACCTTGCCGGGATGCGTGGCCGCATAGCCCGCCGTCGTGGTCGTGCCCCAGGACCAGCCGATCAGCGCGAGCGTCTGTGCATTGCGGCGCGCCAGGATGAAGTCGGCCGCGGCCGCAATGTCGCGCACGGCATCGACCGTTCGCGCGAACGGCGCACTCGCTGCCGGCGGCTGCGACATCGTCGCCGGCCGCGTGGAGCCGCCATAGCCGCGGATGTCGAGCGCGTACACGTCGGCGCCGAGCGCGGCCAGCCGGTCCATCCAGCTGCCATTGGGCAGAGGCGCATCGAACGTGCTGCTCGCCGGGAAGGTGGCGCCGTGCACGAACAGGACGATGCGGCCGGCGCCGCCCGCCACGCGCTGCGCGTGACGAAGGTGCAGCTCGATGCCCGGATCGAGTGCCGGCACCTGGAAATCCCCGGTCTCGATCGGTTGGCCCGCGCCGCATGGCGGCGCGCAGCACCAGAGGCTCAGCAGCAGCAGCCTAACTACAGCCTTCGACATAGTTCAGATGCTCCCACGGCCCGGACTGGATGGCGGTGACCCGGTGCCTCGAAGTCTCGAAGCGCAGTCCGTATGCACCGTCCGCCGCGCGGAATGTCAGCGTTTGGCCATCGGGATCGTACTTGTGCGGCTGTACCTGCAGGCCGCGATACAGCCTGCGCAGTTCCTGCTCCGTGCTGCCGATGCGCGCGCCGCTGAACGTGTGCAGTCTGGAGGCGCCCTTGAGCTCGATGCGCACCACCCGATCCTCGATGATCATGAGATCGAAATCCGATCCCCGGGCCCGGTAGTGCAGGTACCAGCATTCTTCCGCCGGCTTGCTGCGCTCCATGCCCACGAAGTCCGCGAGCCGCAACACCTGCTCGACGGTCATGCCGGTGCGTACCGGCCCGAGCGCCCCCAGCCCCAGGCACCAGGTGGCCGACGCCACGGCCGAGCCGGCCGCGAGCGCCGCAACCGTGGTCCCGAGGCACCAGCGCCTCAGGCGCGCGCCGCGTCGATCTTGCCCAGCAACCATTGCAGACCCGAGAGATGTTGCTGGTCGTGGCTGCATAGATAGTGCACGAGCGCGCGCAGGGTGACGGGCCCATAGCCTTCGAACTGCGCGCGTCGCGCCAGCTGCGCAGCCCCGAGGCCGCTCAGCAGATCGAGCGTGTGCGCGCGCGCAGCGCGGAAGGCGGCGAACACGCGCCGCACGTCGCTGCCGGCATAGTCGCGCTGCCGGGCCACCGCCTCGCTGTCGATCGATGCCAGCAGCGGCTCGTCCTCCTCGAGCGTGCGACGGAAGCGCACCTGGTAACCCTCGATCTCGATGTCGCGCACGTGACAGACCTGCTCGATGGCCGTGAAGGGCTCGCTGGGCACTCCGTCCCAGGCCGGCGGCGCCCAATGCACGAAGTCCGGTGGAAATGCCGCATAGTGTTTTTCGAGCTCGGCGGGGAAGGCCGCGAGCGCGCTGAGCGTGGCGTGCATGCCTGTCGAGCGAGGCCGGGCTAACTGACGCTCGAAAGGCGCGCCGGCAGAGGCGTCTCGGTGAGCCATTTCACCGCGGCCGCGATGTCGTTGTAGAAGACGCGGTAGTCGCCATCGCCGAAGGCGAGGCGCGCCAGGTACGCCAGCTTCGCGGTCGGCACGACGATCGCGCGGCGCAGCCGCAGATCGCCGAGCTTTTCGTCCAGCGCGCGCTGCGACCAGGGCACGTCCACATTCGGCGGGTGCATCTCGAGAACGTCGTAGAGCACGCGCGCGCGACCGGCATCGCGCGCCAGCTGGATCACCTGCGACTGGCATTCGGCCAGAAGCTCGATGGTGGGTTCGCCGCGCACGCGCGCGATGATGATGTCGCCGCTGAGCTCGATCCACAGTGCGCCTGTCATGACAGCTCCTTCAGGTCTTCGGTTTGGCAAGCGGACGCTTCCATTCGTCGAGCGTGCTCTGCCGCGCGCGCGCCAGCGTCAGCTTGCCATCCGGCGCCTCGCGCGTGATGGTGCTGCCGGCGCCCGTGGTCGCATCCTTGCCGATGCGCACCGGCGCGACCAGCATGTTGCCGGAGCCGATGAAGGCGCCGTCCTCGATGACGGTCTGCGATTTGTTCACACCGTCGTAATTGCAGGTGATGGTGCCGGCGCCGACGTTCACACCCTTGCCGATGATGGCATCACCCAGGTAGGTGAGATGGTTGGCCTTGCTGCCGTCGGCGATCTCGGTTTTCTTGAGCTCCACGAAATTGCCGATGTGCACGCCCTTGCCGGTCTTCGATCCCGGCCGCAGGCGCGCATAGGGGCCGATGGCGTTGTCGGGCCCGACCTGGCTGTGCTCGAGGATGCTGTTCGCGTGGATGACGCTGCCCGCACCGACGCTGACGTCGCGCAGGATCACGTTGGTTCCCACCTGCACGCCGTCGCCGAGCGTGACCTTGCCTTCGAACAGCACGTTGGCGTCGATGAACACATCGCGTCCCACCGTGACCTCGCCGCGCACGTCGATGCGCGCCGGATCGGCGAGCGTGGCGCCGTCCTGCATGAGCTGCCGCGCGCGAGCGGCGCGGTGCAGCGCTTCGAGTTGGGCGAGCTGCACCTTGTCGTTGACGCCCAGCGTCTCGGCCACGGTTGGCGACACCAGTCCCGTGACCTTCACCTGCTCCGCCACCGCCATCGCGATGACGTCCGTCAGGTAGTACTCTCCCTGCGCGTTGGCATTCTTCAGCTCGCCGAGCCAGCGGCGCAGTAGTTTGGCCGGCGCCGCGAGGATGCCGCTGTTGCCTTCGCGGATCCCGAGCTGCTCCTGGCCGGCGTCCTTCTGCTCGACGATCTTCTGGATGGCGCCGTGCGCGTCGCGCACGATGCGACCGTAGCCGGTGGGGTCATCCAGCATCACGGTCAGCAGTCCGAGCGACGTCGGACCCGCGCTGTCGATGAGCTGCCGCAAGGTACGCGGATCGATCAGCGGCACGTCGCCGTACAACACCAGCACCAGCGCATCGTCGGCCACCTGCGGCATGGCCTGCATGAGCGCATGGCCGGTGCCGAGCTGCTCGGCCTGCAAGGCCCACTGCAGGTCCGCATCGGCCATGGCCTTGCGGACCTGCTCGCCGCCGTGGCCGTAGACCACGTGGATGGAGGCCGCCCCGAGCTCGCGCGCGCGGCTGACCACGTGCCACAGCAGCGGCCGCCCGGCGAGCGGTTGCAGGACCTTCGGAAGTGCGGATTTCATTCGCTTGCCCTGTCCGGCAGCGAGGATGACGACGGCGAGTTTCATGGGCCCGCAAGTCTAGCGGGTTGGCGGCGACCCGCGGTAACCCGGCTCAGCGGCGGAACAGCCTTCCCGTCGCGTTGTAGGGATCGCCGCCGGCGATGTCGATGGCCGTGAGCTTGTTCTCGCCCAGCAAGGTATCCATGACGTTGCGGCGCGACGTGGCGGCGGGCGGGGTCTTGGGAGGCGCGAGCCCGGGGCCGACCCGCTCGTTGCGCGGCGTCGAAGCTGCGGTCCAGTCGACGTGGTTTTCGATTCCGCTCATGGAACCGAATATACGCGCCGATCGACGCGGGCGGGATGTCCGTGGTCCGAGGCATTCGGCCGTTCGTCGGGAGTCCCGCCGCCCGTCCGCCGCTAGCTACCGTTGGTCATTCCTGCATCAAGACATGGATCTTGTTCAGGGTCGCCCAATTGCGCGTGGTACCGCCGCCGTCGAGGTCCCCGAGCAGCGCCGAGATCAGCGTGCTTTCGAGGATGCCATTGGCGCACCAGATGTACGCCGCGTGCCTGCCGACATGCAGCCTTTCGCCGCCCCAGTCCTTGGCCGCGAGCGGCCGCACCGCGGCCAGGGTTTTCGCATCGCCGGTCATGGCGACCAGCAGCCGCGAGTGGTCGGTCGCGAGCTTTTCGAGGGCGTTGCCCGCCACGATGCCGGCGACCTCCTGCGCCGACTTCACGATGACCAGCGCATCCACGCCCAGCTGTTTCTCCACGGCCGTGCGGATCCGCGCGGCCAGCGCCGCCGGCTTCGAGCGTGCGGCCGTGAATACCGCGTTGCCGCTGTTGAGCAGCGTCTTCACCTGCGTGAAGCCGAGGTCCTCGAGCAGCGCGCGCAGATCGGCCATGGCGATGCGCCTGGCCTTGCCGACGTTGATGCCGCGGAACAGCGCCAGATAGCACGGCATCAGCCCGCGCTCCTGCAATCGAAGCTGCCGACCGGGAACCCCGCATCGCTCACGGAATTCAC
>DASTRL010000246.1:0-4911 GCA_035761265.1 Steroidobacteraceae bacterium
GACACACAAGCGCGGCAGATCGCGGACCTGCTGACGCGCTACAGCCAGCTCGCCTCGCTGCGCAAACCGGAGTTGATCGATGCGTCGACGTTCCCGCTGGGTGAGGGCAGCGGCGAGAAGCTCGATGGCGGCGAGTTCGGCGCGCTGATGGCGCAGTGGCAGGGGCTGGTCGGCGACCTGCTTCAGGTGCGATCGCACGTCCCCGCCGGCCAGCGCGATGCGTTCTTCCAGCTCGTCGAGCATCCGATCACCGCGCTTGGCAATCTCTACCAGCTCTACTATGCGGTGGCGTGGAACCGCCGGCTGGCCGCGGCCAATGATCCGCGCGCCAATCTGTTCGCGGATCGCGCCGAGGCGGCCTTCAAGCGTGACCACGAGATCGCCGCGCAGTACCACGCGCTCAACGGCGGCAAGTGGGACGGCATGATGTTGCAGACCCACATCGGGTACACCACCTGGCAGCAGCCGGAGAAGGATGTGATGCCGGAGGTGCGGCGGGTCGCTTCTTCCGCCGAACCGCCGGACATCCTGTTCGCATCGCCCACCGACCCCGCGCAGTCTTCGACGCGGCTGGTCATCGAGGCGACACGCTTCGCGCGCGCTCGAGGAAAAGACGGCCTCGAATGGCATGCGATCGCGAATCTCGGCCGCGGCCTCGGCACCGTCGTCGCGTTGCCCCAGGGCCGGCCCGCGACCGCGCAGTCCGACAGCGTCTACCTGGAATACGACCTGACCGTGGAGACACCGGGCGACGTCGGCATCGCGCTGCATCTGCTGCCGACGCTGAATACTTCTGGCGGCGTCGACGTGCGCATCGGCGTGTCGCTCGACGACGCCGCGATGCAGACCTTGTCGATGCGCCTCACCCCGTCACCCGGCCAGCCCACGTCACAGGAAACGCGCGACTGGTCGCAGGCCGTGATCGACAACGAGTTCGCGCTGCAGGCGAGATTCCCCGGCGTCACCGCGGGCAAGCACGTGATCAAGGTCTGGCGCATCGACGACAACGTGCTCTTGAACCGGCTGGTAGTCGGAAAGGAATAATGGGGACAGTCCCTCTTTCCTGGGAAAGAGGGACAGTCCCCCTTTCCCAGCAAACGGGGACAGGCCTCAGCTGGACGGCGGAGGGCAGTTCCTTCCCGCTGCCCCGTAGAACCGCGCATTCGACTGCTCGAAATTGCGCACGGCCTCGCGGATGTCCCAAGCACGCTCCTCGAGCGTTTCCGGATTCCACTCGCTGCGATGTACCTTGAAGAAGTCGCCGCCGTAGATGTGTATCGCGCCCGTCAGCTTCTCGATCGGATTGTTGACGGAATGAATCACGTCGCGCGACAGCGGTGTCACGCTGCCCGCCGATAGCGCGGTCGCGCCCACCGCCGTCAAACTACCCGCGCCACGTCGCCAGAAGATGTTGTCCTCACGCCCGGTGTAGATGCCGATCAGCGCCCACATATTGTGCTCGTGCGGCAGCAACTGCATGAGCGGCGACCAGACGATGTTGAGGATGGTCAGCTCGGGTGACTGGTACATCGCGCGGAGGCCGCCTTTGACAGGAGCCCCGAGGCCGGACAGCACCGCGTCGCGATCCGCCAGCTCGCGCTGCAACAGCTCCTGGATGGCACGCTGTGAATCAGCTTCGGCCGCGGCGCCCTTGCAATCCTCCACGAAGCGCTGCGCGTCGAACTTGCGCGCCAGGTGCGCGGGTCGCGCAGTCTCGCCGCGCGCCACGCTCGCCGAGAGTGCGGCACAGCCCGTCAGCAGCAGCGATCGGCGGGACAGGTCGAATGAGTTGCGCGTGCGCATGGCAGACCTCCGGGTGCGTCGATGCGCCGCAGTCTGCGCGCTGCTGCGTCACGTCGGCCAGTCCGAAATCTGGACCGTGCGACCACTTGCCGAAAGCATGCCGCAGCGCAATGCTGTAACCGATGCGCCAGGAATACGGCCAGTTCTGTCCCGTTGCCCTTTCCTCCGAAGTGCTCGCCGAGCGTTGGACGCTGCTGATCGTGCGTGAGCTGCTCGCCGGCGCGCGACGTTTCAACGAAATCCGGCGCGGCGTGCCACGCCTGTCGGCCACGCTGCTCAAAGACCGCCTGCGGACGCTCGAGGCCGCCGGCGTCATCGAGCGCCGGTCGAACGATGCCGTGCGCGGCGCCGACTACCGGCTGACGACTGCCGGCGAAGAGTTGCGCGCGGTGATCGGCGCCATCGGTCAATGGGGCCAGCGTTGGGCACGCGACATCCGACCCGCGGATCTCGACCCCGGCTGGCTGGTGTGGGCCATGCATCGCCGGCTCAACACGGAAGCGATGCCACCGGGGCGGACGGTCATCGCCATCGAGTTCAGCGACGCGCCCGCGAAGCAGCGCCGCTTCTGGCTGGTGCATCAGGCAGGGCGCGTCGATGTATGCCTCAAGGATCCGGGCTTCGAGCCGGCGGTGCGCGTGACGACGCGTGTGCGCGTGATGGCGGAGGTCTGGCGCGGCATCCGTCCGATCCGCGAGGAAATTCGCGCCGGGCGGCTGCAGGTCCACGGCACGGCCGAGGCGCGCCGCGCGTTTGCCGGCTGGCTGTTGCTCAGCGTCTTCGCGCCGATCAGCCGCGCGCGTTGAGGCGCGCGGCCCACCCCTTGCGCAACTCCAGCACGGCGCGATCGAGCACCGGATCGGCGCCGGCGCGCACGTCCTCCAGAGTCGGCAGCACCCAGATGTCCGGCTGGACGCCCACGCCCTCGATGCGCTTGCCTGCCTTCCTTCTGTAGTCCGCGACGGGCACCGCCAGCCTGCCGCCGTCGGGCAGATCGAAGAATTGCCCGCTGAGCACGGCTCCGCTGGTGCCGCGCCCGATGACCAGTCCCCGTCTCAGATCCTGCACGGCGGCCGCCGTGATCTCCGCGGAACTCGCAGTCGCAGGGCCCGTGAGCACGATCAGGGGACCTTCGTAGTGTCCGCCGCTGATCAGCAGACCGCCGACCGGCGTGCGTTTTTCGCGGCTGATGGATTCGCCCACGTCCACCGCGCCCAACAACCTGCCCAGCACGCGGCCAAGGTAGAAGGAGCGACCGCCGGCATTGTGCCTGAGGTCGAGCACCAGGCCCTGCGGACTGGCCGCGTCGATCGCATCGAGTACCCGGCTCACCTTGCCCCAGTCCTCGAAGCCGTCGAAGCGCAGGTACGTGGCGCCGTCCGGAAGCTGGCGAAGCTCGAAATCGTTGCGCGGCTCGAGCAGTTCGTGATCGTACGCGACGGTCACGGTCGGGATTCCGCCGTCCGTCACGTGTCCACTACGTTCGTAGAGTTGCGAGGCCACCGGATCGAGCGGCCAGAACGTGCCGCGGAAATGCACGTGGACACCGTCCCCGTTGATGGTGGAATCCTTCAGTGCCCAGCCTGGTGTGATTCCGGCGCGCTCTGCCGGCGAACCGCGCACGACGTCACCAACGATGCTCAACCTTGCCTCGCCGCGGCGCACTTGATCCTGGTCGAATCCGGGTCCGCCGACTATCAGCGCCGCGAATCGCTCCTCGGCCGCAGTCGGTTGCCGGCGCGCTGCCGTGGAGGCCGCACCCTCTTTCGGAGGTTGCAGGAAGTACACGTGCGAAGCAGGGAACCGGTTAGCGAAATTCTGCAGCACGTTGAAGTACAGGAGTCCGCCGCCTTGCGCCACTGCGGCCTGCTCGCGCCAATGCCGCTTGAGCTCCTGCCATGCGGGTCGCTGGAACACCTCGGGCGCGTAGTAGTTCGACTCCAGCAGCGCGCAGGCCGCATCGAAGACCGCCAGGTTCTGCTCGCGCACGGGCAGTCGCGCAAACGCGGATGCCTGCCCGGCCCGGTGCAGCGCGAACCCGAAAATGGCGAGCACCACCAGTCCCAGGGCGGTGCCGGCGACGATCCATTTCTTTCCCGGGCGACTCATATCCGTATTCCGCGGCCTCGCAGGCGCTGTTTTTCGAGGGTTTTTGACTTCCGGCCGCGCGTCCTTACACTCGCGCCCCTGACCGCCTCTGGCATTAGGGCATGGTTTGTGACATGCCCGACCCTGGAGGAAACCTGTTTTACAGGAATGGTGTTCGCCGGCGTAAGCTCCGGCGCGAATCGAGCCCGCGGCGATACATATATATGTGTCAGGACCGCCCCGCAGGCCCGGCTCCGACTCCATTCCGCTTGGGAGTCGTTCGATGTTCGCCGCCGCCAGGGAACTCACCAGCTATCGCAAGCATTGGGCCGCGCGCTTCGGTGTCGCGCCGTTCCTGCCCATGTCGCGCGCGGAGATGGAGCAGCTCGGCTGGGACAGTTGCGATGTCATCATCGTCACCGGCGATGCGTACGTCGATCACCCGAGCTTCGGCATGGCCATCATGGGCCGGCTGCTGGAAGCGCAGGGCTTTCGCGTCGGCATCATCGCGCAGCCGGACTGGCACAGCGCCGAGCCCTTCAGGCAGTTAGGCCGGCCCAACCTGTTCTTCGGCATCACCGCCGGGAACATGGACTCCATGGTGAACCGCTATACGTCCGACAAGCGCATCCGCTCGGATGACGCGTACACGCCGGGCGGAGTCGGCGGCAAGCGGCCGGATCGCAGCGTGGTCGTGTACGCGCAGCGCGCGCGCGAGGCGTTCAGGGACGTGCCCATCGTGATCGGTGGCATCGAGGCGTCGCTGCGGCGCATCGCACACTTCGACTATTGGAGCGAGAAGGTGCGGCGCTCCGTGCTGTTGGACGCCAAGGCGGATCTGCTGGTGTTCGGCAACGCCGAGCGGCAGATCGTCGAGATCGCGCATCGCCTCGCGGGCGGCGCCGGCATCGATGAGATCACGGACCTGCGCGGCACGGCCTTCGTCCGCCGCAAGCTTCCGGAAGGATGCATCGAGATCGATTCGACGCACGTCGACACGCCGGGGCCGCTGGACCTTCC
>DASTRL010000247.1:0-4222 GCA_035761265.1 Steroidobacteraceae bacterium
AGCGCCTCATTCGCCGTGAGGAATCGCAGCGGCTCGGCCATGGCCTGCGACACCAGCAGCCGGTCGAAGCCGTCCGCGCCCTCGGCGCGCTTCAGCGAGGCCGCCGCGGCCGCGGGCCGTGCGCGCACCGGAAGCTCCTTGAACCCGCTCGCCGCGATGCCGCGCACCAGCTCCTGCGGGTCCGCCTCGAGCAGCCCGGCCTCGATCTTGAGCTCGCACTCGACGATGGAGGCCGCGCTGACGTAGACCTCGTCGGCCGATTCGATCAGCTCGCGCGCCGGCTTGCCGAGCTTGCGCGAGTCCGCGAGCCACCAGAGAAAGATCTGCGTATCGAGCAACAGGCGCATTTGAAAAGTACGGAATAGGGGAGGGCGCCCCTAGAACCGCGCCTCGGGCAGGTCGAACTGATCCGAGATCCGCAGCTTTCCCTTCAGTAACCCGGGCCGACGCGGCGTGTCATCGCGCCCGAGCGGCACCAGCCGCGCCATGGGTCGGCCGCCCTTGGCGATCAGCACTTCGTTGCCGCTCGCCACGTCCTCGATCAGCCGCGACAGGTGCGTCTTGGCCTGGTGGATGTTGATCTTGCCGGGCTTCACAGTGAACTTAGTTTAGTTTAGTCTACTGCCCATGGTGAAGAGCGCGGCGCAAACTTCGGGGTGCCGGTCATGAAGTGGCTGGCGATGAGCCTGCTGGCCGTCGTGCTGATGCTGCAGTACCGGCTGTGGCTGTCGGGCGATGGCGTGCGCGAGGTGACGCGGCTGTCGCAGGCCGTGGAGCGCCAGAAGGCCGAGAACCAGGAGCTCGTGGCGCGCAACCAGGAAATGGTCGCGGAGGTCGCGGACCTCAAAGCAGGCATGGCGGCCATCGAAGAGCGCGCGCGCAGCGAGCTCGGCATGATCGGCCGCAACGAGACCTTCTACCAGGTGGTGCCGGCCCGCCCGCAGACCCTGACCACGCCGGCAAAGCCCCCCGAGCGCACGCAAACCGCTGCCCGTTGACGGTAAGCTGCGCGCCGCATGCGCTACTTCCTGGTCATTCCTGCCGCCGGCAGCGGGCGGCGCTTCGCGTCGGCCTCGCCCAAGCAATATGCACCGCTCGGTAGTTCGACCGTCATCGAACACGCGCTCGCGCCGTTCGAGTCCGATCCGGATTGCGCCGGCATTGTCGTGGCACTGTCGGCGCAGGATGCCGCATGGCCGGGCATCGCGGCGCGCCGATCACGCCTCATCGAGACCGCCGAAGGCGGCGAACAGCGCGCGCACTCGGTGCGCAACGCGCTGCGGGCGCTCGCCACGCGCGTGCGCGACGACGACTGGATCATGGTGCACGACGCGGCGCGTCCCTGCTTCGCGAGCTCTGATCTCGCATTGCTCAAGCGCGAGCTCGCGGCGCATCCGGTCGGCGGTCTGCTGGCCATGCCGCTCGCGGACACGTTGAAGCGCGCGCTCGAGCCGGGCAGCCAGGTCACGCACGTGGACGCCACGCTCGACCGCGACGGCCTGTGGCGCGCCGCGACTCCGCAGGTGTTTCGCTTCGGCGTGCTGCTGCGCGCGCTCGAGGCGGCACTGAATTCGGGGCGCGTGCCCACGGACGAAGCTCAGGCCATCGAGTGGTCGGGCCAGCGTCCGCGGCTCATCGCCGGCCGGGCGGACAACATCAAGGTGACGACCGCCGACGACCTGGTGCTGGCGGGCGCCATCCTCGGAATACGCAGGGAGTAGTTTGATGCGAATCGGTTCCGGCTTCGATGTGCATGCCTTCGGCCCCGGAGACTCGGTGGTCCTGGGCGGCATCCGCATTCCGCACACGCGCGGCGTGCTCGCGCACAGCGACGGCGACGTGGTGCTGCACGCGCTGTGCGACGCGATGCTCGGCGCTGCTGGCCTGGGCGACATCGGCATGCATTTCCCCGACACCGACGCCGTATGGAAGGGCGCCGACAGCCGCCGCTTCGTCGCCGCCGTGCTGGAGATGCTCGCGGTGCGCAAGTACAAGGTGGGCAATGTCGATATCACGTTGCTGGCGCAGGCGCCGAAGGTGTCTGCCTACCGGCTCGAGATCCGCCGTTCGCTGGCGCAGATGCTGGGCGTCACCGAGAACCAGGTGAACATCAAGGCGACCACGACCGAGCATCTCGGTTTCATCGGCCGCAGCGAAGGCCTCGCCGCGCAGGCCGTGGTGCTGCTGGAAGCGGCGGCCGACAAGCCCTGATGAGTCTGCCGCACTGATGATCCCATCGCATTGGCGCCGGGCGGCGCTGGATCCACCGGCCGCCTGGGGCGGCGGGCCACTCGCGCGCGGCACGTTGCGCGCCTCGGCGGACGATTTCATCGTCGAGGAAGTTCTGGGGTTCAGTGCCAGCGGCTCTGGTCCGCACGCCTTGCTGCAAGTCCGCAAGCGCGGGGCGAATACCGAATGGGTGGCCCGCGAGCTGGCGCGCATTGCCGGCTGCAAGCCTTTCGAAGTGGGGTTCGCGGGGCTCAAGGACCGCAACGCGGTGACCACGCAGGCGTTCACGGTGCCGCGTGGCAGGCGCGCGGCCGAGGAGTTCATCGGCGCAGCCGGCGAAGGTTTCGAAGTGCTGGCCGCGGCCGAGCACCAGCGGAAGCTGCCGCGCGGCGCGCTCGCAGGAAACCGCTTCGTCATCACGGTGCGGCAGGTGCATTGTGATCCGCAGGCCCTGCGCGAGCGCGTGGCGGCCATCGCCGCCGGCGGCGTGCCCAACTACTTCGGCCCGCAGCGTTTCGGTCGTGACGCGGGCAATCTCGCGGACGTCTTGCGCGCGGCGGAGAGCATCGCCGCAGGACGCTCGCCGCGCGGCCGTGGCCGCTCCGACCAGGGATTCGCGCTGTCCGCGGCTCGCAGTGTCATTTTCAATGCCATCCTGGCGGCGCGCGTCGAGCAACGTAACTGGGATCGCCTGCTCGCCGGCGACGTGGCCAATCTCGACGCACGGGGCAGCGTGTTCGCGGTGGAGATGCCGGATGCCGAGCTCGAGCGTCGCTGCGCCGCGCTCGACATCCATCCCACGGCACCGCTGGCGGGCGAGGGTGAGTCGATGGCGCAGGGCGCGGTACGTGCGCTGGAAGAGGGTGTTGCCGCGGAGTATCCCGAAGCAATGGCCGTGGTCCGTGCGGCGAGGATGAATTCGGAGCGCCGGCCGTTGCGCATGCGGGTGCGCGAATTGCGGCACGCGTACGACCAGCAGGTCCTCGAGCTCGCCTTCATGCTGCCAGCCGGCAGTTTTGCGACGGCCGTGCTTCGCGAGATCATCGCGGGCCACGCGGATGGAGAATGAGCATGTTGGAGATCCAGGACCATTCGTTCGGTGACTCTGCCGATGCGGGCCGGATACGCGAGCTGAAGCTCGCGCGTCCGCCGGTGAATGCGCTGAATGCGCAGGTGCTGCGCTCTCTCGCGGAGGCGATCAAGGCGGCGGCGAATCAGGCCGCCATCGTGATCACTGGGCAGCCGGGACTTTTCTCGGCGGGGCTCGACGTGCGCGGCATGCTGAAGCTCGATCGGGACGGCGTGTACGCGGTGTTCATCGAGTTGTGGCGCACGCAACATGCCATCGCGCATTCGGCGGTGCCGGTCGTTTTTGGCCTCACCGGCCATTCGCCGGCGGGGGGAACCGTGCTCGCGATCCATGGCGACTACCGCGTGATGGCGCAGGGCGACTTCCGCCTCGGGCTCAACGAAGTGCATGTCGGATTGATCCCCGGGCCGCCGATCCATGGCGCGTTCCGGCGGCTGGTGGGCGGGCATGCCGCGCAGCTGCTGACGCGCGGTGCGCTGATCGATCCGGCCACGGCGCTGCGCGTCGGGCTGGTCGATGAGCTGTGTGACGTCTCGCAAGTTGCAAAGCGCGCGCTCGACATCGCGCGCGAGCTCTGCGCACTGCCGCGCGATCCGATGCTGCGCACGCGTGCGCTGGTGCGGCGCGACCTCATCGATCTGTTCGGCAACCCGGGCCTCGCGACAATGAAGGAGCGCGAGTTCGCAGCCATGGGTGTGGAGCTGTGGTTCTCGCCCGCGACCCAGGAACGCCTGCGAAAGGTATAGCGGTGCCGGGGAAGGAAAGAAAAGGGAAATGGGGACATTCCTGATTTGCTAGCAAACGGGGACGTACCTGCGGCAGGTGCGTCCCCGTTTGCCCGCGGAGCGGGCAAATCAGGAATGTCCCCATTTCCCTTTTCTTTCCTTCCCCGGCACCGCTATA
>DASTRL010000248.1:0-20225 GCA_035761265.1 Steroidobacteraceae bacterium
GAGACCGTCAAGCAAGTGGTGTTGCGTGCTGCGTTGCCCGGGATCGTCGGCGGCGTGTTACTGGCCGTGTCGCGTGCCATCGGCGAGACCATGATCGTGGTGATGGCGGCGGGACTGGCCGCGAATCTGACCTTCAATCCCCTCGAGGCGGTGACCACCGTCACCGTGCAGATCGTCACGCTGCTGGTCGGGGACCAGGAGTTCGACAGTCCGAAGACACTGGCCGCGTTCGCGCTCGGCCTGGTGCTGTTCCTGGTCACGCTGGCCCTGAACGTGCTCGCGCTGCACATCGTGCGCAAATACCGGGAGCAATATGAATAAGCCGCGCCGCACCGCGCAGGAGACGCAGGCCATCGTGGCCCGCAGCCTGCGGCGCCGGTATTGGGCCGAGCGTCGATTCCGTGCCTACGGCCTGTCGGCCGTCATCGCCGGCATGGTGTTCCTCTTCTATCTGTTCTCCGTGATCTTCTCGAACGGCCTGGGTGCGTTCCGCCAGACCGAGCTCAGGCTCGACGTGTTCTACGACCCGGCGATCATCGACCCGGCCGGCACACGCAAGCCCGACGAGCTGCGGGGCGCGGACTACCAGGCATTGATCCGTGCCGCGCTCAAGCAGAAGTTTCCGGCCGTGGAAGGGCGCGCGGCGACGCGCGCGCTCACCCGGCTGGTGAGCGGCGGAGCGTCCTTTGAATTGCAGCGGCAGGTGCTTGCGGATCCCGCGTTGATCGGCACGACGCGGTCGGAGTGGCTCGCTGCCAGCGACTCGGTGGACCTGCTGCAGAAAGGGCGCGTGGATCGATCGCTGAGCGAGGGCGAGCGTCCGCTATCCGATCAACAGCTCGGCTGGGTGGACACGCTGGCCGCCGAAGGCGCGCTCGCATTCAAGTTCAACCGCGCTTTCCTCACGCGCGGCGATTCGCGCGAGCCCGAGAATGCGGGCATCTGGGGCGCCGTGGTCGGATCGTTCTACACGCTGCTGCTGACCTTGCTGCTGTCATTCCCGATCGGCGTGGCGGCCGCGGTGTACCTCGAGGAGTTCGCGCGGCGCAACCGCTGGACCGATCTCATCGAGGTCAACATCAACAATCTCGCGGCCGTGCCGTCGATCGTGTTCGGCCTGCTGGGCCTCGCGGTGTTCATCGGCTTCTTCGGGCTGCCGCGTTCCGCGCCGCTGGTCGGTGCGCTGGTACTGACGCTGCTGACACTGCCCACCATCATCATCGCCTCGCGTGCGGCGCTCAAGGCGGTGCCGCCCTCTATCCGCGAGGCGGCGCTCGGCATGGGCGCCTCGAAGATCCAGGTGGTCACGCATCACGTGCTGCCGCTGGCCATGCCCGGCATGTTGACCGGCACCATCATCGGCATGGCGCGCGCACTCGGTGAGTCCGCGCCGCTGCTGATGATCGGCATGGTCGCCTTCATCGTCGACATCCCCAAAGGCATCACCGACGCCGCGACGGTGCTGCCCGTGCAGGTCTATCTCTGGTCCGACAGTCCCGAGCGCGGCTTCGTCGAGAAGACCTCGGGCGCCATCATCGTGTTGCTCGCCTTCCTGGTGGTCATGAACACGACGGCGGTCATCCTTCGCAAACGATTCGAACGACGGTGGTGATCCAATGGAAGCTGCACAAGCCGAGCGAGCGGATATCAGACTCAAACCGAGTGGGCGCATGACGGAAAGCGCGGGCGCGATGGAGGTGTCCGTCGAGGCCGGCAGGACGGTGGGCAACATCGCGGTGGACGATCCCGTATTCCGGTGTCGCGACGTCGACGTGTACTACGGCGAGAAGCACGCCATCAGGAAAGTGGGCATCGACATCGCCAGGAATCAGGTGCTGGCGATGATCGGCCCGTCGGGATGCGGCAAGTCCACGTTCCTGCGCTGCCTGAACCGCATGAACGACACCATTCCGGGCGCACGCGTGCAGGGATCGATCCTGCTCGACGGCAAGGACATCCACGACAAGAAACAGGACGTGGTGCAGCTGCGCGCGCGCGTCGGCATGGTGTTCCAGAAGCCGAATCCCTTCCCGAAGTCGATCTACGAGAATGTCGCCTATGGCCCGCGCATCCACGGACTGGCCGGCGACCGCGTCGAGCTCGACGAGATCGTGCACGGCTCGCTGCAGCGCGCCGGGTTGTGGGAGGAGGTCAAGGACCGGCTGGCGCAGCCCGGCACCTCGCTGAGCGGCGGCCAGCAGCAGCGCCTGTGCATCGCGCGCACCATCGCCGTCAATCCGGAAGTGATCCTGATGGACGAGCCGTGCTCGGCGCTCGACCCGATCGCCACGGCGCGCATCGAGGATCTCATGGAAGAGCTGCGCCAGAGCTATGCCATCGTGATCGTGACGCACTCGATGCAGCAGGCCGCGCGCGTCTCGCAGCGCACGGCGTATTTCCATCTCGGCGACCTTATCGAAGTGGGCGAGACCGACCGCATCTTCACGAATCCGCGGCATCGCCTCACCGAGGACTACATCACCGGGCGCTTCGGCTGAGGAACGCCGCACTCATGGCCCTGAGTCTCGAAGGTCACATCGCGCGCGCCTTTGACGGCGACCTCTCGTCGCTGCACATCCAGGCGGTGGCCATGGGTGCGCTGGTGATCGAGCAGGTGCAACTGGCGGTCAATGCCTATTCGAACTGGGATCGTTCGGCGGCGACGCTGGTGCTGGAGCGCGAGCGCAGGATCAATTCCTATGACGCGCAGATCGAGACGGCCGCCCTGCAGTTGATCGCCAGGCGCCAGCCGGTGGCGCAGGATCTGCGCGCGATCTTCGCGATCGACAAGGTCGTGACGGAGCTGGAACGGGCGGCGGACGAGGCCAAGAAGCTCGCGCTCACGGTGTTGGCCGATTCGGAGACCAGCGGCTTTCGCCCCGGTGCGGCAACCGCGCGCGAGGCGCGGGCGCTGGGACGGCTTGCGGTGGCCACGGTTCGCTCCGCGCTGCAGGCGTTCGATCGGCTGGAGCCGGTGGCCGCGGCAGCGGTCGTGAAGCAGGACGCAGACATGGACGTCGAGTACGCGAATGCGCTGCGGCGCCTGCTGACGCACGCGATGGAAGACCCGCGACGACTGCAGGCGACCATCGAGGCCGCGTTCATCATGCGGTCGCTCGAACGCATCGGAGATCACGCGCGCAACATCGCGCGACACGTGAGCTTCATTGGCGGGCAGTTCGAGCCGACCGTGACGGACGTCGTGTCCGCCAGCCTGTCCGTCAAGAATCGTCCCTAGCCACGGAATGCTGGCCGACGGGCGCCGAGCCCGCGCGCCAGTTGCCCGGCGTCGTCCCGGTGATCCGCTTGAATGCGCGATTGACGGCCGCTTCGGATTCGCAACCGACACTGGCCGCGATCCGCGGAAGGCTTTCGCGGCCGGCCCGCAATCGTTCCGCGGCCAACTGGATAGGGCAGCGGCAATCGTTCAGGCGCAGGGCATGGGTCCGTTCGACATCACCTATCTCAGTCCGCTCTCAAAAGCTCGTTGATCGAAGTCTTCGCACGCGTCTGCGCATCGACGCGCTTCACGATCACGGCGCAGTACAGCGAATATTTTCCGTCGGAGGAGGGCATCGACCCCGATACCACCACCGAACCCGCCGGCACTCGTCCCTGGATCACCTGGCCGGTCGTACGGTCGTAGATTTTCGTGCTCTGTCCGATGAACACACCCATCGAGATCACCGAGCCCTGCTCGACGATCACGCCTTCGACGACCTCCGAGCGGGCACCGATGAAGCAGTCGTCCTCGATGATGGTGGGACCCGCCTGCAGCGGCTCGAGCACGCCGCCGATGCCGACGCCTCCGGAGAGGTGCACGTTCCTGCCGATCTGCGCGCAGGAACCGACCGTGGCCCAGGTGTCCACCATGGTGCCGCTGTCCACGTAGGCGCCGATATTCACGTAGCTCGGCATCAGCACGACGTTCGGCGCGACGAACGAGCCGCGCCGTGCCACGGCCGGCGGCACGACACGCGTGCTGCCGGAGGTCAGCAGCCGCCCGTCGTCGGCCTGCGAGCGGGCGGCATATTTCAGCGGTACCTTGTCGTAGAAGCGCGTGTAGCCCGCCTCGATCAGCGTGTTGTCGTGCGTGCGGAAGTAGAGCAGCACCGCCTTCTTCAACCACTGGTTCACGATCCACTGGCCGGCGCGTTTCTCGGCGACGCGCGCGCGGCCGGAATCGAGCAGCTCGATGCACTCCTCGATGGCGTGGCGCAGCGCCGGCGGCGCGCTCTTCGCGCTGATCTCGGCGCGGCGTTCGAACGCCTCATCGATGGTGGCTGCCAGGGTAGTCAGGTCGGTCACGGATGCCTCTCCAGGAATTGACGGATACGGTGCGCGGCGGTCACGCACTCCTCGACGGACGCCACCAGCGAGATGCGCACGCGGCCGCGGCCGGGATTGCCGCTGTTGGTGTCGCGGGCCAGGTAACTGCCGGGCAGGATGGTGAGGTTCTGTTCGGCGAACAGCTCGCGCGCGAATGCCTCGTCGTCGCGCTGCACGTCGGGCCAGAGATAGAAGCCGCCATCCGGCTCGAGCACGTCGAGCAGCGGCGCGAGTATCGGCACCACGCGCGCGAATTTCTCGCGGTACAGCGCCCGGTTGGTCGCGGCGTGCGCGTCGTCGTTCCAGGCGGCGATGCTGGCGAGCTGGGTGGGAACCGCCATCGCGCAGCCGTGATAGGTGCGGTAGAGCAGGTAGGGCCTGATCAGCGCGGGATCGCCGGCGACGAAGCCGGAGCGCAGGCCGGGCACGCTCGAACGCTTCGACAACGAGTGGAACACCATGCAGCGCTGGAACCGGTCGTGGCCGCTGGCCAGCGCGGCCTGCAGCAGCGAGGGCGGCGGCGCCGCGTCGTCGCGATACAGCTCCGCGTAGCATTCATCCGCCGCGATGACGAAGTCGTGGCGCTCGGCGAGCTCGAGCGCATGGCGCAGGAATTCGAGCGACAGCACCGCGCCGGTGGGGTTGCCGGGGCTGCAGAGGAACAGCACCTGGCAACGCTCCCAGACTTGCGCCGGGACGGCATCCAGGTCCGGCTGGAAGCGCTCCGCGGCGGTGGTGTTGAGGAACCAGGGCTCGGCGCCGGCCAGCAACGCCGCGCCTTCGTAGATCTGGTAGAACGGGTTGGGCATCGCGACCACGGGCCTCGCCTCGTCACGCGTGCTAACTACCGCCTGGACGAAGGAGAACAGCGCCTCGCGCGTGCCGGTCACGGGCAGCACCATGTCCTGTGCCGCGACACGCACGCCGAAGCGCCGGCCGAGCCACGCGGCACAGGCGCTGCGCATCTCGGGCAGGCCGGCCGTGGCCGGGTAGCTGTCGAGTTTGTCGAGGTTCTGCCGCAGCGCCTCGATCACGAAGGCGGGCGGTGCGTGCCTGGGCTCGCCGATCGACATGGCGATGTGCGCCAGATCGGCGGGCGGAGTCTGCCCGGCCTTCAGGCGCGCCAGGCGCTCGAAAGGATAGGCGGTGAGCCGGTCGAGGCGATCGTTCACGCGGCCGCGCGACGATCGAGAGTGCCGGACAACTTCTGCTGCAGCCGGGTCGCGGCGGCCTCGTCCAGCGGAGCGCCGGTCAGCGAGGCCAGGTAGAACACGTCCTCGGCGCGCTCGCCGACGGTCATGATCTTCGCGGCCAGCAAGTCGACCCGTTCCTCCATCAGCACCTTGCCCACGTCGCACAGCAGGCCGGGGCGGTCGCCGGCCACGAGTTCGAGCACCGAGCGGCGATTGCGCTCATCCACCGTCACCGCGATCTGCGTGGAAGTGCGGAACATGCGGGCCTGGCGCGGCACGCGGCGGGTCACGGTCACCGGCGCCTCCTCGGGGCGCTGCAGCGCGTGCCACAGCGCGCGCTCGATCTCGCCGACGCGTTCGCCGTCGGTGATCGCCGAGCCGTCTTCCTCCAGCACGTGGTAGAGGTCGAGGCTGAAGCCATCGCCGGTGGGCGTGATGCGCGCGTCGACGATGTTGAGCCCGAGCTGGTCGAGCACGGCGGTGGTGATGGCGAAGCTGTTGTAGCGATGCGGCGCGAACGCGAGGATCGCGGTGGTGCCGCGCTCGCTCGAGCTCTGCACGGCCACCAGCGGCTCCTCGCTGCCGGGCTCGCGGTCGGCGAGCAGCTGCGTGTGCCAGGCCACCTCCTCGGGCGTGTGCCGCAGGAAATAGGCCGGCGTCAGCCGCTCCCAGGCGCGCGTGATCTCGGGAGCGGTGATCTTGCCGGCCGCCGCCAGCAGCTTGCGCGCGCCTTCCTGGGTCTCGCGCATGAGCTCGTCGGTGTCGATCGGGCTCTCGAGCCCGCGGCGCAGCGCGCGCTTCACGCGCTCGTAGAACTCCTGGAACAGGGACGCCTTCCATGAATTCCACAGCTTCGGATTGGTGCCACGCACGTCGGCGCTGGTCAGCACGTATAGATAGTCGAGGTGCGTCTCGTCGCCCACCTTGCGCGCGAACGCGTTGATGACCTCGGGATCCGAGATGTCCTGCTTCTGCGCGGTGACCGAGAGCTCCAGATGGTTCTGCACCAGCCACGCCACCAGCCGCGCGTCGTAGCGCGACAGGCCCTGTTCCAGGCAGAACGCCTCGGCATCGACCGCGCCGAGCTGCGAGTGATCGCCGCCGCGGCCCTTGGCGATGTCGTGGAACAGCGCCGCGAGATAGGCGATCTCGAGCTTCGGCAGCTGCTGCATGATGGCGGAGAGCTGCGGCAGCTCGTGGTCGTACCTCGGCAGCGACAGCCGTCGCAGGTTGCTGAGCACGAACAGCGTGTGCGCATCGACCGTGTACGCGTGGAACAGGTCGTACTGCATGCGGCCGACGATGCGGCCGAAAGCCGGGATGTAGCGGCCGAGCACGCCATACGTGTTCATGCGCCGCAGCTCGTGGGTCACGCCCGCGGGCGCGCGCAGGATCTCGAGGAACAGGCGGTGGTTGCGGGGGTTCTGCCGGAACTCCTCGTCGATCAGCCACAGGTTGCGGTTGATCGCGCGGATGGTCGAGGCGCGTACGCCCTTGACGTCCGGGTTCTGCTGCAGCACCACGAAAATCTCCAGCAGCGTCGACGGCGTGCGCGCGAAGATGTCATCGTTGATGGCTTCCAGGTAGTCGTTGCGTACCTGGAAGCGTGGGCTCAGCGGACGCGGCGGCGTGGTCTCGGTGAGGATGGCCTCGCGGAACAGCTGCAGCAGCAGTTCGTTGAGCAGCATCACGTCCATGACCGTGCGGTAGTAGCGCTGCATGAACTGCTCGACGGCGAGCGTGAACGTCGCGTCCTCGTAGCCGAACAGCTGCGCGAGCTTGATCTGGTGATCGAACAGCAGTCGGTCCTCGCGTCGCCCGGTGACCACGTGCAGGCCGAAGCGCACCTTCCACAGGAATGACTGCGCCTGCTTGAGCTTGCGCAGCTCGGTGAACGACAGGAAGCCGTGCGTCAGCAGCTCATCGAGCGAACTCGCGCCGAAGTGCCGCTTCGCGACCCAGGCGATGGTCTGGATGTCGCGCAGGCCGCCGGGTCCGGTCTTCACGTTCGGTTCGAGGTTGTAGGCCGTGTCGTTGGCCTTGAGGTGACGCTCCTGCTGCTCGGCCACCTTGGCTTCGAAGAAGGCACTCACCGGCCAGATGCGATCGGCCGAGACGGCCTCGCGCATCTGCGCGAGCAGCTCCGCATTGCCGGCGAGCAGGCGCGACTCGATCAGCGTGGTCATCACGCCCACGTCCGCCTTGCTCTCGTCGGCGCACTCGGCGACCGTGCGCACGCTGTGGCCGACCTCGAGATTGATGTCCCACAGGAAGGTGACGAACTTCTCCACGACGCCGCGCCCCGGGTCGTCGGGCGCGGCCGGTACCAGGATCAGGATGTCGACGTCGGAATGCGGATGCAGTTCGCCGCGGCCGTAGCCGCCCACGGCGGCCAGCGACCAGCTTTCGTAACCCGCCGGCAGCTGCGAGCGCCACACTTCGCGCAGGATGGCATCGATGAGCTCGGCGCGCGCAAGGACCAGCGTCTCCACCGACTCATCGGCGCGGAAACGCTCGATGAGCTCGGCGTGCGCATCGCGCAGCTCGCTGCGGAAGGATTCCGGCGCGAAGCCGGCCGACGCCAGGCGCTCCGGCAATTGCGCGAGCCGGGGCCAGGGAGCGCCGCGGATGACGGGGTTCTCGGCGGCCTGCAGATCCTCGTCGAGTGAAGATGCCATCTAGTGGGTTCTGTCCTTCGCGCCGAGCGTGAGGACTTCGTAGCCGCTCGGCGTCACCAGGATCGTGTGCTCCCACTGCGCCGACAGTGAATGATCCTTGGTCACCACGGTCCAACCATCGCCCAACAAGCGCACGTGGCGCTTGCCGGCGTTCACCATGGGCTCGATGGTAAAGGTCATGCCCGCCTTCAGCTCATCCCCCGTGCCGGGCTCACCGTAGTGCAGGACCTGCGGGTCTTCGTGGTAGACGCGCCCGATGCCGTGGCCGCAGTACTCGCGCACCACGGAGAAGTTGCGCTCTTCGACGAAAGTCTGGATGGCGTGCCCGATGTCGCCGAGTCGCGCGCCGGGCTTCACCTGTTCGATGCCGCGCCACATGGCGTCGAAGCAGGTCGCGGTGAGCCGCTGCGCGGGCAGCGAGGGCTTGCCGACGAAGTACATGCGGCTGGTGTCGCCGTGAAAGCCATCGCGGATGACGGTGACGTCGATGTTCACGATGTCGCCGGACTTGAGCACCTTTTCATTGGGGATGCCGTGGCACACGACGTGATTCACCGAAGCGCAGATGGTCTTCGGGAAGCCGCGGTAGTTCACGTTGGCGGGAATCGCCTTCTGCACCTCGACGATGAACTGATTGCACAGCCGGTCCAGCTCCTCGGTGGTGACCCCGGGTTTGACGTGCTCGCCGATCATGTCGAGCACGTCGGCGGCCAGCCGGCCCGCGACGCGCATTTTTTCCTGTTCAACCGAGGACTTAATCGAGATGTGACGGCTCACGAGGGAGTCCATGGAACGCACCTGCGTAAGGCGTTGTTTTGACGGGGAACAAATGGTATAAAGCGCGGCCTTTTTTGGCAACGAAACTCATTTAAACCACACGCGCAACCTGCCGACTCGTCCTTCGCGGACAGGGGCCTCTCCGGGCCATCGGCATAACGGGTGGATGGGTGTTCGGCGCAATGCATCGCAGCTCGGGTGAGTTGGGACATTCCGCAGAATAACCACCCGGGCGGCGCGGAGGCTCAACCCACCAAGGAGACTTTGATGGCCGGCGTGTCGATGCGACAGATGCTGGAAGCGGGCGTCCATTTCGGACACCAGACCCGCTTCTGGAACCCGAAGATGGCTCCCTTCATTTTCGGCGAACGCAACAAGATCCACATCATCAACCTCGAGAAGACGCAGCCCATGTACGCGGAGGCTGCGAACTTCGTGAAGTCGGTGGTCGCCGACGGCGGCAAGGTGCTGTTCGTGGGCACCAAGCGCTCGGCGCGCGAGGCGGTGGAGAAGGAAGCCAAGCGTTGCGAGATGCCGTACGTGAACCAGCGCTGGCTGGGCGGCATGCTCACGAATTTCAAGACCATCCGCCAGTCGATCAAGCGGCTCACGGATCTCACCGAGATGTCGGAGAACGGCACCCTCGGCAAGCGTGGCAAGAAGGAAGCCACCATGATGCGCCGTGAGATGGAGAAGCTCGAAAGGAGCCTCGGCGGCATCAAGCAGATGGAATCCCCGCCGGACGTGATCTTCGTGATCGACGTGGGCCACGAAAACATCGCGGTTCACGAGGCCAAGAAGCTCGGCATCCCGGTGGTGGCGGTGGTCGACACCAATTGCGCCCCGGACGACGTGGACTATGTGATCCCGGGCAACGATGACGCCATGCGCGCGATCGCGCTGTACGCCGCCGGCGTCGCCGACGCGGTCATCGAGGGCCGGGCGCAGGTTCCGGCCGTGGTCGTGGGCGAGGATGAGTTCGTCGAGCTCGACGAGAACGGCAATCCGAAGAAGAAAGGCGCGCGCGGTCGCGCGCCCAAGGCGCCGCCGCCGGTGCGCGCGCGTCGCCCGGCCAACACGGGCGCCCGCGGTCGCCGACCGGTGGTGGCCAGCGTGGCCGCGGAACCCGAGGACGGCGCGGAGACCTTCGAGGATTCGAGCGACACGCCGCGCAGCGCCACCGCGAGCGCCGGGCGCTCGCGCACCAGTTCGGGCGGCGCCGGTCCCGGCGGCCGTCGCAGCGGTGGCGGCAGCCGCGGGCCGAGCCGCGGTTGATCGCGCGCCCCAACCGACCTGACAACTCGAGGACATGAGATGACAATCACTGCAGAAGCGGTCAAGCAGCTTCGCGAACGCACCGGCGCCGGCATGATGGAATGCAAGAAGGCGCTGGTGGAAACCAACGGCGACCTGGACGCCGCCGCCGAGAACATGCGCAAGGCGGGCCTGGCCAAGGCCGACAAGAAGGCCTCCCGCGTCGCCGCCGAGGGTGTGGTCGTGGTGGAGAAGTCCGCCGACGGCAAGACCGGCGTGCTGGTCGAGGTCAACAGCGAGACGGACTTCGTTGCCCGCGGCGACGAATTCCGCGGCTTCGCGACCGAGGTCGCCCGGGCCGCCCTGGCCGCCGGCGCGGGCAGCATCGAGGCGGTCAATGCGCTCAAGCTCGCCAGCGGCGAGTCCGTCGACGAGAAGCGCCGTGCGTTGATCGCGAAGATCGGCGAGAACCTGACCGTGCGCCGCGTGACGCTGGTGCGTGCGCCGACGGTCGTGGGCTCCTACGTGCACACCGACAGCAAGAAGGCCGCGCTGGTCGCGGTCGAGGGCGGCGATGCGGAACTCGCGCGCGACCTCGCCATGCAGGTGGTCGCCTCCAGCCCGCGCTATCTCAGCCCGGCCGATGCGCCATCCGACATGGTGGCCAAGGAGCGCGAGATCGCCACCGAGCAGGTGAACAACGATCCCGCCAACGCCAGGAAGCCCGCCGAGATCAAGACCAAGATCATCGAGGGCCGCGTGCGCAAGGCGGTCGATGAATTCGCGCTCACGCAGCAGGTGTTCGTGAAGGATGGCGACCTCACGATCGCCAAACTGCTCGAGAAGAACAAGGCGAAGGTCATCGCCTTCGAGCGCTTCGAAGTCGGCGCGGGCATCGAGAAACGCCAGGACGATTTCGTCGGCGAAGTCATGGCACAGGTAAAGGCCACGACCAAGTCCGATCCGCCGGCGACCAAGCACTAGCCGACTCCGAGAACCCCGCATCAGCGGGGTTTTCTTTATGGCAAAGTGCGCCAAGGGGATTCGAACCGATGGGTAACCGCTACAAACGCATCCTGGTCAAGCTTTCGGGCGAGGCGCTGCTCGGTTCAACCGAGTTCGGCATCGATCCGCACGTGCTCAAGCGCATCGCCGGCGAAGTGCTCGACGTGCAGAAGAGCGGCGTGCAGGTAGCCTGCGTCATCGGTGGCGGCAACATCTTTCGCGGCGCGGGCCTGGCGCGCGCTGGCCTCGATCGCGTGACCGCCGATCACATGGGAATGCTGGCGACGGTGATGAACGCGCTCGCCATGCAGGACGCCATCGAGAGCCAGGGTGGCCAGGCGCGCGTGCAGAGCGCGGTGCGGATCAACCAGGTGTGCGAGGACTATATTCGCCGTCGTGCGATGCGTCACCTTGAGAAGGGTCGCATAGTCATCTTTGCCGCGGGGACGGGCAACCCGTTCTTCACCACCGATTCGGCGGCCGCGCTGCGCGCCATCGAGATCAATGCCGACGTGCTGCTCAAGGCGACCAAGGTCAACGGCATCTACGATTCGGACCCCATGAAGAACCCGGATGCGAAGCGCTATGCGACTCTGACCTACGACAAGGTGCTGGTCGACCGGCTGAATGTGATGGATGCCACTGCCATCGTCATGTGCCGTGACAACCGCATGCCGCTGCAGGTGTTCAACCTGAACAACGCCGGAGACCTGCCGCGCGTGGTACGCGGCGAGGACATCGGCACCGTCGTCACCAACGATTGAAGAACTGGAGAGGGCCATGATCGAGGACATCAAGAAGGACGCCGCCACGCGCATGGGCAAGTGCGTCGAGACTTTCCAGAGCGATCTGAAGAAGCTGCGCACCGGCCGTGCGCATCCCTCCTTGATCGAGAACCTCAAGGTCGACTACTACGGCACCGACACGCCGCTCAAACAGGTGGCGAACATCAGCGTCGAGGATGCCCGCACCCTGGTGGTGTCGCCCTGGGAGAAGAACATGGTGCAGGCCATCGAAAAGGCCATCCATAAGTCCGAGCTGGGTCTGAACCCGATCAGCGCCGGCACGGTCATCCGCCTGCCCCTGCCGCCGCTCACCGAGGAGCGGCGGCGCGACATCACCAAGGTGGTGCGCGCCGATGCCGAGAATGCGCGCATCGCCGTGCGCAACGTGCGCCGCGACGTGATCGCCGACGTCAAGGAAGCGCTCAAGGAAAAGCTGATCTCGCAGGACGAGGAAAAGAAGGCCGAGGTCGACATCCAGAAGCTCACCGACAAATACGTCGGCGACATCGACGCCCAGCTCGCCGCCAAGGAAAAGGAAATCCTGCAGGTGTGAGCCGGCCGGCGTCCCGCGGAACCGCACCTTGAGCACACCTAACCACATCGCGATCATCATGGATGGCAACGGTCGCTGGGCCGAGGCGCGCGGCCTGCCGCGTCATGCGGGGCACAGGGAAGGCGTGCGCCCGGTGCGCATGTGCATCGAGGAGTGCGCGCGGCGCAAGATCGGCGCGCTCACGCTGTTCGCGTTCTCGAGCGAGAACTGGCAGCGCCCCGCGGTCGAGGTCGGCAGTCTCATGCAGCTGTTCCTCGAGTCGCTCGACCGTGAAGTGGAGGACCTGCATCGCAACGGCGTGCGCCTGCGTTTCATCGGCGACCGGCAGTCATTGAGCGTACGGCTGCAGTCGCGCATGGCGGCGAGCGAGGAGCTGACCGCGGCGAATGCGGCGCTGAACCTGCAGGTCGCCGTGAGCTATGGCGGCCGCTGGGACATTCTGCAGGCGACGCGCAAGCTGGCCGCGGCCGTGGCCAGTGGCGCGCTGCGCGTGGAAGCCATCGACGAGCAGCGATTCGCGCGCGAGCTCGCGCTCGGCGAGGTGGGCGACCCGGACCTGTTCATCCGCACCGGTGGCGACCATCGCATCAGCAATTTCCTGCTGTGGAATCTGGCCTACACGGAACTACACGTCTGCGAGGCGCTGTGGCCGGACTTCGACGTGGCGCAGTTCGAGGCCGCGCTGGCGTCGTTCGCGGGGCGCGAGCGCCGTTACGGACGTTCCGGCGAACAGCTGCGCGACCTGGCGCGCGAGGCGTCGCGCGGTGCTTAGAGAACGCGTGCTGACCGCCATGGTACTGGCGGCCGTGCTGCTCGGCGTGATGCTTGGCCTGCCGCCGATCGCGACCATCTGGCTGGTCACGGTGCTGGTACTCATCGGTGCCTGGGAGTGGACCGCCTTCATCGGCAATGGCAGCGCGCCCGCACGCGCCGGCTTCACCGTCACGGTGGCCGTGTTGCTGGTCGGCTGTCTCTATTTCTATTCGACCGTGCCGCAATTCGTGCGCACCGCGCTCACCGTGGCGATGGTGTGGTGGATCGTCGCCTTCTTCTGGGTGTGCCTGGCGCCGGCGCGCGTGCATCCGCTCGCGGCGGCGGTTGCCGGCATCCTGTCGCTGGTGCCGTGCTGGCTCGCGCTCGTGTACGTCACCTTCACGACCAACAGCACGCATTGGGTGCTGTTCACGCTCGCGCTGATCTGGGCGGCCGACACCGGCGCGTTCTTCGCGGGCCGGTGGTTAGGGCGCGTGCCGCTCGCACCACGCGTTTCGCCGAAGAAGACCTGGGAAGGCGTCTTCGGCGGCATGCTCGCCGGTGCGCTCGTCGCCTGGCTGGCGGCGCGCTACGTGTTCGCCGTGGACGTCTGGCCATTCGTCGCCACCTGCGTCGCGGTGGCGGCGATTTCCATCGTCGGCGATCTGACGGAAAGCATGCTGAAACGCGCCGTGGGCCTCAAGGACAGCGGCAGTGTGTTCCCCGGTCATGGGGGCATGCTGGATCGGATCGACAGCGTGACCGCCGCGGCGCCGGCATTGGTCTTCGCGCTCATCAGCCTGCAGGTCATGCCATGAAAGCTGGTGGCGTGATGGGCGTGGCCATCCTCGGCTCGACCGGGTCGGTCGGCGACCACACGCTCGATGTGATCGCACGCCACCCCGATCGTTTCCGGGTCGTCGCGCTCGGCGCGCATCGCAATGCCGCGAAACTCGCCGAGCAGGCCGCGCGCTTCGCGGCTCCCTGTGTGGCGCTCGCGGATGCCGGCGCGGCGGCGAGCCTCGAGAAGGACCTGCGCGCGCGCGGCGCCGCGACACGGGTGCTCGCGGGTCCGGGCGCGCTCGAGGAGATCGCGCGCCTTCCCGAAGTCGACAGTGTCATGGCGGCCATCGTCGGGGCCGCGGGACTCCAGTCGACGCTGGCCGCGGCGCGCGCCGGCAAGCGATTGTTGTTAGCCAACAAGGAATCGCTGGTGATGGCCGGGCCGCTGCTGATGCGCGCCGTGCGCGAGTCCGGCGCGACTCTGCTGCCCATCGACAGCGAGCACAACGCGGTCTTCCAGTGCCTGCCGCGCGATTGCCAGGCCGGCGTCGCGCCGCCCGGCGTCCGGCGCATCCTGCTCACCGCGTCCGGTGGTCCGTTCCTCGATAGCGACGCCGGCCGGCTCGAACACGTCACGCCCGAGCAGGCTTGTGCCCACCCGAACTGGGTGATGGGGCGCAAGATCTCCGTCGATTCCGCCACGCTGATGAACAAGGGTCTCGAATTCATCGAAGCCTGCCTGCTGTTCGGCGTGCACCCGTCCTGCGTCGAAGTGCTGATCCATCGCGAAAGCATCGTTCACTCGCTGGTGGAATACGTCGATGGCTCCGTGCTGGCGCAGTTAGGCGCGCCCGACATGCGCACTCCCATCGCCCACGCATTGGCGTGGCCGGAGCGCGTGAGCTCGGGTGTACAATCCCTCGACCTCGTCAGGGTCGGAAAGCTGCGCTTCGAGGCGCCCGACCTGCGACGATTCCCTGCGCTGGCGCTGGCCCAGGAGGCCGCGCGGGCCGGCGGTTCGCGGCCAGCCTCGCTGAATGCCGCGAATGAAGTGGCCGTGGCGGCCTTTCTAGAGGGCGAATTGAACTTTGCGCAAATTCCGGCAGTCATTGAATCGGTAATGGCTTCCACATCGGGTGGGGAGATCCGCGACCTCGATGAAGTGCTGGCGGCCGATGCCGAGGCACGCGACCGCGCTTCCACGTTCATCCGGCCTCGCGCCGTTCACGCCTAGGGACTCCATGGAATTCGGCTGGGATACATTGTGGTTCATCGTGGGCGTCAGCCTGCTCGTGACCGTGCACGAATTCGGCCACTTCTGGGTGGCGCGCAAGCTCGGTTTCAAGGTGCTGCGCTTCTCGGTCGGGTTCGGCAAGCCGCTTTTCAAGAAAGTCGGCGCGGCCCCGGATCACACGGAATATGTCATCGCGGCCGTGCCGCTCGGCGGCTACGTGCGCATGCTCGATGAACGGGATGGCGCCGTGCCTCCCGAGGATCTGCCGCGAGCCTTTGCGAGCAAGCCCCCCTGGAAGCGCATCCTCGTCATGCTGGCCGGCCCTGCCGCGAATTTCCTGTTCGCGATCCTGCTCCTGTGGGGCATGTTGTGGGCCATGGGAGACGTCAGCGTGAAGCCCGTGGTCGAGCGGGTGACCGTGAATTCGCCGGCGGAACGCGCCGGGCTGCGCGGCGGCGATCAGATCCGCAACATCGACGGCGAGGCCATTCGCGATCAGGGCGAGGCGATGCTGGGGTTGCTGGATGCCATCAGCGACGACGGTTCGGCGATCATCCAGGTCAGCCGCGCCGACGGGTCCGAGCGCACCGTCAATCTCGTGATCCCCGATCCGGAGCAACGGCACAAGCTGACCGAGCCTGGCCAGATGGAAAAAGGTCTCGGCATCGATTTCTGGATACCGACGATTCCGCCGGTTCTCGCCGCGGTCGACGCGGGCGGGCCCGCCGCACGAGCGGGGCTCGTTCCCGGCGACCTGGTCGTCTCGGTCGACGGCAAGCCCATGCGCAGTTTCAGGGAATTCGCCAGCTACGTGCGCGCACGCCCCGATCAGGAAATCCTCGTCACCGTGCGCCGCGACGGCGGTGAGTTCTCCCGGCGCGTGCGTACCGCGAGCGTTCCCGAGAATGGCGCGAAGATCGGACGACTGCAGATACAGGGGCCGCAGGACATCGAGAAATACATCCCGGAGTCGATGAAGGTGCGGGGTGACTCGGGGCCGGTGGCGGCGCTCGGCGGCGCGGTGGCCAAGTCGTGGCACATGACCGTCGCGCAGGCGAAGTTCTTCGCGCGCATGCTGACGGGCAAGGTTTCCACCAAGAACATCTCGGGATTCATTTCGATCGCCGACTACGCGGGCGACGCCGCGCGCGCCGGGACCTCGAGTTTCCTGATGCTGCTGGTGCTGCTGTCGCTGTCCCTCGGCTTCCTCAACCTGCTGCCGATTCCGATTCTCGACGGCGGCCAGGTCATGTTCCAACTGGTGGAGTGGGCCAAGGGCGGCCCGCTCTCCGACCGGACCTACATGGTGGGGCAACAGGCCGGCCTGCTGCTGCTGGTGCTGCTGATGGGCGTGGCGGTGTTCAACGACCTGTCGCGCATATTCGCGCCGCACACTTAAAGAAGAATATTTCGGGGGATTCACTTGACGATACGGTTCGCGAGTCTGGTTGCTGCCTGCGCGTTGCTGCTGGCCGCTCCCGCCTTTTCCCAGGAAGACAGCCCGGTATTCACGGTCGGCGACATCCGCGTCGAAGGCCTGCAGCGCGTCACCGAAGGCACGGTCTACAACTATCTACCCATCAACATCGGTGACACGCTGTCGGCGCAGCGCATCCGCGAGGCGGTGCGCGCGCTGTACGACACCGGCTTCTTCCGCGACGTCGAGATGCGCCGCGACGGCAACACGCTGATCGTCGTGGTCAACGAGCGTCCGACCATCGAGAGCTTCGAGATCAAGGGCAACAAGGACATCAAGACCGAGGATCTCAGCAAGTCGCTGCGCAACGTCGGTCTCGCGCAGGGCAAGACCTTCGACCGCTCGGTGCTCGAGGACGTGAAGTCGTTCCTGCAGGACCAGTACGGCGCGCGCGGCAAGTATGCCGCGCGCATCGACACCAACGTCGAGGAAGTGGCCGGCAACCGCGTCAAGATCAAGATCGACATCGTCGAAGGCAAGCGCGCCAAGATCCGCCAGATCAACATCGTCGGCAACAAGACCTTCAAGGAAAAGGACATCCTCGAGACGTTCGAGCTCAAGACGCCGAACCTGCTGTCCTTCTACAAGCAGGACGACCGGTACTCGCGCGAGTCGCTGCAGGGCGATCTCGAGAAGCTGCGCTCTTTCTACATGGATCGTGGTTACGCGAACTTCGAGGTGGAGTCCACGCAGGTGGCCATCGCGCCCGAGAAGGACGACATCTTCATCACGGTGAACGTCGACGAGGGCGAGGTCTTCACGGTCAAGGAAGTGAAGCTCGCCGGGACGTTCGTGATCCCGGAGCCGCTGTTGCAGCGCTACCTGCTGGTGAAGCCCGGCGACCAGTTCTCGCGCAAGGTGATCACCGCTTCGCAGGAGCTGCTGCAGAACCGCCTGGGTGAAGATGGCTTCGCGTTCGCCAAGGTCGACCCGGTGCCGACAACCTACGGCGATCCGAAGAACAAGGAGCTGTCGCTCACGTTCTTCATCGATCCGGGCAATCGGGTCTACGTGCGCCACATCAATTTCAACGGCGTCACCAAGATCAACGACGAAGTGCTGCGACGCGAAATGCGCCAGCTCGAGGGCGGCTGGCTGTCGAACGTGGCTCTGGACCGCTCCAAGCAACGTCTCGAGCGACTGCCGTACATCAAGAAGGTCGAGTCGGAGACCAAGCCGGTCGCCGGGTCCGCAGACCTGGTGGACGTCGACTACCAGATCGAAGAGGGTCCCTCGGCGCAGCTCGGCGGCGGTGTCGGCTACTCCGAGTCGCAGTCTTTCATCCTGAGCGCGAACTATGCCGATGCAAATTTCCTCGGCACGGGGCGGCGCGTCGCGGTCGACCTGAATTCCGGCCGCTACAGCAAGGTTTACGGTCTTTCGGTCACCGAACCGTACTTCACGGCGGATGGCATCGGTTTCACGGGCAGCCTGAGTTACCGCGACCAGACCCAGTTCGTGTCCGCCTCCTCGGATTTTTCGTCGCAGACCCTCGGCGCCGGCCTCGACGTGGGCTATCCGATCTCGGAGAACCAGGGCGTGCGCTTCGGCCTCTCCTTCCAGAGATCCAGCCTGCTCGTGACCAACAGCAGCAGCGCGCAGCAGTCCATCGACTGGGTGGCCAACAACGGCAATTCCTCGCAAAAATGCGTCGCCATCAATGGCGTCGATCTCGATTGCAGCAACCCCGCCGCCTACCTCGCGATCTACCAGACGGACTTCAACGCGGTCGAGTTCTCGACCTCGTGGAACTACGACAGCCGCAACCGTACGCTGTTCGCGGATCGGGGCATGCGCCACTCCTTCGGCCTCTCGTACGCACTGCCGAGCGTGAGCGAGGTGGAGTACTACGTCGCCAGTTACGATTACCTGCAGTACTTCCCGTTGTTCGGTCGCTTCACGCTGCAGCTCGGGGCGGACATCGCCTACGGCATGGACATCGGCGACACGACGGCGCTGCCGCCGTACCGGCAGTTCTATGCCGGCGGCCCGGACACGGTGCGCGGCTACAAGGAAAGCCGCCTTGGGCCCAAGGATGACTTCGGCCGTCCCTTTGGCGGCAACCTGAAAGTCTCCGGAAGGGCGGAATTGCTGATTCCGCTGCCGCAGAAATTCCAGACTTCGGCCCGGTTGTCCTGGTTCTACGACATCGGCAACGTGTTCTCGACCGGCAACCGCTACGACTTCCGTGGCCGCGCCGGTCTGCCGGTCAGCTATGAGTTTGAGTATGATAAATTGAAGCACTCGACGGGCTTGGCCGTTCAATGGCTTGCGCCGTTGGGTGTGTTCCGGTTCAGCTATGCGATTCCGTTGAATGCCTACAAGGGCGACTTCAACACCTATCCGGATGAAATCGAACGCTTCCAGTTCTCGGTAGGCCAGGCTTTCTAAGAGGTACGTCAAGGTGCAGTTTTCGCTTCGCAAAATTCTTCTGGGTTCGCTCGCGGCCGTCGCATTCGCGGCTCCGGCCATGGCCGAGATCAAGATCGGTGTCGTCGACTACGCGCGCCTGTTCGAGGATTCGCCCCAGGCGAAGGTGGTTCGCGACAGCCTGCAGGCCGAGTTCGGCCCGCGGCTGCAGCAGCTCGTCACCCAGGACAACGCCCTCAAGGCGCGCTCCGAGAAGCTGCAGAAGGATGTCGCCACGATGACGCCCGAGCAGCGCAGCAAGGCGGAAAAGGAATTGCGCGACGCGGCGCGCGAGCTCGAACGCAAGAAAGGCGAGCTGCAGGACGATTCGAACGTCAAGCGCCAGGAAGAGATGACCAAGCTGCAGCGCTCGCTGGTCGCCGAAGTGCGTGAATACGCCAAGGCGCAGAACTTCGACATCGTCATCGCCGAAGGCGTCATCTACGCGACGCCGACGGTCGACATCACCGGTGCGGTGCTGGCGGCGCTGAACGCGCGCGCGCCCAAGCCGGCTGCGGCTCCCGCCGCGGCCCCGGCGAAGCCGCCCGCCAAGCCGTAATTCCGCGCAGGGAAGGCGCACACGCGCCGGTCGCCATGACATCGACGCTCGGCGAACTGGCGGTGCGTTTCGGCTGCGAGCTGCGCGGCGATCCTTCGATCGTCGTGGATTCGGTGGCATCGCTGTCGCAGGCCGGGCCTCGCTCGGTCGCATTCCTCGCGAATCCGAAGTACCTGGTACAACTCGAGAGCACCCGCGCGGGCGTGGTGATCCTCGATGCGCGCTCGGCCGGGAAGTCGCCCGTGGCCGCGCTGATCGCCGCCAATCCGCATGCCACCTTTGCACGCATCGCCGCGCTGCTGCATCCGGAGCCGCCGCTGAATCCGGGCGTGCATCCCGCGGCGCTGGTCGCCCCGGATGCGCGCGTCGATGCCAGCGCGGAGATCACCGCGCATGCCGTGGTCGGCGCGGGCGCGAGAATCGGCGCGCGCTGCTT
>DASTRL010000249.1:0-18851 GCA_035761265.1 Steroidobacteraceae bacterium
CCGCGGTCGTGCAGCATCCGCTCGACGCGGCGGAAAGCGAGATGCCGCGCGCGGCCCTCGAGACGGTGGCATCCGATCACGTCGTCACGGTCGCGGAACTTCCCGCGCTGCTGGTGGAGCTGGCGCAAACCGAGGCCGGGCCATCCTTGCCGGTGCCCGACAGCCTGGCGTTCGAGGTCGAGGTCGCCGGCGGGGCGCGCAGCGGCTCCGAGAATCTACGCTGCTTTGCCGACCCCGTGGCGCTGACCTGTCCCGATTGCCAGGGAGTACTCAGCGAGGTCCGCGACGCGCAGCCGCTGCGATATCGCTGTCAGATCGGCCATGCCTTCACGGCCGAGCAACTCGCGGCCAAGGACGAACTGCTCGACGACGCGGTGCGCATCGCCATGCGCATCATGGAAGAGCGCCTCGAGCTCGTGAGCCGCATGGCGCGGGATGCGCGGCAGAGCGGACGTCACGCCGTGGCGGAGCTCTACGAGCAGCGAGCCGCCGAATACCGTCGCTACGCGCTCACGCTGCGCGAGGCTGCCTCGTTCACGCGGCGCCCGCCGGGAACCGAATCGCCGCGATGAACGCCGGCTTTTCCCGGAGCCGCGGACGTATACTCGCCGCCATCGGCAGGCGAGCGGCGAATGGCGAAGAAGACCGGCAAACGCGACGTGGAAGCCCTGGCGGCCAGACAATCCCGGATCACGGCCTGCGTGGCGATCGCGGCGCCGTCGGCCGGCTCCCAGGCGCTGCAGCGGATTTTCGACGGGATACCCGCGCAAACGAATGCCGCGTTCATCGTCGTCGCGCATGCCGATGCGGCGGCTGCTGCCCAAACCATGGTGGCGGCAGCCAGTGCGGGCGGAAGACTGGCGGCGCGCATGGCCGTCGACGGCGAGATCCTCGAGCCGAACGTGGCCTTCATCGCCGAGGACGGCATGCAGGTCACGGTCGATGGCGACCGGCTGCTGGTGCGGCCGGCGACTCCCAATGATGGGCGCATCGACAGCCTGCTGATCTGCGTCGCCGAGAAGTACGAAGAGCGCGCCGTGATCGTCGTGCTGGCGGATCTGGATGCCGAGGGCACCGCGGGTGTCGCGGCGACCAAACGCTGCGGTGGATTCGCCATCGCGGAAGCCGGCGAGACCTCGACCGACATCGATCCGGAGGCGGCCACCGCGGCGTCCATTGCCGACATGCAGCTGCCGGCGATCCGCATTGCGGCGGAAATCGCCTCCTATATCGAGAACCTGGTGCGCACCGAGGATGGTGCCGGCATCGGCGAATCGTCGAAGGACGAGCTGGGGCAGCAGATCGCCCGCATCGCACTCATCCTGCGCAATGCCACCGGCAATGATTTCCACGGCTACAAGCACGCCACGTTCCTGCGGCGCATCCAGCGGCGCATGCAGGTGGTGCAGATCGGCGAGCTGGACGGATACATCGAGCGGCTGCGCGCCGATCCGGTCGAGGTGCAGCACCTGTTCCAGGACCTGCTGATCGGCGTCACGCAGTTCTTCCGCGATCCGGCCGAGTTCCAGGTGCTCGAACGCGAAGTCATTCCGCGCATCTTCGAGGGACGCGGCGCCGACGATCGGGTGCGAGTCTGGGTGTTGGGCTGCGCGACGGGCGAGGAGGCCTACTCGATCGCCATCCTGATCCGCGAGCATCTCTCGCGCGTGGACATGGCGCCGCACGTGCAGATCTTCGCGACCGACATCGACGCGCGTGCGCTCGCCGTGGCGCGCAGCGGTCGCTATCCGGATTCCATCTCGCGCAGCATGCCGCCGGAGCGACTGGCGCGCTGGTTCGTGAAGGAAGGTGCGACCTACAACGTGGTCAAGGAGCTGCGCGAGATGTGCATCTTCTCGCCGCACAACCTGATCAAGGACGCGCCGTTCTCGCGCATCGACCTGCTGTCCTGCCGCAACCTGCTGATCTATCTGAATGGCGACCTGCAGGATCGCGTGATCCCGATCTTTCACTTCTCCTTGCGTGCCGGCGGCTATCTATTCCTGGGTCCGGCGGAGAACGTCACCCGCTACCAGAAGCTGTTTTCGCCCATCGACCGCAGGAACCGCATCTTCCGGCGGCTCGAGACCTCGACCCGGGTGCTGCCCGACTTTCCGCTGAGTCCGCGCGCGGATCGGCCCGAAGTCGCGAACGAGGGCGCCTTGCGACCGCACCCGGCGCGGCAACTGCCGGGCCGGACCGGGCGTCGCGTCGAGCAGATCGCCGAGCACTATGCGCCCGCGTACATCGTCGTGGACGAGAACTACGACGTGCTGCATTTTTCCGGCCGCACCGGCAAGTTCCTCGAGCCCGCGAGCGGCGCGGCCAGCCTCAACCTTCTGAACCTGGTACATCGCGACCTGCGTCTCGATCTGCGCACGGCGCTGCACAAGTGTCTGTCCCAGAATGCGCGCAGCGAGGTGCGCAACGTCCGCATGGGCGGCAGCGGGCCGGCGCGCGCGGTCAATCTCTCGGTCGAGCCCATCGGGGACGGCGACGGGTCCGGCACGCTGGTGGTGTTCTTCCAGGACGTGGGCCAGGCCTCGGACGTCCTCAGCCACGAGACGACGGTGAGCGTCGACGAGCACGTGCAGCGGCTCGAGACCGACCTGCGCATCACCAAGGAGCGGCTGCAGACCACGATCGAGGAACTGGAGAGCACCAACGAGGAGCTCAAGTCCTCGAACGAGGAATACCAGTCGATCAACGAAGAGTTGCAGTCGGCGAACGAGGAGCTCGAGACTTCCAAGGAAGAACTGCAAGCCGTCAACGAAGAACTGCAGACGGTCAACGGCGAGCTCGCGCACCGCGTCGCCGATCTGGCGCGCACGAATTCGGACCTGAAGAATCTGCTGGAGAGCACGCAGATCGCCACGATCTTCCTCGACAACGACCTGCGGCTGCGCAGCTTCACGCCGGCCGCCTCCGACGTGTTCCACCTGATCGAGGCGGACGTCGGCCGGCCGATCGCGCACATCGCCACGCGCGTGAAATATCCGGAGCTCCTCGAGGACTCGCGCAAGGTGCTCAAGAGTCTCGGCCAGGTGGAGCGCGAGGTCGCAGGTTCCGAAGAGGCGCGCCAGTTCCTGGTGCGCGTGCTGCCGTACCGCAGCGTCGACAATTTCATCGCCGGCGTGGTCGTGACCTTTCTCGAGATCACCGGCACCGTGCGCGCCGAGGCCGCGCTGCGCACCAGCGAGCGCCGCTTCGGCGAAGCGCAGAATCTCGCCGGCGTCGGTGTCTGGGAATGGAATCCCGAGACCAACGAGAGCTGGTGGTCGCCCGTGGTCTATCACCTGTGGGGATTGAATGCCGGTGAGACTCCGCCGCCGCTCGGCGAGCGGCGCATTCATCCGGATGATCGGGAAAAATACGAGAAGGCACTGCAGGCCGCCCGCAAGACCGGCGAGCTGAAGGTCGAATGGCGCGTGCAGCTGCTCGACGGCACGGTGCGCTGGCTGGCCGACACCGGCCGCACGTCGCCGGGCAGCGCACCGCGCCTGCTCGGCATCACGCAGGACGTGACCGAGCGCAAGCAGACCGAGAATCGCCTCACGCTGCTGCTGAGCGAGGTGCAGCATCGCGTCCGCAACATCCTCGGGCTGGTGCGCTCCATCGTCTCGCGCACGCTGCGCACCGGCGGCAGCGTCGAGGAACTGGCGCAGAACATCGACGGACGTTTGCAGACGCTGGCGCGCACCCAGGACGTGTTCATCAACCGCGGCGCGAATTCCATTCACCTGGAGCAGGTGGTGCGCGACGAGGTCGGCGCGGTCGCGGGTCGCGAAGCGCAGGTCACGATCTCAGGCCCCGCGGTGCGGTTGCGGCGCGATGCCGCCGAAACCATGGCGCTGGCGCTGCACGAGCTGGCGACCAACGCCGCCAAGTACGGCGCGCTCTCCGATCCGCACGGGCGGCTCTCGGTGATCTGGACCGTGCTCAACACCAGCAGCGGTCCGCGGCTGTCGCTCGACTGGCAAGAAGCCGGCGTGAAGCTCGATGGCAAGCCCCGGCGCAACGGCTTCGGCACGGAGCTGATCGAGCGTGGATTGCCTTACGAGCTCAAGGCCACGACGGCGCTCGACTACGCCCGCGAAGGCTTGCGCGGCCGGATCGAAATCCCGTTGACGCCGGACATCGCGGAGCTGGACGGCAGCGGCGCTGGCGCCGGCTAAGGCGTTGTTCTGATTGGTGCCCGGGAGAGGACTCGAACCTCCACGGTGTTACCCGCTAGTACCTGAAACTAGTGCGTCTACCAATTCCGCCACCCGGGCAGGGTGCGAAGGGCAGCGAAAGGTACGGATTGCGATCGAGGCTGTCAATTTTCCTTCGGGCGTACCGAAGCGACTCGCGCCAGGCCGTAGTCGGCGAGCGACGCATACTTGCCGGGACCCAGCGTCACGCAATGGCCGCGGAATCCGGGCTCGCCGCACAGCTCCCATTGGCCCTTTGCGATCACGACCGATGCCGCCTCGCCCTGGATCTCGCGCAAGTCGGGACGCGAGCCACCGACCGCGTGCGATGTGCCGCCGTAGTCATGGCTCGCAAACAAGACCACATCGGATGCCTGACGAGGCTCGCTGAACACGCCGATGCTGACCGGATCGCGGCGCCGCACGGAGGTGATGGCGTCGTCGATGCCGAGCGCCTGCAACGAGGCATAGCGGCCGGGCTCGAGCGTCACGCATTGCCCCTGGTAGTCCTGGTCGCTGCAGAGGATCCACGCGCCGTTCTCCACGACCACCGATGAGGCGCGATCGTCGAAATTCAGCACCCCGAGCTGCCGCTCGTCGATGACCACCGCGAGCGCGCGACCCTGGTAGTCGTCGTCCGCATACAGCGTCAGGTCGGCCGCCGCGGCATTCCCGGCGAGCAGCGCGGATGCCAGCAGGAATCGTGTTTTCATGCGTCACCCCAAAGCGTGCGGGCATCGTGAACGCCGCGGCGTGCGGCTGTCTATCGGAACAAACCGCAGCCGGTGCGCGGCGGCGCGTAGAATCCGGGCCCACACAATGGAAGAACAAAATTGAGCAGCCACTACAGCAAGCGACGATCACAGCGCAACTCCGCCCGCCCCGCGAAATCCCACCCGCCGCGCAGCTCGCCGGCGATTCCCATGCCGCGCACGGCCGAAGGCGTCGTGAGCGCGAACCGCGCCGGCTTCGGCTTCGTGCGCGTCGAAGGTCGCGAAGAGGCCATCTTCCTGCCGCCGCGCGAAATGGTGGGGGTGATGCACGGCGACCGCGTGCGGGTCGCGGTGGAGCGCGGCCGCGACGGCCGCTACTCCGGCAGGCTGGAAAAGGTGCTGGAGCACGCCACCAAGGCCTTCGTCGGCACGCTCGAGGTGCACGGCCGCACGGCTTTCGTGACCGCCGCGGACCGGCGCATCGGGCTGCGTTGCCTGGTGCCGCCCGCGGATCTCGGCGGCGCGCGGCATGGAGACTGGGTGATCGCGGCGGTGACGCGCTACGCCGGATCCGGAGCGACCCCGCAGGCCCGCGTCACGCGCCGTCTCGATCCCGAAAACCCGGTGGAGCTCGCCTGCGAAGCGGCCATCGCACGCTTCGATCTGCCGCGCGAATTCTCGCCGGAGGCCTTGCACGAGGCCCAGGCCTACGGCAATGCGGTCGATCCCGGCGAGGCGGCACAGCGGCTCGACCTGCGCGATCTGCCGCTGGTTACCATCGATGGCGAGGATGCCAAGGACTTCGACGATGCGGTGTACGCGGAGCCGCACGCCAAGGGCTTCCGGCTGATCGTCGCGATCGCCGACGTGAGCTACTACGTGCGGCGCGGCACGGCGCTCGACGCCAGCGCGCGCGAGCGCGGCACGTCGGTGTATTTCCCGACGCGCGTCATCCCGATGCTGCCGTTCGAATTGTCGAACGTGCTGTGCTCGCTGCAGCCGAAAGTGGACCGGCTGTGTTTCGCCGCGGACATGATCGTGTCGCGCACCGGCCAGTTGCTGGATGCGCATTTCTATCCCGCCGTGATGCGCTCGGCCGCCCGGTTGACCTACACGAAGACCTTCGCGGCGCTGTTCGCGGGGCTGCCGGAGGCGCGCGCCGAGCTCGGCCCGCTGGTCGACAAACTACTGCCGCTGCTCGACGTGTACCGGGCGCTGCAGAAGGCGCGTCACAAGCGCGGTGCGCTCGAGTTCGACGCGGCCGAGGCCGAGTTCGACATCGACTCCGCCGGGCGCATCCAGCGCGTGTACCTCTACGAGCGCAACGAGGCGCACAAGCTCATCGAGGAATGCATGATCCTGGCGAACGTGGCCGTGGCGCGCGAGCTGGAGAAGCGCGGTGTCGGCACCCTGTACCGCGTGCACGGCGCGCCCGAGGAAAAGAAGCTCGACCAGCTGCTGGAGACCTTGAACGCGCTCGGGCTCGCGGCCGACCTGCCCGAGGACGTGAAGCCGCGCGATTTCCGCGCCATCACCGACCGGCTCGGGAATTCCGAGGAGCGGCCGTTCATCGAATCGCTGATCGTGCGCTCGATGCAGCAGGCCATCTACCAGCCGCAGAACATCGGGCACTTCGGCCTGGCGTTGCAGCACTACGCGCATTTCACCTCGCCGATCCGCCGCTACCCGGACCTGGTCGTGCACCGCACGCTGCGCGCGATGCTGTCGGCCGGCGATCCGCATGGCGCGCGCTACGACGGCGGGCAGCTGGCGGTGGCCGGCGCGGAGCTCACCGGCCTCGAAAAGCGCGCCGACGAGTCCGACCGATATGTCTCGGCCTGGCTCAAGTGCGTCTATCTGCGCGATCGCATCGGTCAGACCTTCGAGGGACTCATCACCACCGTGGTCGAGTTCGGCGCCTTCGTGCAGCTCACGGCCGTGGGCGTCGACGGCCTGCTGCACATCGACAACCTGCGGGACGACGACTACCAGATGGAGCCGGGCGGGCGCGCCTGGGTGGGAAAGGCTTCGAAGCGCCGGCTCGGCATGGGGGCGCGGGTGCACGTCATCGTGACCAGCGTGAATCCCATCGAGGGGCTGGTGGACCTGGCGCTCGTGGAAATAGAAGAGGGTGCGCAGCGGCGTCCGCAGAAGTCGCCGCACCGGTCCGGCAGGCACAGGCGCGGCAGGGAGAAGTAGTTTGGAGAAGGTGTATGGGCTGCACGCCGTGCGCGCGCTGCTCACGCGCCACGCGGAGCGCGTCGGCGCGGTCACGGTGGCCGAGGGCCGCGAGCCGCGCATGGCGGAGATCGAGGCCCTGGCCCGGGCCGCCGGCAAGGGCGTGAAGCGCGCATCGCCGGCGAGCTTCAAACAACTGTTCGGCGACGCCGTGCACCAGGGCGTGTACGTCGAGGTGCAGCCGCTGCCGCCCTGGCGGGAAGAGGAACTGGTGGGAGCGATCGCCGCGGCCTTGCAGCGTAACGACAGGCCCGTGGTGCTCGTGCTCGACGGCGTGCAGGACCCCCACAACCTCGGCGCCTGCCTGCGGACGGCCGATGCCACCGGCGTGCTGGCGGTGGTGATCCCCAAGGATCGCGCCGTGCAGATGAACGCCACGGTGCGCAAGGTCGCGGCGGGCGCGGCCGAGACCACGCCGCTCGCCGTCGTGACCAACCTGGCGCGGACCCTGAGGCTGTTGAAGGAGGCGGGGTTGTGGATCGTCGGTGCCGATGCCGGGGCGGCCAGGCTGGCGCACGAGACTGATCTTGCCGGGCCCATTGCCGTGGTCATGGGCGCCGAAGGGGCGGGGCTGCGGCAGTTGACGCGCGACACCTGCGATTTGCTGGTGAGGCTCCCCCAGCAGGGCTCGGTCGAGAGCCTGAACGTCTCGGTTGCCACCGGGATGCTGCTGTACGAGGCGCTGCGCCAGCGGCTTCAGTCCGGGAGCAAGCGATAAGTGATTGATAAATAGGCCTGCGCCCCCGATTCTCCGCTTGCTTCGCGCTCCGGCGTTCGAGTATTCTTCGCGCCCGTTTTCGACCCCCTTGCCGCACCGTCAACCTCAGCCGGGCGGCTATATCCACAAGGAGCAACCATGAGGCATTACGAAATCGTGTTCCTGGTCCATCCGGACCAGAGCGAACAGGTCCCTGCCATGATCGAGCGCTACCGCGGCATGATCACCGCCGGCGGTGGCACCGTGCATCGTCTCGAGGACTGGGGCCGTCGCCAGCTGACTTTCCCGATCGCCAAGGTCCACAAGGCGCACTACGTGCTGCTGAATGTGGAGACCGACCAGAAGACCCTGGCCGAGCTCACCGGCGCGTTCCGTTTCTCGGACGCCGTGCTGCGTCACCTCGTCGTCAACATGGACGAGGCGGTGACCGAGCCCTCGCCGATGGCCAAGGCCGCGCAGGAAGAGAAGGAAGGCGGACCGCGCCGTGAGCGGCGCGAGGATTCCTTCGGTGGTGATGACGACGACATGGGAGTGAACGCCTGATGAGTACCGAAAAGCCTCGTCGCAGTGGTCCGGGTGGCGCCGGTGGTCCTGGTGGTGGCGGCAACCGCTCGTTCTCGCGCCGTCGCAAGTTCTGCCGGTTCACGGCCGAAGGCGTGAAGCAGATCGATTACAAGGATCTGGCCACGCTCAAGCAGTACATCACCGAGACCGGCAAGATCGTCCCGAGCCGCATCACCGGCACCAAGGCGTTCTACCAGCGCCAGCTCGCCTCCGCGATCAAGCGTGCGCGCTACCTCGCGCTGCTGCCCTACACCGACCAGCACTGAGATAAACCATGGACGTCATTCTGCTCACCAAGGTGGCAAACCTTGGAAACATCGGCGACCGCGTGAAGGTGAAGTCCGGGTACGGGCGCAACTTCCTGCTGCCGAAGGGCAAGGCCACGCTGGCCACGCCCGAGAACGTGAAGAAGTTCGAAGCCCGCCGCGCGGAACTCGAAAAGGTCGCGCGCGAACAGTTCCAGGACGCGGAGAGCCGCGCCGCCGCGTTCAAGGACTTCAAGCTGCAGATCACGGCGAAGGCCGGCACCGAAGGGAAGCTGTTCGGCTCCATCGGCACGGCGGACATCGCCGAGGCCTGCACGGCGCAGGGGCACAAGCTGGCGCGCTCGGAAGTGCGCCTGCCCACCGGCCCGCTGCGCACCGTGGGCGATCACATGATCAGCCTGCATCTGCACACGGACATCGACGTGCAGCTGCCGGTGACGATCACGGCCGAAGAGTAATCGCGCGCAACGCGATGATTGAGAACGGCACCTCCGGGTGCCGTTTTCATTTGAGTGACCTGAAAATTGCCACTGGCCCGCGGCCACGCCAGAGTAGAAACTACCTTCCGCCGTCCGGAGTCCATCGATGTCCAGCACGCCCAAATTTCGTCGTGACAGTTCCCCGAGCGAACTGCGCGCGCCGCCGCATTCGCGCGAGGCCGAGCAGGCGGTGCTCGGTGGGCTGATGCTCGACAGGTCCGCCTGGGACCAGGTGGGTGACGTCGTCACCGCGGACGATTTTTTTGGTCCCGACCACAAGGTCATTTTCGAAAGCATTGCGGCGCTTTCCGGCGAGGCTCAGCCTTGCGATCCCGTCACGGTGTCCGAGCATCTGCAGCGCCTCGGCAAGCTCCAGGAGGCCGGCGGGCTGTCGTATCTCGGCACGCTGACGCGCGACACGCCCGGCGCCGCCAATGCGCGAGCGTATGCGCAGATCGTCAAGGAGCGCGCCTTGCTGCGTTCGCTGGTCACTGTCGGCGGCGAAATCGCGAGCTCGGTCTGGACCGAGGAAGGTGAATCGGCGCGGGACCTGGTCGAACAGGCCGAACGCAAGATCTTCGCCATCGCCGAGGGCTCGGCGCGCGGCAAGGGCTACGTGAGTGCCCGACAGGCCTTGCCGGCGCTGATCGACCAGATCGACGACCTGTACAACAATCCGAACAAGCCCCGCGGCCTCCCGACGGGGTTCATCGATTTCGACGCAAAGACCGGCGGACTGCGGCCGGGTGACCTGCTGATCGTCGCGGGTCGCCCTTCGATGGGCAAGTCCACGCTGGCCATCAACATGGCCGAATACGCGGCGCTCAAGGACGGCATCCGTGCATCGGTGGCGATCTTCTCGCTGGAAATGCCGGCCGAGCAGATCCTGACGCGCATGCTTTCGTCCGTGGGTAGCGTGCACCTGGGCAACATCCGCAGCGGCAAGCTGTCGGAAGACGACTGGCCGCGCATCACCAGCGCGACCAAGCAGCTGCAGGATGCCAAGATCTTCATCGACGACACGCCGGCGCTGACGCCGACCGAGTTGCGCGCGCGTTCGCGGCGCATCAAGCGTGAGCATGGACTCGATCTGATCGTCGTGGACTATCTGCAGCTGATGACGGTGCCGGGCACGAAAGAGAATCGTGCGACGGAGATCGCGGAGATTTCGCGCGGCCTGAAGGCACTGGCCAAAGAGTTGAGTTGTCCGGTGATAGCGTTGTCGCAGCTGAACCGTGGCGTCGAACAACGCGAGAACAAGAAACCAGTGATGTCGGATCTGAGAGAATCCGGCTCAATTGAACAGGATGCAGACATGATCCTGCTCATCTACCGCGACGAAGTCTACAACCGCGAGACGCCGAAGAAGGGCGTCGCGGAAATCGACCTCGCCAAGCACCGCAACGGCGAGATCGGCGAGATCCGCCTGACCTTCCGCGGCGCCAACAGCCGCTTCGAGAACTACGTCGATCCGGCCTACGGCGAAGGAATCATGCGTTGATCCGGCTGCTTCGCGCGCTGATCGACAGCGCCGCGCTCCGCCACAATCTCGGCACCATCCGCGCCTACGCGCCGGGCTCGAAGGTCATGGCCGTCATCAAGGCCAATGCCTACGGTCACGGGCTCGTGGCCACGGCGCTGGCGCTCGGCGATGCCGATGCCTTCGCCGTGGCGCGGCTGGAAGAGGGTATCGCGCTGCGCGCCGCCGGCGTGCGTGCGCCGATCGTGCTGCTCGAGGGCATCTTCAATGCCGAGCAGCTCGCCGAGGCCGCGCACCACCGCTTCGAGCTCGTGGTGCACGATCCGCTGCAGATCAAACTACTCGAGGCGCACCGCGACGCGCGGCGCTTCGTGGTGTGGATCAAGATGGACACCGGCATGAACCGGCTGGGTTTCCGGCCCGAGGCTTTTGCGCCCGCCTTGGCGAGGCTGCGCGCGCTCACGGTCCCGGCGCTCGAATTGCGCGTCATGACGCACCTGGCGCGGGCCGACGAGCGCAGCGAACCCATGACTCTCGAGCAGATCGGCAGGTTCGAAGCGGCGCTCGCCGGGTGCGGGCTGGCGGGCGCGCAGCGGCTGGCCACCAGCATCGGCAACTCCGCCGGCACGCTGAGCCATCCGCGCGCGCATGGCGACTGGGTGCGTCCGGGGCTGGCGTTGTACGGCGTTTCGCCGTTCGCCGACGCGACCGCTGCCGATCATGGCCTGAAACCGGTGATGACGCTCGAGACCACCGTGCTCACCGTGCGCGAAGTGAAGCGCGGCGAGACCGTCGGGTACGCGGGCGCGTGGCGGGCAGAGCGCGACAGCGCCATCGCCATTCTCGCCGCCGGGTACGGCGACGGCTTGCCGCGTCATCTTGCAAATGGGACGCCGGTGCTGATCGCCGGCTCGCGATATCCGCTCGTGGGGCGCGTGTCCATGGACATGATCGCGGTGGATGTGACCGGCGCGCTTAAAGTGACTGCCGGCAGCAAGGCCATCGTCTGGGGCGAGGGGCTGCCGGTCGAGGAAGTCGCCGCGCATGCGGAGACGATTCCGTACGAATTGCTGTGCGGGGTGAGTCAGCGGGTGCCGCTCGAGCTCAAATGATCAGCGAGTCTGGCGCGAGACGTGATTCAGCTCGCGCGCCGGAATCCCGCGGCCGCGCGCAGCGGGCGGCACGTACAGCCATCCCAGCTCGCCGCCGAACATCGCCCAGAACAGGTCGTAAGTGCGGGTCCAATGACACATGCCGACGATCCGCTGGTTCTGTTCGGCGACCAGCAGGCGCGCCACGGGTTGTGCGCCAAAATACGCATCGCGCAAAAGAACGGAGCCTTTCGGCTCCGTCCCGGTTTCCTAGCAAAGAGGGACTGTCCCCCTTTTACCCTATGCCTCGAAGAAGCCCATCTTGACGCCGGCGAGCTGGATCACGTCGTTGTCGGTGAGCTTGCGCGCCTGGCTGCCGATGGCGGTGCCGTTGACCAGCGGGAAGTTGTCCGGCTTGTCGGCATCGACATGGACGATGAAGTAGCCGTCCTGGCGGCGCGTGATGGCGGCCACCTGGATGCCCGGGCGCCCGAGGGTGGTCAGCGCCTTGTTGAGCTCGAGCTCGCGGCCGGCAAAGGAACCTGACAGCACCTGAAGCTTCGCCTTCTTGACCGGCGTCTTGCCGTCGAGGCCTTTGCGGGCACCGCTGGCGGAGAGGTCGGCCGAATGTTTCTCGACCACGTCCTTGGCGGCGCGCATCTTCTCGGCGGCCGGGCGCGACGAGGGCTGGATGACCATCGTCTTCTCGAATTCGTCCTGGGCCTCGTCGTCCTCGACGAAGCGCAGCTGGTGGTGTCCCACGGTCACGACATCGCCGTGCTGCAGGGCATGCTTCTTGATGAGCTTGCCGTTGACGTAGGTGCCGTTGGTGCTGTTGAGATCCTCCAGGAACGAGTCGTTGAGGATGTTGATGATCAGCGAGTGATGTCCCGACACCGCCGAGTTGTCGATGCGGATGTCATTGTCCGGGAGGCGGCCAATCGTGTACCGCTCCTTGTTCATGTTGTATTCGGCGAGGACCTGGTTATCCAGGCTCAATACCAGACGTGCCATCTTTTTCGCCTTCCCTTAACTGAACCAGCCCAGAAGTTTGTCCATCACACCGCGGCTCGCAGGGAACGCCTCGTTCGCCTGGGCCAGCACCACCGAGACGTTGTCACGACCGCCGTTCTCGTTGGCTAACTGAATCAACTGCTTAGCGACCGTATCCAGATTAGCACCAAAGGTACTTATAGTTAAACGGATGTCTTCATCTTCGACCATGTCGGACAGGCCGTCCGAACAGAGGATGAAGATGTCGCCCTTGTCGACCGGGTGCTCCTGCACCTCCACTTCGACCTGGGGTTCGACACCCAGCGCCCGTGTCACGTAATTCTTGTTCGCGGCACGCTGTGCTTCCTCGGGCGAATAGAAACCTCGATCCACCAGCTCCTGCAGCAGCGAGTGGTCCATGGTCACCTGCGCAATCTGGCTGCCGCGCTGGCGATACAACCGCGAATCCCCGACATGCGCGATCGAAACGCGGTTGTCGTAGAACAAGGCGGCGACCACGGTGGTGCCCATGCCCTCGCATTCAGCCTGCGAGCGGGCCGTCTGGTAGATGATCTTGTTGGCGCGCGTGATGGCGTCTCGCAGCACGATGGAGGGCCTCGACAAACCCGTGCTGCGATCGATGGAGGCAAGGTCTTCGCGGGCCAGGCCTTCACGGACCAGGTTGGTGATGGTCTTCACCGCGATGCCGCTGGCGACCTCGCCGGCGTTGTAGCCACCCATGCCGTCGGCCAAAACCAGGAGACCCACGTCCGGATCGGTGGCGATGGTGTCTTCATTGTGTTCGCGGACGCGCCCGGTGTCGGTCTGCCCGACGAAGGTGAGCTTGCCCTTGAGGCTGGTCACTTGAGGCATACGACCCGGCGAAACTCAGCGAATTTTTCGATCACACCCGTGCTCAACACGCAAAAAGTGCCCTTTACAGCCGCATCGCGGCCGTACGCTTCCCCGCACATGCCATAAGCTACCAGCACCGGGCCGGCAGGCTTCGGCATTAAGTCACACTTCGCCCGGGGCGCAGCAAGTCCGACGACCCTGATTCAATGATCTGGCGGCGCAATGCTAAGGCCAACCGGACGCTGACGCACCGGACTACTGCACACTAGGTGCAGCGCGGAATGCGGTGGCTGCCGGCCCCATGAACTTCGTCACGCTTTCCGTGACCCACCGAGGGATTCGCCAGGACCATGGCCAAGCCAGCGATCGTTTTCGTATGTGCGGAGTGCGGAGCCGAGGCCATGAAATGGCAGGGCCAATGCCCGCAGTGCGCCCGTTGGAACACCCTGGAACAGCGTTCCGTCGCGCGTCGCCCGGCGTTGGCAATGCCGGGTCCGGCGCCATCGGCGCTGGCTGAACTGGCCTCCTCCAGTCCCATCCGCCTGCAGACCGGCATGGCCGAACTCGACCGCGTGCTGGGAGGGGGGCTCATCCCGGGCTCCGTCACCTTGCTAGGCGGCGAGCCTGGCATCGGTAAGTCGACGTTGCTGCTGCAGCTGGCAAACCATGCCTCGCGCGACATACCCACGCTGTATCTGTCGGCGGAGGAGTCCGCCGCGCAGATCGGCGTGCGCGCGCGGCGGCTCGGCGTGGCGGCGCCGCACCTGCACGTGGTGGCGGACACGGATCTCGAGGCGGCGCTGGTGCGTGCGCGCGAGGCGAAGATCCGCCTGCTCATCGTCGATTCCATCCAGACGGTGCAGCTCGCCTCGGTGGGCACGGCGGCCGGCGCGGTCACGCAACTGCGCGAGTGCACGGCGCAGTTGGTGCGCTTTGCGAAAACCGAGGACGTGAGCGTCGTCATCGTGGGCCACGTGACCAAGGACGGCGCCATCGCAGGTCCGCGCGTGCTCGAGCACCTGGTCGACACGGTGCTGTACTTCGAGAGCGATGCCTCGAGCCGCTTCCGCAACGTGCGCGCCACCAAGAACCGCTTCGGCTCGGTGGGCGAGCTGGCGTTCTTCCACATGGACGAGCAGGGGCTGCGCGAAGTGCGCAATCCTTCGGCGATTTTCCTCGCGCGCTCGGGCGTGCCGGCGCCGGGCAGCGTGGTCACCGTGACGCGCGACGGTCGCCGGCCGCTGCTCGTCGAGCTGCAGGCGCTGGTCGATCGCATGCGTTTCGGCGCGCCGCGCCGGGTCGCCCAGGGACTGGACGCGCAGCGCGTGGCTATGTTGCTGGCGGTGATGAATCGCCATGCGGGCGTGAACCTGCAGGAGCACGACGTATTCGTGAACCTGGTCGGTGGTCTCGAAGTCTCCGAAACGGCCTGTGACCTGCCCGTGGCGCTCGCGTTGGCGTCCAGCCTGGCGGGAAAGCCCATCTCCCAGAAACTCGTGTCGTTTGGCGAGCTGGGGCTGACGGGTGAGTTGCGTCCGGTGGCCTACGGCGAAGAGCGGCTGCGCGAAGCCGCGAAGCAGGGGTTCACCACGGCGCTGGTTCCCGCGGAGAACGCGCCGCGGCAGCCCATCGAGGGACTGCAGGTCCGCGCGCTGGCGCGCATCGACCAGGCGCTCGAGGTGACGTTGGCTCAATCGTGAACGTACAAGGCCTGATTCAGCGCAGCGTCCTGCTCGCGAATGTAGGCTTCGACCTTCTGGAATTGCGCCGGCGACAGGACACCACGGGCACTTTTCAGCAGTAGTTGATCCCGCTGTTCGCTGCGCACCGCGTATTCCTGCGCGAATTGCGTTTGGGAGTCCGTGGCCGGGATGTCCTGTTCGAACAGGTAGGCGCCGTTGCGGATGGCGGCGTGGATGAAATCGCGTCGCTGCCCTTCGCTGAGGGGCAGCTGCGACTCTTCGAGCATCATGCCGAGCAACATGATCTGCGCGCGTGCGTCGACCGAGCGATGGAATTCCTCGAACCGCGCGGCTTGCTCGGGATCGAGCAGGGTGGCGACACCTTCGAGAAGCTGCCGGCTCGAGGCGCGCTCCGTATTTCCGTTGAGTACATGCATTCCGGGCCGGGCCAACTCGCGCAACCTGTGATCGACGATGTGCGCGCGCACGGCGTCCGCCTTGGCCGGGGTGAGCCCGAGCTCGCGCTCCAGGTCGCCGTACATGGCCTCGACCAGTCTTTCCTGGACTTCGCGCGTCAAGGCCAGTTGCGCGGGGGTCAGCGGCTCCTCCTGGCCGGAAGGTGACCTCTCGGCGGAATGTACGGGTGAGGGACTGGCGTCGGCGGCTGGCGCGTTCGCCGGTCGGGTAGACGGGTTCACCGTGGAGATTTCCGGCCGACTCGCCGCGTCCTGCGACTGCTCGGGTAGTTGGATCGCGGTCCAGTACCAGATCGCGCCCGCTGCCAGGACGACGACGATGATTGCCGTGATCCAGCGCATCGCGATCTAGGTCGCGGGTGAGGCTGCCATCCTGCGCGCGCGCACGGTGCGGATGGTGTTCTCGCCGATCTGCAGTACTTCGAACTGGTATTCGCCAATGCTGACCCGCGCGCCCGCTTCCGGCAGCGTCTCGAGCTGCTCGACCAGCAATCCGTTCAGCGTCTTCGGCCCGTCGGTGGGCAGCTGCCAGCCGAGCGAGCGATTCAGCGCGCGGATCGTGGCGCTGGCGTTGATGATGAATACGCCGGGCGCTTCGCGGTGCACGTGCTTGTGTGTCACGGTCGCCGGGTCGGTGGTGAATTCGCCCACGATCTCCTCGAGGATGTCCTCGAGCGTCACGAAGCCCTGGATATCGCCGTATTCGTCGACCACGAAGGCCATGCGGCGCCGGTTGCGCTGAAAGTGGTTGAGCTGCACGGTGAGCGAGGTGCCTTCGGGCACGAAGTAGGGCTCGCGCGCGCGCGCCAGCTCGACCAGCCGTTCGCGTGTCAGCGTGTCGCGCGCCAGCTCCTGCGCCACGCGCTTCATGTGGATGATGCCGAGGAGGTTGTCGAGCTCGCCCGCGTGCAGCGGCAGCCGCGTGTGCGGCGTCTGGCGCAACTGGTCGAGAATGTCTTCCCAGCTGTCCTCGACGTTGATCGAGGCGATGTCCTGGCGCGGCACCATGATGTCGTTCACGGTGATGTGTTCCAGATCGAGGATGGACAGCAGCATCTGGCGGTGGCGCGTCGGGATCATCGGCCCCGCCTCGGCGACCACCGAACGCAGCTCATCCGCGGACATCGCGACCCCGTCGGAGCGCACCGGCTGGATGCCGAACAGGCGCAGGAATCCATAGGCGGCCTTGTTCGTGAACCAGGTCACCGGCGTCGCCAGGAAGACCAGCACCTTGTAGATGTAGGTGGACGACATCGCCACCGCGTCCGGCTTGAGCGCCGCATAGATCTTTGGCGCCAGCTCGCAGAACACGATCATGAAGATGCCGAGCGCGATGATCACGGCGACCTCGGCATGTTCGTAGCCGGTGCGCTGCGCCAACAACGTGGCGATGGACGAGGCGGCGACGCTGGCCAGCGCCAGCACCACGAGATTCGCTCCCAGCCAGCTCTCGGGCCTCGCGAGCAGCGCATCCAGAACCTTGGCGGTGCGTTTGCCGGCCTTGGCGGCCGCACGGATCCGGTAGCGGTTGGCCGACAGCATGGCCACTTCGGTGCCCGAGGAAAACGCGATCAGTAGGAGCAGAACTACGAGCGCGATGCCGAGGATCAGCGAGGGTGCGTTTTGCATAGGGGACATAGGATAATCCGCGTCCCATGGCCCTTTTCGAAAACCTGACCGCGCGCCTCTCGCGCACGGTGGACACGCTGCGCGGCCGCGGCCGCATCACCGAGGAAAACGTCGGCGAGTCGCTGCGCGAAGTGCGGATGGCGCTGCTCGAGGCGGACGTCGCCCTGCCGGTGGTCAAGACTTTCATCGAGCGCGTCAAGCAGAAGGCGCTGGGCACGGAAGTCACCGCCAGCCTGACGCCGGGCCAGGCCTTCGTCGGCATCCTGCATCGGGAGCTGGTCGAGTTGATGAAAGGCCACTCTTCGTCGAGGAGTGGTGGGCCGTTCGAGCTGCGCGCCGCGCCGCCGGTGGTCGTGTTGTTAGCCGGCCTGCAGGGTGCGGGCAAGACGACGACCGCCGGAAAACTGGCGCGCTGGCTGATCGAGCAGAAGAAACGCGTGTTGCTGGTCAGCACGGACATCCGCCGGCCGGCCGCCGTGCTGCAGCTGCAGCGCCTCGCCGAGCAGGTGGGCGCGGGATTCTTTCCGACCGACGTGAAGCAGGACCCGGCGCGCATTGCGGCCGCGGCGCTCGATGCCGCGCGCAAGGGCGTTTACGACGCGCTGATCGTCGACACCGCGGGCCGCCTGCATGTCGACGCCGAGCTCATGGAGGAGGTGAAGCAGATCGAGCGTGCCGTTGAAACCCACGAGCGCCTGTTCGTCATCGATGCCATGGCGGGACAGGATGCCGTGAATGCGGCGCGTGCCTTCGGCGCGGCGTTGGACCTGACCGGCGTGATACTGACCAAGGCCGATGGCGATGCGCGCGGCGGCGCGGCGCTGTCGGTGCGCGAGATCACCGGCAAGCCGATCGTGCTGGTCGGCATGGGCGAAAAACTCGACGCGCTGGAGACGTTCGATCCCGAGCGCATGGCGGGTCGCATCCTCGGCATGGGCGACGTGGTGGCGCTGGTCGAGCAGGTCCAGAAGCAGGTCGACGTCGACGAAGCGCAGAAGCTCGCGCGCAAGGTCGCCAAGGGCAAGGGTTTCGACCTGGCGGACCTCAAGAGCCAGCTCGAGCAGTTGCAGAAGATGGGTGGCGTGGCTTCCCTGATGGACAAGCTGCCGCAGGCGGCGATGAAGGGCGGGGCGGTGGCGCCGGATCAGGGCGACAAGGACGTGCGCCGGCAGATCGCCATCATCAATTCCATGACCCGCAAGGAGCGCCGCAACCCGGCCATCCTGGATGGCTCCCGCCGCCGCCGGATCGCCTCCGGGGCCGGTGTCCAGGTCCAGGACGTCAACCGCCTCATGAAGCAATTCATGGAGATGCAGAAAATGATGAAGAGTTTCAGCGGCGGAAAGCTCAAGCGGATGATGCAGGCCTTCAAGTAAGAGGTGCCGGGTGGGGGAAGTGGGGATAAGAAGGTAACAAATGGGGACATTCCTGATTTGCTCGCGAGGGGGCAAATCAGGAATGTCCCCATTTGTTA
>DASTRL010000250.1:0-76537 GCA_035761265.1 Steroidobacteraceae bacterium
GGCACGAGGTCGCCGCGTTCGTGCGCGAGGTATTCGGCGGCGTTGCGCACCCCGGTCCTGACGGCGCGGCGGCCGAAGCCGGTGACGGAGCGGGCAAAGCGCAGTGCCTGGTGCGCCGGCGTGTCGCCGACGAGCTTCGAAAGCTCCTCCTCGATATCCGGCTTGAGCAGCATGGCGAGCTCGCGGAAATCCTGCGCCAGCTCGGCGTCGCCGCGGATGTTCACGTCGCCGCGCTGGATCACCTCCTGCGGGTCCGGGCCCGCGAGCGCCGCGAGGCTGAGCAAACTACCCGAGATCTCCGCGTCGGGCGCGCGTTCGGTGGGCTGGGAGCGGGTGAGCCGCAGGGAGGTGCCCAGTGCTTCGCAATCCAGGCGCCAGCCGAGGCCGCGTGCCTCGATGCGCACCAGCCTGCCTTTCAGGGATTCACACAGCTGCTGCGCGCGCGGGCTGCGCGGCAGGTTGCGATTCAGCAGATTCTCGATGGCCTGGGTCAGCACGGGTGGCCGCGATCAGGGGCGCCGCCAGAGTGAGAAGACCACGGCGGCCACGAGCACGAGATACCCGATGAACATCATTGGTATTTGTATCCCCGGTGAACCGCAACAATCCCGCCGCTGAGATTGTGATACCGGCAGTCTTCAAGCCCCGCATCCCGCATCATCCCGAGCAGCGTCTCCTGGTCCGGATGCATGCGGATGGATTCGGCGAGATAGCGATAGCTGTCTTCGTCTCGGGCCACGAGCTTGCCGAGCAGCGGCAGCACGCGGAAGGAATACAGGTCGTACAGCGGCTTGAGGAACGGCACCACCGGATGCGAGAACTCCAGCACCAGCAACTGCCCGCCAGGCTTGAGCACCCGGCGCATGTCGGCGAGCGCGGCCGGCTTGTCGGTGACGTTGCGCAGGCCGAAGCCGATGGTCACGCAATCGAACTGCGAGTCCGCGAACGGCAGCTTCTCGGCGTTGGCGAGCACGCAGCTCACGTTGCCGACCAGCCCGGCGTCGAGCAGGCGGTCGCGGCCTTCGTTCAGCATGGCCGCGTTGATGTCCGAGAGGATCACGATGCCGGACTTGCCCACCTGCCTGGCGAGTCCGGTAGTCAGGTCACCGGTGCCGCCGGCAACGTCGAGCGCCCGCTGTCCCGCATGCAGGCCGGTCAGCGACAGCGTGAATTCCTTCCACAGCCGGTGCGCGCCGCCCGACATCAAGTCGTTCATCAGGTCGTAGTTGGATGCGACCGAATCGAATACGCCACGGACCCGGCGCTGCTTTTCGCCCCAGGGCACGCGCTGGTAGCCGAAGTCGGTCTCGGATTTCTTTTGCGGGTCCGTCACAGGGCCGCCAGTATAGACGCGCGGCGCCGATCGATGAGAAAGCGCTGGCTTTTCATACCTGCTTTCGCTACAAAGCCCAACTATTCGAGCGGGGGTCTTGCAAGGGCCGGGTTCTGACGAACCCGGCCTCTTTTACTTGCGGGGGATTTCGGTCTGCTGCTGGGCGCCGCGTACCCGCGCCTGGTAGCGACGCCAGTTTTCCGCCTGCTTCTCGCCCAACTCGCGCAGGTATTTCCACGAATACAGACCCGAGTCGTGGCCATCGTCGAACACCAGCTTGACGGCGTACTGGCCCACCGGCTCGACAGCCCGTATGCCGACGTCCTGCTTGCCGGTGACGAGTACCTCCTGCCCCGGGCCGTGTCCCTTCACTTCGGCGGACGGAGAATGCACGCGCAGATACTCGAAGGGCAGCTGGAAGCGTGCGCCGTCTTCGAATGCGACGTCCAGGACGCGCGAGCGGGTCCGCAGCGTGATCTCAACGGCCTGATTTTGGTCGGAAGTCGGCATGTGCGGCCCCTGAAGCCTATACTCGGCACCTCGCCGGCGGGAAATATTCCGGCGCCTCATCCGGGGGGATATGCAACCGACGGACACTTCGCAACCCGACTACTTCCACAAGGTCGTGGATTGCCAATGGGCCTGCCCAGCACACACCGACGTTCCCGAATACATTCGACTTATCGCACAGGGGCGTTTCACCGACGCCTACATGGTGAACCGCCATTCGAACGTCTTCCCGGGAATCCTCGGGCGAGTGTGCGATCGACCCTGTGAGCCGGCCTGCCGCCGCGGCCGGGTCGAGGAAAAGCCCGTCGCCATCTGCCGCCTGAAGCGCGTCGCGGCGGACCACCGGGACGAGGACATCCGTTCGCGGTTGCCAAAAATCCCGAAGCTCAAGAATGGCAAGAAGGTCGCGCTGATCGGCGCCGGCTGCGCCTCGCTGACGGTGGCCAATGACCTCATGCCGCTCGGCTACTCGGTCACCATCTTCGAGCAGTACGGCGTGCCCGGCGGACTCATGCGCACCAACATTCCCTCGTTCCGCCTGCCCGCCGAGGTGCTCAACGAGGAGATCGACCAGATCGTCGGCATGGGCGTGGACCTCAAGCTCAATCACCCCATCAAGTCGATGCACGAGCTGCTGGACAAGGGCGGCTTCGACGCGGTGTTCGTGGGCGCCGGTGCGCCCAAGGGCAAGGAACTGAAGCTGCCGGGCCGCGCCGAGGGCGACGCCAACATCCACATCGGCATCACCTGGCTCGAGTCGGTGGCATTCGAACACGTGAAGTCCATTGGCAGGAAGGTACTGATCATCGGCGTGGGCAACACCGCCATGGATTGCTGCCGCACCTCGCTGCGCCTGGGTGCGGACGAGGTCAAGGTCATGGCGCGCAAGCCGCGCCAGTTCTTCAAGGCATCGGAGTGGGAGCTCGAAGACGCCGAGGAAGAGCACGTGCAGATCATCATCAACCGTTCGCCGAAGGCATTCGTCGTCGAGAACGGCCGGTTGAAGGGCATGACCTTCGACGTCATGGAATACGACATCGACGCGCGCGGCCGCATCACGGCAGAGCGGACCGTCGGCGAGGAATTCCACCAGGCGGACGACGTGATCCTCGCCATCGGCCAGGAGAACGCTTTTCCCTGGATCGAGCGCGATCTCGGCATCGAGTTCGACAAGTGGGACGTGCCGAAGGTGGATGCGAAGACCTTCGAGTCGACGCGCGCGGGGGTGTTCTTCGGCGGGGATGCGGCCTTCGGTCCCAAGAACATCATCTGGGCCGTGGAGCACGGCCACCAGGCGGCCATTTCCATCCACAACCACTGCAGCGGCAAAAGTACTGCCGACCGGCTGCCGCCGGGCGTGAACCTGCAGTCGCGCAAGATGGGCATGCACGAGTGGGCCTACGCCAACGACTACAACCCGGCCGAGCGGCGCCTGATGCCGCACGTTTCGCTCAAGGAACGATTCAAGAAGCTCAACATCGAGGTGGAGCTGGGCTTCACCGCCGAGCAGGTCGAAAAGGAAGTGCAGCGTTGCCTGAACTGCGACGTGCAGACCGTGTTCGAGACCAGGCTGTGCATCGAATGCGACGCCTGCATCGACATCTGCCCGGTGGACTGCCTCACGATCACGCACAACGGCGAGGAAGCCGAGTTGCGCACGCGCCTCAAGGCGCCGGCGAAGAACGTCACCCAGGCCTTGTACGTTTCCGCGCCGCTGAAGCACACCGGGCGAGTCATGGTCAAGGACGAGGACGTCTGCGTGCACTGCGGCCTGTGCGCCGAGCGTTGCCCCACCGCGGCCTGGGACATGCAGAAGTCCTTCATCCAGTGGCCGCATGCCGAGGACGAGGCCATCGCCGCCGCGGCGAAGCTGCCCCAAACCGCCTGAAAAACAGCGCCTGAGCAATGACACACAGAGTGAATGACTTCGCGATCAAGATCGCGACGGTGAACGGCACGGGCTCGGCCAGCGCCAATACGCTGCTGATGAAGTCCATCTTCCGCAGCGGCATTCCGGTGATGGGCAAGAACTACTTCCCGTCCAACATCCAGGGCCTGCCCACCTGGTACGAGATCCGCGTGACCCGCGACGCCTACGTCGCGCGCTCGGGAAAGATAGACCTGATGGTCGCGATGAACGCCGAGACCTACGCGCGCGACGTGCGCGAAGTGGCCTCGGGCGGCTACCTCATCTACGACAGCACCTGGCCCCGGCCGACGCTGCTGGCGCGCGACGACATCACGGTGCTCGGCGTGCCGCTCGCCAAGCTCTGCAACGAGAACTTCAACGGCGTGCGTACGCGCATCCTGATGAAGAACATCTGCTACGCCGGCGTGCTCGCCGCGCTGCTCGACCTGGATGTCGAGAAGATCCGCGGGCTGCTCGCCGAGACCTACGCGAAGAAGCCGCAGCTCGTGGACTCGAACATGAAGGCCATCCAGCTCGGCTACGAGTACACCAAGGCGAACTTCGCCTGTCCGTTGCCGCTCAGGGTGCAGAAGCTCGACAAGACCCGCGGCCACGTCATGATCGACGGCAATACGTCGGCGGCGTTGGGTTGCATATTTGCCGGCGCGACCGTGGGCGCCTGGTATCCCATCACGCCTTCGACCTCGTTGATGGACGCCTTCAAGAGCTTCGCCGACAAGCTGCGTGTCGATCCGGAAACCGGCAAGAAGAATTTCGCCTTCATCCAGGCCGAGGACGAACTGGCCGCCATCGGCATGGTGCTCGGCGCCTCGTGGAATGGCGCGCGCGCGTTCACGGCCACGAGTGGCCCTGGCGTCTCGCTGATGAACGAATTCCTGGGACTCGCGTATTACGCCGAGGTACCCGCGGTGCTGTTCGACATCCAGCGCGTGGGACCGTCCACCGGCATGCCGACACGCACGCAGCAGTGCGACATCATGGAAGCGGCCTATGCATCGCACGGCGACACCAAGCACGTCTGTCTCTACCCGCGCGATCCGGAGGAATGCTTCTACTTCGCGCGCGATGCCTTCGATCTGGCCGAGCGGCTGCAGACGCCGGTGATGGTGCTCTCCGATCTCGACATCGGCATGAACGACTGGATGTGCCCGGACCTGAAATGGGACGACGCCTACGTGCCCGATCGCGGCAAGGTGCTGTCGAAGGACGAGATCCTCAAGCTCGAGAAATTCCACCGCTATCTCGACGTGGACGGCGACGGGATTCCGTATCGCACGCTGCCCGGCGTGCATCCCAAGGCCGCGTACTTCACGCGCGGTTCGGGCCACACGCAGTATGGCGGCTACACCGAGGATTCGGCCGAGTACCAGATCGTGCTCGACCGCCTCACGCGCAAGTTCCACACCGCGAAGCGCCTGGTGCCCAGGGCTGCGATCGAGCACGACCCGCAGATCGACATCGGGCTCGTCGCCTACGGCAGCTCGGACGGCGCGGTGCGCGAGGCGCGTGACATCCTGTCCGCGCACGGCCTCACGACCAACTACATGCGGCTGCGCGCGTTCCCGTTCGGCGAGGACGTGGAGAAGTTTCTCGAGGCGCACAGGCTCATCTTCGTCATCGAGCAGAACCGCGACGCGCAGATGCGCTCGCTGCTGACGCTCGAGACGCGCGTGGACAAACACAAGCTGCGATCGCTGCTGCACTATAGCGGCCTGCCGATCTCCTCCGAGTTCATCGTCAAGGGTGTCCTGGCGGAAGTCGAGCCCAAGACCCGCAAGCCCGAGGTCGTCGCCGCGCCGGCCGCCAAGACCTCCGGAGGTGTGGCATGACCTTCCTGCCGAAACCGAAAGTCCATCACCCCTCGTTGCCGAAGAATGCGCTCGGCCTGACACGCCGCGACTATGAAGGGGGCCTCTCGACGCTGTGCGCGGGATGCGGCCATGACTCGATCACCGCGGCGATTATCGAGGCCACATGGGGTCTCGACATCGAGCCGCAGAACATGGTGAAGCTGTCCGGCATCGGCTGTTCGTCGAAGACCACCGCGTATTTCGTGAGCGGCGGGCACGGTTTCAATTCCGTGCACGGCCGCATGCCGTCCATCGCGATGGGCGCGAATGCGGCCAACCGCAGTCTCACCTACGTGGGCGTCTCGGGCGACGGCGACACGCTGTCGATCGGCCTGGGACAGTTCTGCCACGCCATCCGCCGCAATCTGAACATGGCGTACATCATCGAGAACAACGGTGTGTACGGCCTCACCAAGGGACAGTTCAGCGCTTCCGCGGACGTCGGCACCAGGGCCAAGAAGGGCGAGGTCAACCAGCAGCCGCCGATCGATCCTGTGCTGCTGGCATTGACGCTGGGCGCGACCTTCGTGGCGCGCAGTTTTTCTGGCGACAAACAACAGCTCGTGCCGCTGATCCAGGCCGCCATCGCGCACAAGGGATTCGCGCTGATCGACGTGCTCTCGCCCTGCGTCACCTTCAACGATCACGAAGGGTCGACCAAGAGCTATGAGTACACGCGCGAGCACTACGACGAGGCGGTGCACGCCGACTTCGTGCCGTTCCGCAAGGAGATCTCCGCCGACTACTCGCCGGGCGATGCACTGCCCGTGGTGCTGCACGACGGCAGCCGGGTCCTGCTGCGCAAGCTGGATTCGAGCTACGACCCGACCGATCGCGGCGCCGCGACGGCCGCCATCCAGGAGCGCTTGAAAAAAGGTGAATTCCTGACCGGGCTCCTGTACCTGGATACCCAAGGCAAGGAGTTTCACGATGTCAATGAGACACCGGCTATTCCGCTCAATCAGATTCCCCACGGGCGGTTGTCGCCGGGATCGGCTGCTCTCGCGAAAGTTCTGGCGCGATATCGTTAGAGGCGCTATGTTTCGGCCCGAAATGAGGATTCGGCTGATCCAGGAGTCTCCATGACCGAAGAAAAATCCCAGAAATTCACCAGCAAGGTGCGCCGTGGGCTCACCTGGGTAAGCACGGTGTCGTCCGCCGAGCTTGCGCGAGTCAAACAGGAAGCCGGCGGTGGCCGGATCCCGGGCATGACCGCCGCGCAGCTTTCGGACATCGAAGCCGCGCTGCTGTGGATCTCGCAGAACAAGGAAGAAGCGAATGGGTAAGGGCGACCGGCGTACGCGGCGCGGAAAGTTGTACGCGGGTTCGTTTGGCAAGACCCGTCCGAAGGATCCCGCAAAGAAGAAAGCAAGAGCCGCAAAGGCGAAGAAGAAAGCCTAGCCAGACTGTCGATGCACAGGTCCCAAAGCCCGCCGCAAGGCGGGCTTTGTCATTTGGTGCGCTAACATTCCGCCGTGGCGCAGTTACGCATTCGCAAGCGCATTCGCTGGGGCCGCTGGATCCTCGCCATCCTGGTGCTCGCGATCGGCGGGTTCGCGCTGGCCATCAGCCACGATTCGGCCTGTCCGTCGCCCCCGAGGGTGGACGGCGAGAATCTCATGCAGGCCATCCACTACCGTTGCTACGGTCCGCCGGCGGTGCTGCAGCTCGAGCTCGACGCGCGTCCGGTCATCGAAGACCACATGCTGCTGATCAAGGTGAAGGCAGCGTCCGTGAATCCGCTCGACTGGCACTACATGCGCGGCGAGCCCTACATCATGCGCATGCAGGTGGGCCTCGGCGCCCCGCGGGATCCGCGCATGGGCGTGGATTTCTCCGGCACCGTGGAAGCGGTGGGCAAGGCGGTCACGCGCTTCAGGCCAGGCGATGAGATTTTCGGCGGCGCCAGGGGCGCCTTCGCCGAGTACATCCGGGTGTCGGAAGACGATGCGATCGCCCGCAAGCCTGCTGGCGCCAGCCACGAAGAGGCGGCCGCGCTGCCCATCGCGGCGAGCACGGCCTTGCAGGCTTTACGTGACCAGGGGCACCTGAAGCCCGGGGAAAAGGTTCTCGTGAATGGCGCCTCGGGCGGCGTCGGCACCTACGCCGTGCAGATCGCCAAGGCCATGGGAGCCGAGGTCACCGGAGTCTGCAGTACACGCAACGTGGACCTGGTGGCCTCGCTCGGCGCGGATCGCGTGCTCGACTACACGAACCTGGATTTTGTCCGGGACGCGGTCCGCTACGACCTGATCGTCGACACGGTCGGCAACCGCGATCTGCGCGACCTGCAGCAAGTACTCGCGCCCGGCGGCATCGCCGTGGTCGTCGGCGGCGCGGGCCGCGATCCGTGGATCGGTGCGCTGAGCGTGCCCATCAAGATCTCGACCTGGGGCCGGTTCGCGGACCGGCAGTTCAAGTTCTTCATCGCGGGGCTGAATTCGCGAGACCTGGAATATCTCGGCGAACTCATGGCATCGGGCCGGTTGCGATCGGTCATCGACCGGCGCTATCCACTGGCGCAGACGCCGGCGGCGGTGGCCTATGTGGAAGAAGGCCACGCGCGCGGCAAGGTCATCATCAGGGTGGACTGAGCAGCCGTTTGGCCCGAGTCGATGCGCGCTTGCGGCGCCGTATCCGCCTGGCCGCGCCCGGGCTCATTGCGCGGCCGTGACGCGCAACGCCTTGATCCCACGGTACTGGTGCACCAGTTCCAGCGCTGTCTTGTGGCCGGGCGGCAGCTCGACGTTGCTGGTGCCGAGCGGCGTCACGCGATCGCCCCATCGCACCACGTGGCCGGTGAACGTGAGACCGCCGCCGAACGAGGGCATGAGCAGCAGCGCATTCGGTTTCACGCGTCCTTCTTCCAATGCCTCGCACAGCGCCACGGGCACCGTGGCCGCGGACATGTTCCCGTAGCGGTGCACGTTGGTGAACACGCGCTCCATGGGCACGCCGGTCTTCTTGGCGACCGCCTCGATGATGCGCAGGTTGGCCTGGTGGGGCACGACCAGGTCGATATCCGCGGCGCTCTTGCCGATCTTCTTCAGGGCCTCGTCGCAGGCGAGAGTCATGCCGTGCACGGCCTTCTTGAAAATCTCCTGGCCCTCGAACTGCCATTCGGTCTGGCCCAGGATGCGGTTCTGGTGCGCGTAGCCCGCACCCATGCCATGCACGCGCAGGATCTCGCGTGACTCGCCGTAACAGCCGAGACGCTCGGCCAACAAGCCTTCCTCGCGGTCGGTGGCCTCGAGCACGACGGCGGCCGCGCCGTCGCCGAACAGCACGGCGACATTGCGATCCGACCAGTCCATGAAGGGCGAGATGATCTCCGAGCCGATGACCAGCGCATTGTTGACCACGCCGGTGCGGATCATCGCTGTCGCGGTCGACAGCGAATACAGGAAGCTCGTGCAGGCCGTGTTCACGTCCATGGCGGCGCAGCCCTCCGCGCCGATGCGGCGCTGGATCCCGGAGGCCACGTTCGGGACCTGGTCGTCATAGCTCGTGGTGCCGACCACGATGAGCTCGATCCGGCGGCCTTCGATTCCGGCGCAGGCCAGCGCGCGAGCAGCCGCGACGTACGAAAGCTCGCCCAGCGGTACGTGCGAGATGCGCCGTTCACGAATACCGGTGCGGGTGAAGATCCACTCGTCGCTGGTGTCGAGAAAGGTGGCGAGATCCGCATTGCTGAGCACGGCGGGAGGCATGCACTTGCCCCATCCTGTGATGGCAGCGTGTCGCAGGGTTGGCATGACGGGAGGATAGACGCCTGGCAAAAAGGGGGACAGTCCCGGTTTCCCAGGAAAGGGGGACTGTCCCCCTTTTTCCCCTAGACTACGCGCCCATGACTGAGCACAACTTTTCCCGCTGGCGCCCGCATCCCTGGCATGGCCTGGATCTCGGCGAGGACGCGCCGCGTATCGTCAATGCCTACATCGAGATCACGCCCTTCGACGTCATCAAGTACGAGATCGACAAGGTGTCGGGTTACCTGCGCGTGGACCGGCCGCAGCGCACGACCTCACAGCCGCCGGCACTCTATGGATTCATCCCGCGCACCTACTGTGGCACGCGCATCGCGAAGCTCGCGCCGGGCTGCGAACGCGGCGACGGCGATCCACTCGACATCTGCGTGATCAGCGAGCGGCCCATCGAGCGCTCGGAAGTGCTGCTGCGCGCACGCGTCGTCGGGGGCATCAAGCTCATCGACCGGGGCGAAGCCGACGACAAGATCATCGGCGTGCTCGAGGGCGACTATGTCTGGGATCACGTCAAGGACATCTCGCAGCTGGCGCCGGTGCTGGTCGAGCGGCTCGAACACTATTTCAGCACCTACAAGCTGGTTCCCGGAGAACCTAACAAGCTGCACATCGCGGGCAAGTACGGCTATGAACATGCCAAGGCGGTGGTCGAAGCCGCGCGCGAGGACTACCTGGAGTCGTTCGGCAGCCTCACCGAGGACCGGCGGCGCTCCTGACGAAATGGGGACATTCTCCGTTTCCTAGCAAAAGGGGACACACCTGAAAGAGGTGTGTCCCCTTTTGCTAGGAAACGGAGAATGTCCCCATTTCAGCGATGACGCAGGAACCGCATGAGCGCCGCGGCCACGAGCGCCGCGGCCGGCGCGAGGAACCAGGACAGCGCCACGAACTGCGCTGGCAAGGGGCTCGCGAACGCGAAGCCGAGGAGCAGTGAAGGGATGCCGGCGAGCAGTCCATGCAGGAACGGGCTGTTGGCTCCCAGCACACCGGCCCATACACCGGAGAGGAACTGCACCAGCGCCCAGGTGGCGGCCATGCGTGCATCGGACGCTCCGCCCATGGCGAACAACACCAGGAGCGCGCCGCCGGCGCTGATGATGCCGCTCACCAGCAGCGCACCGGCGCGCAGGCCGCGTACCGGCTCGGGAGATTTCACGGGCTGAGTCTGCAAATGAGCGCCTCGGGATCGAATTCCGCACCGACGAGGCGTTCATTGTGCCAGCGCGCGGCGAAGGGCACTGCGGAAATCCGGGTACCGGCATTGCCGCACGCATGCGCGTCCCGTGCGCAAATCCCCGGCAGTTGCGCTACCGTGTGCTCCCATGAAATACCTGTCATTTCTGCTGTTGCTTGCCGCGCTGATTTTCAGCGACGCGGTCGGCGCCGCCGACAAGCGCATCCCGACCCACGAAGACATCTGGTTGATGAAGCGTGTCGGTTCGCCGCAGGTGAGTCCGGATGGGCGCTGGGTGATCGTCTCCGTGGTCGAGCCTTCCTACGAGGACAACGAACAGCTCAGCGACCTGTGGCTCATCGATACCACCGCGCGCAATTCCAGCCGGCGCCTGACCTCGACGCGCCGGCCCGAGGTCGGCGTCGTGTGGAGCCCCGACAGCCGCCGCATCGTCTTCAGCGCGCAGCGCGACCTCGACGACGTGCCGCAACTCTATTCACTGGATCTGGCGGCGGGCGGTGAGGCGCAGCGCCTCACGAATCTTTCCGGCGGCGCGCGTGTGCCGGTGTTCTCGCACGACGGCCGCTACATCGCCTTCGTTTCGCTGATGTACCCGGGCGCCACCGACGATGCGAGCAACAAGGCGCTGATCGAGGCGCGCCGCGCGCGCAAGTCCAGCGCCCGCATCTTCGATGGGTTCCCGGTGCGCAATTGGGATCGTTGGATCGACGAGCGGCAGCTGCACATCTTCGTGCAGGCGCTGGACGACGCCGGCCTGTCGGTCGGCCCGCCGCGCGACCTGCTGCTCGGGACCCGGCTGCTCGCCAACCCAGGCTTCTCCGGCCGCCAGACGGACGTGGGCGAGGACATGGAGATAGAGTTCACGCCGGACAACCAGTCCATCGTGTTCACGGCCACCGCCAATCGCGACAAGTCGGCGTATGCGTTCACGAATGCGGACCTGTTCATCTGCAGCATTTCGGGCGGCGAGCCGCGCGCGCTGACGCAGGGTACGGCGAGCTGGTCCATGCCGCGGTTCACGCGCGACGGCCGCGCGCTGCTGGCCATCGCCGAGGAGCAGGGCCCGGCGGTCTACAACGCGCAGCGGCTCGCGGCCTTTTCCTGGCCGGATGTCGGCAGGCCGCGCATCATTACCGAAGGCTTCGATCGCGCCGTGAGCAGCTACGCGATCAGCCCCGACTCGGACGTCGTGTTCTTCACGGCCGAGGATGCCGGCAACGAGAAGCTGTTCTCGGTGCGCATCGGCCGCGGCACGGTCCAGCCGCTCGCCAGCACGATCCGCGGCTCGCTGAGCAATCTGGCGATCCCGGAGCGGGCCAGGAATACGGTGATGTTCGCGAACTTCGAGAACGCCGGCACACCGGGAGAAATCGCCGTGATCACGCCCTCCGGCCAGATCCTGATGCTCACCAAGTTCAACACCGCGCGCGCCGAGCAGCTCGACCTGCCACCGATCGAGGACTTCTGGTTCACGTCGAGCCGCGGCAAGCGCATCCAAAGCTTCATCGTGCGGCCGCCGCATTTCGATCCCGCGAAGAAATATCCGCTGTTCGTGCTGATCCATGGCGGGCCGCACGGCATGTGGCGCGACCAGTTCTTCGTACGCTGGAACTACCACCTGCTGGCGGCGCCGGGATACGTGCTGCTGCTGACCAACTACTCGGGATCCACCGGCTTCGGCGAGAAGTTCGCGCAATCCATCCAGGGCGACCCGTTCAAGGGCCCCGCCGACGAGATCAACGAGGCGGCCGACGCCGCCATCCGCCGGTTCGCCTTCATCGACGGCAGCCGCCAGTGCGCCGGCGGCGCGAGCTATGGCGGGCACCTCGCCAACTGGCTGCAGGGGACCACGACGCGCTACAAGTGCCTGATCAGCCATGCGGGACTCGTGAACCTCGAGTCGCAATGGGGTACCAGCGACACTATCTACCTGCGCGAGGTCAACTCGGGCGGGCCACCCTGGGAACAGGGGCCGGTGTGGCGCGAGCAGAACCCGATCCGCCTGGCGGCGAATTTCCGCACCCCGGTGCTGGTGACCGTGGGCGAGCAGGATTTTCGTGTGCCGCTGAACAACGCGCTGGAATACTGGGCGGCGCTGCAGCGCATGCGGGTGCCGAGCCGGCTCATCGTGTTTCCCGATGAAAATCACTGGATTCAGAAGGGCGAGGACAGCAAGCTCTTCTATGCGCAGATCGCGGCCTGGCTGGATCGCTGGCTGAAGTCCGGCCACTGAAGGAAAGAGAGCAAGGGACTTGTCGGACGAGTGGGACTACTACTTCGCGCGGGTCAACGATGCGGTGGCATCGATCTTCGTCGACCTGGGGATCCGGCCGGAGGCGCCGATCGAAGCGCGACCGTGGCTGCTGTGGGTGTGGATCACGCTCGCGCACCCGAAGCCGGACGGACTCGCCACCAATGAGGAATCCAGGATTCTCAACGAGATCGGCGCCTCGCTGGACGCGATGATTTCCGCAACCTGCGGTGCGCAGATGGTGGGGCGCATCACCGGCGGCGGGCGGCGCGAGATCTATTTCTACGGCGCCGAGCCGGGAGAGCTGGAAGGTGCCGCCGCGCAGGCCCTGAAGTCGTTCCCGGACTATCGATACGAAACCGGCAGCGCGTTCCAGCCGGAGTGGGAACACTACCTGGAGCTTTTGTATCCCTCGGCGACGAACCTGCAACGCATGCAGAACCGCCGGCTGCTGGAGGAGCTGGCCTCGCAGGGCGACGTGCACGAGCTGCCGCGCAAGGTGGATCACTGGCTGTACTTCGCCGACGAGGACGGCCGCGCCACCTGCCGCGACACGCTCACGGCCATCGGTTTCGAAGTGGAAGACGAAGCCGTGGCCGAGGAGGAGGGCGAGCACCTGCCGTTCTCGCTGGTGGTCTCGCGCGTGGACAGCGTCGATACGCACTCGATCAACGGCATCACGCTCGAGCTGGCGCGTCTCGCCGGTGAGCACCGCGGCGACTATGGCGGCTGGAGTTGCGAGGCGACTAGAGAGTCCTGACGAAGACGAGCGTCAGGTTGTTGGCCGGCATGCGCACGACCTGCTGGCGCTGCAGACCGTGCAGCGCCGCGGTGCGTGTGACCTCGTCCAGATCGCGCAAGCCCCATTCCTGGTTGCGACGTTTGAGCGTGGCGTCGAAGTCGAGGTTCGACTGCACGGCGCTGCCATGCTCGAGATACGGCCCGTAGAGCACCAGCTTGCCGCCGGTGCTCAGGTGGCGCGCGGCCCCGAGGCATAACGCATTGGTCGCCGACCAGGGCGAGATGTGAACCATGTTGATGCACAGCACCGCGTCGTAGCTCGCGGCCACCGGCCAGCGCGGCGCGTGCACGTCGAGGGCGATGGGCGGCTCGATGTTGGTGAGCCCGGACTCGCGAATGCGTGTCGCGATGGCTTCGACGTGCGGCGCGTCCGGCTCCGTGGGCTGCCAGCGGATGCCGGGGAGCTCCGCCGCGAAGAAGCACACGTGCTGGCCGGTGCCCGAGGCGATCTCGAGCACCGTGCCGCTGGCCGGCAACACGGTCTCGAGCACCGTGAGGATGGGGTCCTTGTTGCGCTCGGCGGCGGCGGAGGTCAGCAGCTCATTGGCCATGGTGCGTGGGAAGGTGGTGTCAGGCAGGGATTGCACGGGCAACCGTGCCTGACCGCGGGCACATCCGCAATCCCTGCCTGACTCCACTTCGGGACGCCACTGCCGCTCCTATCTGCCACGCTCCGCGCGGATGCGCCGCACGACGCTCCACGCGAACAGGCTGATCACGCCTAACAACACGCCCATGAGCACCGCGAGCCACCAATGAAAGCGCGCCGCTTCGATGAGGCCCCAGCCGAGGCCGATGGGCGTCATGACGAGCAGCAAAGGTCTGGCAATTCTCAAAGAATGTACCGCGACAGGTCTTCATCCTTGGCCAGGTTGCCAAGATGCTGATCGACGTATCCGGCGTCGATTTCGATCGCCGAGCCACCCTTCTCCGCGGCATCGAACGACACACTCTCGAGCAGCCGTTCCATCACGGTGTGCAGGCGACGCGCGCCGATGTTCTCGGTCTTCTCGTTCACGCTGAAAGCAATTTCGGCCAGGCGGCGCACGCCATCCTGCGCGAACTTCACGTCCACATTCTCAGTGCCCATCAGCGCCTTGTACTGCGTGGTCAACGATGCATCGGGCTCGGTCAGGATGCGCACGAAGTCGTCGACCTTCAACGAATCCAGCTCCACGCGGATCGGAAAGCGTCCCTGCAGCTCGGGGATCAGGTCCGAGGGCTTGGCCATGTGGAACGCGCCCGAGGCGATGAACAGGATGTGGTCGGTCTTGATCTGTCCGTACTTCGTGGACACCGTGCTGCCTTCCACGAGCGGCAGCAGGTCACGCTGCACGCCTTCGCGCGACACGTCGGCGCCGAAGCTATCCTGCCGGCGGGCGACCTTGTCGATCTCGTCGATGAACACGATGCCATTCTGCTCGGCGTTCTGCAGCGCACGCGCGCGCAGTTCCTCCTCGTTGACGAGCTTGCCGGCCTCTTCCTCGACCAGCAGCTTCTGCGCTTCGCGCACCTTGAGCTTGCGCGGCCTGGTGCGCTGGCCGCCGAGGTTCGCGAACATGCTCGAGAGCTGCTCCTGCATCTCCTCCATGCCTGGCGGGGCCATGATCTGCACGCCGGGCGGAATCGAGCGCAGCTCGATCTCGATCTCGCGGTCGTCCAGCGCACCTTCGCGCAGCATCTTCCTGAATTTCTGGCGCGTCTCGTTGTCGCGCGCCGAGGGTTCCGGATCGGTCGAGAACCCCATCATCTTGGGCGCGGGCAGCAGCGCGTCGAGGATGCGCTCCTCGGCGGCATCGCGCGCTCGCTCGCGCACCTTGGCGATCTCCTCGTCGCGCGCCATCTTCACGGCGACTTCGGCCAGGTCCTTGACGATGGAATCCACGTCGCGTCCCACGTAGCCCACCTCGGTGAACTTGGTCGCCTCCACCTTCACGAACGGCGCGTTCGCGAGCTTGGCGAGCCGGCGCGCGATCTCGGTCTTGCCCACGCCGGTCGGCCCGATCATCAGGATGTTCTTGGGCGTGATCTCCTGGCGCAGCGGATCCTGGATCTGCGCGCGGCGCCAGCGATTGCGCAACGCGATGGCGACGGCGCGCTTGGCGTCGTCCTGGCCGACGATGTGCTTGTCGAGTTCGGAAACGATCTGGCGGGGTGTCATTGACTTCAAGCCCTGAGCTCCTCGATGACGAGGTTGCGATTGGTGTAGATGCAGATGTCGGCGGCGATGTTGAGGCCCTTCTCGACGATTTCGCGCGCCGACAGGTCGGTGTTCTCCGCGAGCGCGCGGGCCGCGGCCTGCGCGAACGGCCCGCCGGAGCCGATGGCCACGAGGTCGTGCTCGGGCTCGATGACGTCGCCATTGCCCGAGACGACGAACAGGTTCTTCGTGTCGCCCACGAGCAGCAGCGCCTCGAGGCGGCGCAGGTAGCGATCACCGCGCCAGTCCTTGGCGAGCTCGATGGCCGCGCGCGTGAGATTGCCGAATTTCTCGAGCTTGCCCTCGAAGCGCTCGAACAGCGTGAAGGCGTCGGCCGTGCCACCGGCGAAGCCACCGAGCACCTTGCCATTGCCGAGCGGGCGCACCTTGCGCGCGTTGCCCTTCATCACCGTGTTGCCGAGGGTGACCTGACCGTCGCCGCCGATGGCGACGGCGTTGTTACGCCGCACGGCAAGGATGGTCGTGCCGTGCGGATTGAAAACTTCACTCATGGAGACCTACGTCTTGCGTTTCGCCCGAGGGTGGGAAGCGTCGTAGGTGCGGGCCAGGTGGGCGAAATCAAGGTGGGTGTAGACCTGCGTGGTGGAGATGTCGGCGTGGCCGAGCAGCTCCTGCACGCCGCGCAAATCCTTACTCGATTCAAGAAGATGGGTCGCGAAGGAATGCCGGAACAAGTGCGGGTAGACGCGGCTCGGCAGGCCCTGGTGACGGGCCCATTGAGCGATGCGAAGCTGGATTGCGCGAGATTTGAGCCGCGAGCCGTTGCGGCCCACGAAAAGCGCGGTTTCGTCGATGTCGGCGAGCGTCACGCGCAACTTGAGCCACGCGCGTATGGCATCGCAGGCCTTGCGGCCCACGGGAACGACGCGGGTCTTCGCGCCCTTGCCGAGCACGCGCACCGTGCGATCGGCGAGATCGACGTCGGTGAGCGCGAGGCCCACGAGCTCCGCGAGCCGCAGGCCCGATGAATAGAACAGCTCCATGATGGCCCGATCGCGCACGGTGAGCGGGTCGTCGCCGCGAATCTCGAGCAGCTGGCTGATCTGATCGACGTCGAGCGTACCGGGCAGGCGCTTCGCGGCCTTGGGGGCGCGGATCTCGAGCGCCGGATTGCCGGCGACGACGCCCTCGCGCACCAGGTAGCCGAAGAAGCCGCGCACCGCCGACAACCGGCGCTGCACGCTGCGCGGATTCAGTCCGCCGGCGTGCGAACGCGCGGCGAACATGCGCACGTGCTGGCTGTCGACGCGCCGCCAGTCGGCGACGTTGGCCTGCCCGAGGAAATCCGCGAGCGCGCCGACGTCGCGTGCGTAGTTAGACGAGGTGTGCGGCGAAAGCCGCCGTTCCTTGGCGAGATGCGTCAGGTAGCCGCCGATCCAGCGGCGGTCGAGCGATGCCTGGGGCTCACGTGTCACGGCGGGAATCGGCGCCCCACTTCATCCAGCAGACGGCGCGCCATCCGCGTGCACGTTTCACGGCCGTGAGAGGGCGTCCGTGATCAATTCGCCCATGCGCTTCAGGAATTCGGTGCTCATGCCCGGATGGAAGCGCTCGCGCTCGGCGCTGCCCAGCGCGAGCAGGCCCATGGAGCCGGCATCGCCCAGCGGCACCAGCGCCACCGAGCCGATGCTGGCGGCTTCGGGGCCGAACAGGAAATCGCGCTGCGAGTCGCGCACCTGGCCGCAGCGCGGTTTGCCGGTGGCGAGCAGCGCGTCGAAGGTGCGGATGTTGGCGTCGTCCGGCGGCAGCTTGCGCAGGAATGGCTCGTGGATGTCCGGCAGCGACTCGATGGGAGCCGTCAGCAGCAGCACGGAGTTGAACGCGTCGAAGTCCTCGCGCAGCGATGCCTCGATGGCGGCAAGCGCGCTGGGCGCGGTGGAGGCGCGCAGCAGGCGGCGCGTGAAGCGATGGATGCGCTCGGCGAGCTGATCGTTGGCGCGGGCTACGGCGATGAATTCGGCGAGGCGGCGATCCGCGTCGCTCTTCTGCTCGCGCAGCACTTCGACCTGGCGCTCGACCAGTGAGACGGTGGAGCCCGTGCGCATGTGCGGCAATCGCATGCGCGCCAGCAATGGCTGGTGACGTTCGAAGAAATCCGGGTTGAGAGTGAGGTAGCGCTCGATGCGCTCTTCATCCGTCTGACCCGCCGGCAAACCACGTGCGGTTTGTGTGCTCATTTTCCTGTGGACTCCCTAAATCTCCACGCGCCCCGTGAAAGATACAGCGGTCGGGCCTTTCATCCAAATGTGTTCGCCGGGTCCCGGCCACGTGAGCTCGAGTTTTCCGCCGGGCAATTGCACTTCCACCGTGGCATCGAGGCGTCCATGTCGTCTGCCGACCGCGACAGCCGCGCACGCGCCGGTGCCGCACGCCAGTGTTTCCCCGACGCCACGCTCGAATACGCGCAGTCGAACGTGCGTGCGATCGACGATCTCCATGAACCCTACGTTCACGCGATTCGGGAATCGCGGGTGCTTCTCGATCGCAGGTCCGAGTCGATCCACCGGTGCGCTCGCCACCGATGCGACCGTGAGCACGGCGTGCGGATTGCCCATCGATACCGCGCCGATTTCCACTTCCGTGCCCGCCACGGCGAGCGGATACACGTGCGCTTCCGCCGAGGCGTCGAAGGGCAGGGATTTGGGGTCGAAGTTCGGCACGCCCATGTCCACGGACACGAGCTCGGGGCCGTGCACCCGCGCGCGGATCAATCCGGCCGGACTGTCGAGCACGATCTCGCTGTCGTCCGGCGCCAATGCGCCGCGGCGCTGCAGGAATGAGGCCAGGCAGCGTACGCCGTTGCCGCATTGCTCGACCTCGCCACCATCGGCGTTGAAGATGCGGTAGTAAGCCTGTGTGCCCGCGCGGCGCGGCGGCTCGATCACCAGCGCCTGGTCGAAGCCGATGCCCGTATGGCGTGCCGACAACGCGCGCCACTGCTGCGGGGTCGGCAGGTTACCCGTGCGCGGCGCATCGAAAACGATGAAATCGTTGCCGAGGCCGTGCATCTTGGTGAAGTCGAGCTGCATGGCACGAAGAATACCTTACGATTCGCGGTGATGCGTCTCACTCCCTGGCTCGTCGCCGCCCTCGTCCTGTTCGCGTTGTGGCGCCTGTACTCGCAGCGTGACATCCATCACGGTCCTGGCGTGCTGGCAGCCGCCGAACCGGAGCAGCACCTGCTCGCCGCGGCGCCCGGCATCGAGCGCGATGATTTCACGCTGCGGCCGCGCGCCGAGTTCAGCGCCACGGTGCGAATCCTGCGGCGCGAGGACTACTCGCTCGGGGCGCTGGCCCGGCTGGTGCCCACGGACTTCGCGGTGGGTTGGGGACCGATGTCCGACAGCGCCGTGCTCGCGGGTGTCGAGATCAGCCAGGGCAACCGGTTCTATTTTTGGCGCACGGAGAGCTGGCCTGTGTCTCGTGAGGACATCGAAAGCCACTCCGCCAACTGGCACGTGATCCCGGGCAATGCGGCGGTGCGCGCGACGCTGAAGCGACTGCGCGCCGGCAGCGTGGTCGAGCTGCGGGGGCAGCTCGTGGACATCGAGGGCAAGGAAGGCGGCATGCGCACGTCACTGTCGCGCACCGACACCGGCCCCGGCGCCTGCGAGATACTGCTGGCCTCATCGGCTCGCGTGGTCGGATCCTGATGAACCTCCGGCCCGACTTTCGATTGCGCCCGGCCGTCAGCGCCGATGCCGGCAGGCTCGCAGACTTCGGTGCGCGCACGTTCTCGGAAACCTTTGCCGCCGACAACACGGTCGAAGACATGCAAATGCACCTGGCATCGACATTCAGCCCGGAAAGACAGCGTCGCGAGATCGAGGATCCGTCCATGCTCACGCTGGTCCTCGAAGATGCCGTCGGGCAGTGGGCCGGATTCGCGCAGCTGCGCACCGGGAAAATTTCCGATGGTGTGCCGCGCGAGGGCAGCATCGAGCTGTATCGCTTCTATGTCGACAGTCCCTGGCATGGGAAGGGACTCGCCGCCGAGTTCATGCAGGCCGTCAAGCGGCAGGCACGTGCCCGCGGCGCTTCGAGCCTGTGGCTGGGCGTCTGGGAGCGCAACGCGCGGGCGCAGGCCTTCTACCGCAAGCATGGATTCGACAAGGTGGGCAAGCAGGTGTTCGTGGTCGGCCGCGACCCGCAGACCGACGATGTGATGTGGTGTCCGCTCGCATGAATGCGCGCATCGAACACGTGGCGCTCTGGGTGCGCGACATCGAGCGGGTGGCGGCGTTCTACGAACGATTCTTTGGCGCGCGCGTGGGTGCGCGCTACGAGAATCCGCGCAAGGGATTCGCGTCGCGATTCGTGCGGCTGGGCGATGGCGCGCGGCTGGAGATCATGGCGCGCACCGACGTGACGGCGCGCGGCCTGGGCGAGCAGCTCGGGCTGGCGCACCTGGCCATCGCGGTCGGCAACGAATCGGACGTGGACAAACTGGCGGCGCGCTTCGTCGCCGAGGGCGTCGCGCTCCTCGACGGTCCGCGTCGTACCGGTGACGGTTATTACGAATGCGTGGTGCAGGACCCGGAAGGCAATCGCGTGGAAGTGACCGCAGGCTGATGAGGAAGTTGTCGGCCAGTTGCCTCGCGCTGACGCTTGCGATCTTTTCGCGGGCCGGTGACGCGCCGCAGGCCGATGCGGCGCCGGTGGACGGGCCGGCCGTCGTGGTCTCCTCCCAGACCGCCAAGCCCTGGACCCGCTGGTGGTGGCCCGGCTCCGCCGTCGATCGCGCAGGACTGCGCGCCCAGCTCGAGGCCTTCGCCGCGGCCGGTATCGGCGGCGTCGAGATCACGCCCATTTACGGCGCAAGCGGCAGCGAATCGCGCGACGTCGAATTCCTCTCGCCTCGCTGGGTGGAGCTGCTGGCATTCACGTCTTCCGAGGCGAAGCGACTTGGCCTGGGCGTCGACATGGCGACGGGCACGGGCTGGCCCTTCGGCGGGCCGGAAGTCACTGCCGCGCAGAATTCCAGCGCCATGGTGCTGATCGACGGCGAACTCGCCGGCAAGGCGACGCAGATGAAGGTGAAACGCGCCGCGCCGGGCGGCGCGGGGCTGGTGCTGGATCCTTACTCGACGACGGCGCTCGCGAGCTATCTGGAGCGTTTCTCGACCGCGTTCCGGAACCAGCCCCGCGCCAGCCTGCGCTCGCAGTTCCACGACTCTTTCGAGTATTACGCCGCCGGTTGGTCACCGGCCCTGCCGCAGGAATTCGCGCGGCTGAACGGCTACGACATCCAGACACACGCGCGAGAGTTGCTTGACGCCACCACTGACCGGGACACCTTGACGCGGCTCAGGGGCGACTACCGCCGCACGCTGGCCAGCATGCACCTCGACTACGTGAATGCCTGGGTGGCCTGGTCGCACGCGCACGGGTTCATCGCGCGCAACCAGGCGCACGGCGCACCCGGCAACCTGCTGGATCTCTATGCGGCGGCCGACATTCCCGAGACCGAGTCGTATGGCATGACGCTCTTGCCCATTCCGGGGCTGCGCGCCGCGCCGGAGGATGTGAATCCGGATCCCGACCCGTCGCAGAACCTGATCGCACGCTTCGCATCCTCGGCCGCGCACGTGAGCGGCAAACCACTGGCCTCGAGCGAGACCCTCACCTGGCTGCGCGAGAATTTCCGCGAAGCGCCCTGGGCGGCGAAGCCGCAGCTCGACCGGCTGTTCGCGGCGGGTATCAACCACATCTTCTACCACGGCATCAGCTATTCACCGCCCGATGCCACCTGGCCGGGATGGTTCTTCTACGCCGCGACGCAGCTCGGGCCGAACAACCCGCTGTGGCGCGACTACGGCGCCATGAATGACTACGTGGAACGCGTGCAGTCGGTGCTGCAGGCGGGCCGTCCCGACAACGACGTACTGCTCTTCTGGCCCTTCGACGACGTGGCGGACGATGACGATGCCGGCCCGCTCATGCGCCAGCTCAGCGTGCATGAGAACCAGTGGCTCACCGGATCACCTGCGGGACGTGTCGCGATGCAATTGCTCGCGGCCGGTTACAGCTTCGATTTCATCTCGGATGCGCAGCTCCGCCAGTTGCGAACGCAAGGCGGCGAACTGCTGGCACCCGGCGCGCAATATCGCGTTCTGGTCGTGCCGAGGACCTCGCGCATGTCGCCCGATACATTGGCGAGGATCGATGCTCTTGCCGAGGCCGGCGCGCATGTGCTCTTCGATGAGCTGCCCGGTGATGTGCCGGGGTACGGCGACCTGCAAGCGCGGCGCGCGGCATTGCGGAGGATCCTCGAGAAGCCCTCGTGGCGAGATCGCCTCGCCGGGGAGTCGATGACGAGCGCACTGGCAAAGCTCGGCATCCCGTCCGAGAAGATGGCGCAGCTTTCATACACGCGTCGCGCGCGACCGGACGGCCACGACTACTTCATCGCCAATCTCGGCTGCTGCGAGCGCGCATCGTGGATTCCGCTCGCGAAGCCCGCCAGGTACGCCGAGCTGCTCGACCCGCTCGACGCGCGCACCGGCGAGGCGGCGCTTTCGCGACAGGCGGGGCGCACCAGCGTCTATCTACAGCTCGAACCCGGCCGGTCGGTGATCCTGCGCACGTACCGGCGGGCCCCGAAGCAGCGCCGACTCGAACCCTGGCGCTACGTGGCGAAAGCCGGCGAAGGCCAGCGGATCGACGGCGAATGGCAGGTGGAATTCCTGAGTGGCGGACCGACTCTGCCCGCGCCGCTGCGCATGCCGGCGCCGCGGAGCTGGACGGATGCCGGCGACGACGCGCTGCAGTCCTTCTCGGGCACGGCACGCTATCGGGTGGCCTTCGACGCGCCCGCGCGGCGTGCGGATGGCTGGCTGTTGGACCTCGGCGATGTGCGCGAGGCCGCGCGCGTCACGCTCAACGGCCGGTTCCTGGGTCACGCCTGGAGCCTGCCTTTCACGCTGCGGCTGCCGCCGGGTGCGCTGCAACCGCGCGCCAATGTGCTCGAGATCGAGGTCACGAACCTGCCGGCCAATCGCATCCGCGATCTCGACCGTCGCAAGGTGGACTGGAAGATCATGAAGGAGATCAACCTGGTCGACCTGCGCTACCAACCGTTCGATGCTTCGGGCTGGAAAGTGGCGCCTTCGGGTCTGCTGGGCCCCGTGAAGCTCGTGCCGCTCGAGGTGGTCAGCCCCCGCTGAGCCTCAGACGTTCAGCGCGCGGCGCGCCTTGAACATGCAGCGATCCATCACGGTGAAAATGCCGGCGTCGCGCGCCCGCATCGCGGCGGCTGCGTCGACCACGCCTTCCTGGAACCACAACGCCGGCACCCCGAGCCGGATCGCCTCATCGACGATGGCAGACACGTGCTCCGGCCTGCGGAACACATCCACGACGTCGATGGGACCCGCATTCTTCATCGCCGATTCGAGGCTCGGCCAGGCGCGTTCGCCGAGGATTTCCTTTGCCACCGGATTCACCGGCACGATCCGGTAACCGAACTTCTGCAACTCCTCCGCAACGTGGTAGCTCGGCCGCCCCGGAGTCTCCGACAGCCCGAGTACGGCCACGGTGCGGATGCGCTTCAGGAATGCGTCGATTTGCGGTTTTGCGGGGTTGTCGAACATGGCCTGCCTCGTCTTGTGCTAGCGTCCCAGCCGCTCAACTGGGAGGTTGACATGAGAGCATTGAGTATCGCCACCGCGGGTCTCGCGCTGTGGGCATCGTTCGGCTTCGCGGATCCGGCATGGGCCGAGGATCCCGCGCCCACCGAGGAATCATCCGACGAACAGGCCGCCCCCGAGGGGCCGGTGTTCAAATACCAGACCGGCAACATCGTGCTGCCTAACAAGGTGGCGACACTCCACCTGGCCGGAAACTACCGCTACCTCGATCCCGCCGAGACCGAGAAACTGCTCGTCGCCTGGGGCAACGAACCCGGCAGCGACACGCAGGGCGCCATCGTTCCGAATGAAATCGACCCGATGTCCGACGAGGGGTGGGCGGTGATCGTCACCTACGAAGACGAAGGCCACATCGACGACTCCGACGCCGCCGAGATCGACTACGACGATCTGCTCAAGGACATGAAGGAAGGCACCGAGGACAGCAACGAGGCCCGCAAGAAGGCGGGCTACCAGGCGGTGCACCTGATCGGCTGGGCCGAGAAGCCGCGCTACGACGCGGCGGCCAAGAAACTCTACTGGGCCAAGGAGCTGAATTTCGAGGGCAGCGCGGCACACACGCTCAACTACGACGTGCGCGTGCTCGGCCGCGAAGGCGTGCTCTCGATGAACGCGGTGGCTTCGATGTCGCAGCTCGCGCAGATCCGCTCCGACATGCGGCCGCTGATCGAAATCGCGGAGTTCAACGGAGGGCACCGCTACGCCGAGTTCAACTCGAAGACCGACCACATGGCCGAATACGGCCTGGGCGCGTTGATCGCCGGCGGCGTGGCCGCCAAGCTCGGCCTGTTCGGCAAGCTCGCGGCGCTGCTCGTGGCCTTCAAGAAGTTCATCATCCTGGGCCTGGTCGCGGTGGGTGGATTCTTCGCCAAGCTGTTCAAGAAGAAGGACGCCGCCGCCTGAGCGAATCCACGCCGCGCCACCGCGTTCACCTCGAACCCGGCGGACACGAATTGCTCGTGTCCGCCGGCGAGAACGTGCTCGCGGCGGCGCTCGCGGCCGGCATCCCGCTGCCGCACAGCTGCCGCGCGGGGCGATGCGCCTCGTGCAAGGCGCGCCTGCTGGCCGGCGAGATCGCCTATCCGCAGGACAAACTACCGCCGGGCATCGTGGCCGCCGAGGCGGCGCGCGGTGAGGTCCTGCTCTGCCAGGCGAGCCCGCGCAGCGACCTGCACGTCGAAACGCGGGTTGCGGCAGGAACTTCGATGCCCGTCAGCGGCGTGGTCGTGGAACAGGTGACGCCGCTTTCAATCGGCGGCAAGAGCGTCCGCCTGCGATTGTTGGGAGCGGCGCCCTTGCGGGCGCGACCCGGACAGTTCGTCGACGTGCAATCCGCCACTGGGGAGTCCGAGCGCGTCGCCATCGTGGCGACCGGCGCAGGCACGATGGAAATAGAGATGCACGAGCTCGATCCGCAGGTACTTGTGCGCATGCGCGGGCCGTTCGATGCGCCGCGCTAACGCGCGTGCGGAATGCCGTTGGGAGTGCAGGGCGCTCAAGCAGAAAATTCGCTCACCAAGCGACGTAAACGAAGCCTGACTCCAGGTCAACTCGAATATCTGCCGCAAATGGCCTGAATCTCGGGCAAGCGGTTCCTGCCTAAAAAGATATTTCCTGTTAGGTGAGAGAACTCACCACTTCGCGACACTAGGTAGAGCGGACGCTCCTTCGTTGGCATGGAAAGCCACAGATGACGACGCCTGACGCTTGTTAGGCGCGACGGAGCAGCGTTGCCGTCAGAAAGTCGGGAGGAAGAATGAATCCAAGATACTTCGGGATCATGAAGCTGTGCATCGCGGGCGCGCTGGTCCTCGGTCTCTCAGCGGGGAAGATCGGCGCTGCGACCACGCTGACCTATACATACGATGCGAGCGTATAGGGTCGCCGGCGTTCACGGAGAATGTTCCATTCAATGGCACAACCCCTTATGTGGAGTAGCGCCCAATTCGCGTCCGAGCTTCTCCCGAGCAGATTGGAAAGCATTAGCGATTGAAATTAACCGCACCTTCGAGCGCCAGAACTGGACTGGTGTTGCTATTTGCACTGGCTGCCTACATAGCTCCACTCCTGTGGTGGAGAATCTGTGTGCAAATCAATTCGACGATCTCTCCATCGTTGCCTTTGGCATTTCCGATGGCGTTCGCCACTCTCATTGCTTTCCGCCGGTGGCTCTTCAATCTCAACAGACACCAACTTGACAAGTTGAACAAGGTCAACGGCACGAGTGCGGCGCTGCTTACCGTTCTCGGGTTGGTGATTTGTCTTTTATCGATTCTTGTTTGCTTTGCATTTTCCGGCATACAGGCGGAACACCCCTCGCCGACTCCGGGCTTAACTGGTTTGAACGCTTGGAGTACCGCATATGCGTTGCCGATTTATGGCGCGATTGTGGAAGAAGCCGCCTTCAGGGCACAACTTCAACTGCGAATGGAAAGCATGCTATCGCCTTTCGGCGCGATGTGCGCGTCGTCAGTCGCTTTCATTGCCATCCATACTGCAAACGAAGGTTTCTTCGCTTACTGGCCCTTATATTTGAGTATCACAATCGTCTGCGGGCTGTTGGTCTTGAAGCTTCGTTCGGTGTATTTCGCGCTCATTGTGCATTCGCTGACAAATCTGCTGGGTGGCGCAAGTGCGAGTTTGTTGAATGATTCTGCAGATATGCTTTCTGAATCTACGGCGCGAGTTGTCATCGTTTTCCTGCTCGTAAGCGGACTTTCGATTTTCTTCTGGTCCATTTTTCAAATCCGACGTGCTCAACCGTCAACTTCTTGATGCTGCAGGATTCTCCAGACACGTCGCGGCGATCAATATTCACCTACATGATGCCGCAACTACACAGCGGCTGACTTCGCGGGCTAAAGGCGTCAGATGCGGAACCGGTCCTTGAGGTCACCGGCCATGCGGCGGCTGACTTCCAGCGGTTCGCCCAGCCCGCGCAGGTGCACGAAATGCTGGCCGCTCGCATCGCGCGCGATGCGCTCCAGGTAACGCGTGTTCACCAGCGCATTGCGATGCACGCGCACGAAGTCCGCCGCGAATTCCTCCTCGAGCGTCTTCAGCGAGTCCTCGATGAGGTCTTCGCCGCGCTGGTGCCGCACCGTGGTGTATTTCTGGTCGGCCTGGAAGCACAGCACTTCCTCGATGGGGATCAGCTTGAGTCCGTCGCGGCCGCGCGCGCCGATGTGCGTGCGGCGCGGGTTCTCTTTTGCCGCCTGCGCCACTTCCTGCAACTGCGGGCGCGACAGGCGGCCGGCCTTGGCCAACGCGGCGCGCAGTTTCTCGGCGCGGATCGGCTTCAACAGGTAAGCGATGGCCTCGGACTCGAAGGCCTGCAGCGCGTACTCGTCGAATGCGGTGACGAAGATCACGGCGGGCGGCTCGGGCAGAGCGGCGAGATGGCGCGCGACTTCCAGCCCGTCGATGCCCGGCATGCGCACGTCGAGCAGCACGATGTCCGGTTGCAGCGAGTCGCAGAGCTCGAGCGCGCGCTGGCCATTCTCCGCCTCGCCGGCGACTTCGAAGCCTTCCGCCTCCGAGACCAGGGAGCGCAGCAGCGCGCGCGCCGGCGGTTCGTCGTCGACGATCAGCACCTTATGCACGCGCGGCCTCGATGGGCTGGAACGGAAAGCGCAGCGTCACGATGTATTCCTCGTCGAAGCGCCCCGCCTTGACCGTGGACCGCTCGCCGTACATGAGATCGAGCCGCTCGCGGATGTTCGCGAGCGCCAGGCGGTTGCCGTCCCGCATCGTCACGTTGGCCGCCGGCAGCGGGTTGCGTACGACTATCGTGATCATGCCCTTGTTCAGTTCGCCGGATACGGTGACGACACCGCCGTCCGGGCGGGGTTCGACGCCGTGATAGATGGCATTTTCCAGCAGCGGTTGCAGCGTGAGGCCGGGCACCAGCGCGTTGCGTGGCAATGAATCCACCTTCCACTCGACCCGCAGGCGCTCGCCGAGCCGCAACTGCTCCATGCGCTGGTAGGTGCGCGCCACGTCGATCTCGTCGGACAACGGGATCTCGTTGCGCTTCTCGGAGAGATTGGCACGGAACAAGTCGGCCAGGTCCTGCACGGCCTCCTCGGCGCGCGCGGGGTTGGTGCGTGTCAACGCGGCGATGGTGTTCATGCTGTTGAACAGGAAATGCGGCCGGATGCGCGCCTGCAGGGCGTGCACACGCGCCTTGGCCTGCAGCTCGACGTTGTGGCGCCACTCGTGCGTCACGTAGAAGTACCGCAGCGCCAGCGCGGTGACCACGAGCGCGATGACGACGTTGCGCAGCAGGAAAGTCCAGTGGTCCTGCGGGATCAAACCCGTGTCGTTGACCCAGCCGGCGCGGCTGCCGAACCAGTAGGCCGCGGCCGAGATCATCATGACCAGCGCGGCGGTCAGCCCCAGGACCATGGCCGAGCCCCGGCGCACGGACTGCCGGTTCAGATAGCCGCGCAGCATGCACAGCAGCGCGGCGCCGAACAGCCCGATCCACAGCAGGAACATCGAGGTGCGCGCCAGGTCGGCCCAGAATCCGAGCGCCGCCTCGTTGCGCGCCAGGGACAGCACCAGCGCCGTGAGCTCGCAGATGATCACGATGGCCAGCACGGCGCGCGCGCGGCAGAAGTCGGGTAGATAGAGCTGCTTCGTCTGTTCCGCGCTCGTCGCGACCTCTCGCGCGGCGCGGCTCATGAGGAGCCCGACGCCTCGAACAGCGCCTTCTTGAGCCGGTGCGCGGCGGAAATGTCCTCGTCGCCGAAGCCGAGCTTCATGAGCTCGGCATACTCGGCCAGCATGGACTCCACCACCGGCAGCTTCACGCCGAAGCGCGCCGCCATGTCGTGGCAGATCCCGAGGTCCTTGGCGTGCAGCTTCACGCGAAAGCCGGCGGGATACGATTCGCGGATCATGTTCGGCGCGCGGTGCACGAAGTACCAGCTCGAGCCCGCGCCGGCTCCCAGCGTGGACACCACGCGATCGAGCGGCAGGTCGTGCGCGCCCGCAAACGCCATGGCTTCCGCGCAGGCGCGGATGATGCCGGCGCACATGATCTGGTTGGTGGCCTTGGTGGCCTGGCCCGCGCCGCTGTCGCCGAAATGCTCGATGGTCTTGCCCATGGCGGCCAGCACGGGGCGCACCGCGTCGAACGCACCGCGTTCGCCGCCGCACATGATGGCGAGCGTGCCATTCTTCGCGCCCTCGACACCGCCGCTCACCGGCGCGTCGATGAAGCTCACGCCGCGCTCGGCCAGGAACTGCGCCGCCCAGCGCGCCGTGTCGGCGCTCACCGTCGAGCAGTCGATGACCGTCGCGCCGCGCCGCAGTCCGGGCGCCATGCGTTCCACGACCGAGCGCACGTCCGCATCCGCCGAAACGCACAGCACCGCGACGTCGAGCGACTTCGCGAATTCCTCGAGGGAGGCGGGAGCGGCGACGCCCAGCTCGGCGCCCAGTGCCAGAGCCTTCTGCGACGTGCGGTTCCAGACCGCGGTGAGCAGACCTGCCTTGTGGAGATTCCTCGCCATGGGAGCACCCATGGCACCGAGACCTGCGAAGCCGACGTGCGTCATAGGCGCGGGATTATCGATTTCGTCAGGCGTAAACGCCACCAAAGAGAACGCCGCCCGTTCCTCGACGGAAGGGGCGGCGTCCCGCGCGGATCCGGAGTGAGTGTCAGCCTTGCGGGCCGCAGATGGCTTCCACCTGCTTTGCGGCTTCGACTCGCTCGGCGGCGAGTTCCGAGTCGGAAAGATAGGTGCGCTTGCCGTCCTTGTCCTCGGTGTACAGGCGGCGCGAGTTGATCGCATTGTTGTACTGCTCGCGAGCCTGCTTGCAGCGCGCGGCGCGAGTGGCGGCGAGGTCCTTGGCGACGGTCTCGGCGGCGCGAGTGTCCGCCTGGCCCTGGGCGATGCGCTGGTTGCTGGCGGCGAGCTGCTGATTGCTCGCGGCCTGCTGCGCGGCGTAGCTGCGCGCGGCGGTCTCCGCGGGGCGCGGGGTGGTGGTGGCCACCCGGACGGCGCCCGGAATGGGCCGATCGGTGTACATCGTGTTGCCGCGTTCGTCGGTGTACTTGTACACGTCGCCAGCCTGCGCAGCTGCGCAAGTCAGAACGCCCGCAATGACGGCCAGGATCTTCCAGTGACGCATACGCTTCCTCCGGGTGCCGGGATTATCGCAGGGAGTGCCTATGAGAACCCTTGACCTCCATCACAGACAAGCACCGATACCGGGGTCCTGTGGGAGATATTCAGGGGTCCCCCCGTGCCGACCCCCATTTGCGGGCCCCCACAGAAAAGCCCCGGTGGCCTTGGGGCCGCCGGGGCTTTCCTGGCTTTTTCGCCGTTCGTCGAGGATCAGTCGTACGCGCGTTCGCCGTGCTCCGAGATGTCCAGGCCTTCGCGCTCCGTCTCCTCGTTCGGCCGCAGGCCGATCAGAGGCTTGAGGATCAGGAAGATGATGGCGGACACCGTTCCAGACCACGCCAGCGTGATGGCGACACCCAGGGCCTGCACCCCGAACTGCGCGCCAATGCTCTCGAACGTGCCCACGCCGCCGAGCGACGGATGACCGAGGATCGCGCACGACAGGGCACCGATGATGCCGCCGATGCAGTGCACGCCGAACACGTCCAGCGAGTCGTCGTAGCCCAGCATCTTCTTCAGGCCCGCGCAGGCCCACAGGCACACGAGTCCGACGACGATGCCGAGGATGATGGCGCCGGAAGGTCCGAGCACGCCGCAGGACGGCGTGATCGCCACGAGGCCGGCGACGGCACCTGATGCAGCGCCGAGCATGGTCGGCTTGCCGCGGAAGATCCATTCACCGAAGGTCCACGCCAGTGCCGCCACCGCGGTGCAGACGTACGTGTTCAGGAATACGAGGCCGGCGGCATTGTTGGCTTCCAGGCCCGAGCCCACGTTGAAGCCGAACCAGCCCACCCACAGCATCGCGGCGCCGATCATCACGTACGGCACGTTGTGCGGCGGCATGGCCGCGGTGCCATAGCCGGTGCGCTTGCCGACAATCAGTGCGCCGACCAGGCCTGCGATACCCGCATTGATGTGCACCACCGTGCCGCCCGCGTAATCGAGTGCGCCGAGCTTGAAGAGATAGCCCTCGGCGTACCAGACCATGCGCGCGATCGGCAGGTAGGCGAACGTGAACCACAGTACCGCCCACAGCAGCACCGTGCCGAACTTGGTGCGCTCGGCGAAGGCGCCGATGGCGAGCGCGGTGGTGATGCCCGCGAACGTGGCCTGGAAAGCCACGAACACGAACTCAGGGATCACGACGCCGCTGGTGAAAGTGGCCGCGTTGGAGTCCGCCGTGAGTCCGTGCATCAGGAAGCGGCTGGTATCGCCGATCCATTCGCCGGGTCCGTTGAACGCCAGGCTGTAGCCGTAGATGACCCACAGCACCGTGCACACCGAGAAGATGATGAACACCTGCATGAAGGTGGACAGGACGTTCTTGGCGCGCACCATGCCGCCGTAGAACAGCGCGAGGCCCGGCACCGTCATCATGATCACCAGCAGCGTGGCGACGATCATCCATGCGGTGTCGCCCTTGTTGGGTACGGGAGCTGCCGCCGCGGCTTCCTGCGCGGCTGCCAGACCCGGTGCGAATGCGGCGAGGGCTCCGAACACCCCCGTGGCGAGCCACGCGGGCTTGCGTCCGAGCACCTTTGGCAGTGCTGCGCCGAGACTGCGCATCAGGCTGCCACCCTTCGTTCTCTTCTTATCTGATTGCATGTAAAGCTCCTCAACGACATCTCAGGCTGCCGCCGCGCCGGATTCGCGCGTGCGGATGCGCACGGCTTCACCGACTGACGCCAGGAAAATCTTGCCGTCGCCGGTCTTGCCCGTGCGGCACACATTGGTGATGGCCTCGACCACGGACTCGGCGGATGAATCGTCGAGCACGATCTCGACGCGCAGCTTCGGTACGAACTCCACTTGGTACTCCGAGCCGCGGTAATGCTCGGAATGACCGCGCTGCCGGCCGTAACCGGAGACTTCGGTCACGGTGATCCCCTGCACGCCCAGGCGCGCGACGGCCAGTTGCAGGTCGTCGAGCTTCCACGGGCGGATGATGGCAGTGATCATTTTCATCGCTTTGGCATCGTTATCCGATGGATCGCGCACGCCGGGCGCGCGTATGCTCCCAATCAACTTGTCATCGAAGTGCAGGTTCCATGCCAGCCCCGCGGCATGGCGATGGGGCCCGTCGCGGCGCGAAAGAACGCGGCGCGGCACGAATGGCGCCCAAAATTGGGGCGCCCCCGTGGCCCACGCGACAAAACGGGGCAACGTGATGTCTGATTGTTAGGAGACGCGCCGGTGGATATGCCCAGGGTCGAAGAATTGCTCCGCAGCCTGATGCAGGGATTGCCCCCCGGGCTCACATCCGGTGCTTCCGGCCTGCGAGAAGATCTCGAGAACAATTTCCGCGCGGTGCTGCGCGCGAACCTCGGCAAGCTCGACCTCGCGGGCCGCGACGAATTCGATGCGCAGCGCAAGGTGCTGGAGCGCACGCGCGCGCGGCTCGAAGAACTCGAGAAGCGCGTGGCGGAGCTCGAGGCTCGCGCCTCCGGATCCGCCGGCCGGTAGAAATTCGCGACATAACGGCCGCAACCCAGGGAGGGGAAGGGGTCATGGTGGAATCGTGGACGTAGCGCGCGTCTGGAGCCGCGCGCAGCTCGGACTCACCGCGCCGCGCGTCGATGTGGAAGTGCACCTGGGCAGCGGCCTGCCGCAGTTCTCGATCGTCGGACTCCCCGCCACCGCGGTGAAAGAGAGCAAGGATCGCGTGCGCGCGGCGCTGGCGAACGCCAGGTTCGAATGGCCCTCGGGCCGCATCACCGTGAATCTCTCGCCCGCCGATCTGCCGAAGGAAGGCTGCCGATACGATCTGCCGATCGCGCTCGGCATCCTGCTCGCCTCTTCACAGGTCAAGGTGCCCGCGACGCTGCTCGACAGCTGTGAGTTCTATGGCGAGCTCGGGCTCGCAGGGGAGCTGCGCCCCATTCGCGGCGTGGTGCTCGCCGCCGCGCATGCCGCGCGCGCCGGCAACCGGGTGGTCGTGCCCGTCGAGAATCTCGCCGAGGCGCGCATCGCCGCCTCGAGCGCGGCGCAGGGCTTTTCGAACCTGCTCGACGTCTGCGGGATGTTCGCGACCGGTGAGATCACGGCTTCTGCCGTCGACATGGTGCCTCTTGCTGAATGCGCCGCCGTCTCCGCACTCGACCTGAACGACGTGCGCGGCCAGGCCGCCGCGAAACGCGCGCTCGTGGTCGCCGCGGCGGGTGGGCACAGCCTGCTGCTGATCGGCCCGCCGGGCACCGGCAAGAGCATGCTCGCGCAGCGTCTGCCGGGACTTCTCCCGAACCTCGAGGGCCTCGATGCGCTCGAAGTGGCCTCGATCGCATCGGTGAGCAACCGGGGCTTTTCGGCGTCCCAGTTCGGCCAGCGGCCGTTCCGCTCGCCGCACCACACGGCGTCCGCCACCGCGATCATCGGGGGCGGTCCGCATGCGAGGCCCGGTGAGGTCAGCCTCGCGCATCGTGGCGTGTTGTTCCTCGACGAGCTGCCCGAATTCAACCGCACCGTGCTCGAGTCGCTGCGCGAACCGCTGGAGAGCGGTGTGGTGGCGATCTCCCGCGCCGCAGCGCAGGTGGAGTACCCGGCACGCTTCCAGCTCGTGGCCGCGATGAATCCCTGTCCCTGCGGTTACCTCGGCGAGCCCACGGGAAACTGTCGCTGCGCGCCGCCGGAGATCGCGCGCTATCGGGCGCGCGTTTCTGGCCCGCTGCTCGATCGCATCGACCTGCGGGTGGCCGTTCCCGCGGTGCCCAGCGAAGAGCTGTTCGAGGAAGCCGCGGCGCACGACGCGGCGCTGACCAGCGCAAAGGCCTCGGCCCAGGTGTGCGCGGCGCGCCAGCGGCAGCACGCGCGCGCCGGCAAGCTGAACTGCGACTTGGTCGGCCGTGAAATCCAGGAGTTCTGCCCGATCGATCGGCCGGGACGCAGGCTGGTGGCGCAGGCGCGGGCACGGCTTGCGCTGTCCGCGCGCGGCGTGCATCGCGTGCTGCGTGTCGCGCGCACGATCGCGGATCTCGAGGATGGAGGCGCCAGGAGCGTCGATGTCACGCACCTCGCGGAAGCATTGCAGTTGCGCCGCGCGATTAGTTAGGGCGCAAGGAAAACGGGCCCCGTGATCCGATCAGGGGGCCCGTGCTTCGAAGTCCGCGGGAAGCGAGCTACTTGTTCAGCTCGACGATGTGGTCGACCGCCTGCTTGATGAGGTCGTCCGGCCAGTCGGCGCGGCCACCCTTGGCGGGCATCACACCGGTCTTGCCGCTGAAGCCATGCAGCGCGTGGTTGTAGAGGGTTTCCTTGCCTTGTGCGATGCGCGGACCCCAGGCGGACTTGTCGCCGACCTTCGGGGCGCCCGCGATGCCTGCCCCATGACATGCCGCGCAGGCGGTTTCGTAGGCGGCCGTGCCGTCCTTCGGGATGGCGGCGGCGGGCTGGGCGGAGGCACTGCTCTCGATCTGCAACGCCGAGTTGTCCTGGCCGGCAACCGCCACGCGGGCGACGGGCTGCAGCCGCTGCTCGACGCTGGCCACGTAGCGCGGATCGTCGGTGACCTGCGCACCCTGGTGCTGCGCGCCGATGTGACGCGCGAAGGCGAAAAGCCCGATCGTGACGGCAAACAAAACGCCGAGAACGAGGCTGAAATTATTGAAGAATTGGGAGTCCTGCTTGCTCATAGGGCGCGAAGTATATCCATCCAGTATCTGGCGCGCCCGACAGGATTCGAACCTGTGACCTACGGCTTCGGAAACCGTCACTCTATCCAGCTGAGCTACGGGCGCGGGGGCCAGAATTCTAACGGTTTACAGCCAGCCTTTCCGCTTGAAGAAGACCCATGGCCCGATCGCCGAGATCAGCATCAGCCCCATGGCCGCCCAGAAGCCCCAGGTGTCGTGCAGCCAGGGCATTTTCGAGAAATTCATGCCGAATACGGCGCCGATCACCGAGGGCGGCAGCAGGAACACGGTGACCACCGAGAAAATCTTCAGGATGTTGTTCTGGTCGATATTGATGAGGCCGAGCGTGGCATCGAGGATGAAGGACACCTTGGTCCCCAGGAACGAGGCGTGGTCGCTCATGGCGAGCACGTCGCGGGACAGGGTACGGAAACGCGCGCGCACGTCGTCGGCGATGGGAACCACCGTACTCTGCTGCACGAAGGTCAGCAGTCGCCCCAGGCTCACCAGGCTTTCGCGGGCCTTGGAGATGAGTTCACCGTTCTGTCCCAGGCGCTCGAGCACCTTGCGGAAGTCGCGGAACGCGCCCCTTTTGCGGCGCGAGGCGCTGAACACCTCGACGGATGCTCCATCGAGGTCCGTGGCCACCCGCTCGATGACGTCGGCGACGCGATTGACGACGGATTCCACGAGACCCGCGAGCACCGAAGGCGGCGAATTGCAGGAGTTCGGGTGGCGTTCCGCGTACGCGATGAACCGCCTGAACGGCAGCGGATCGACGTAGCGATTGGTCACGAGCTTGGCATTGGAAAGGATGAACGTGATCTGCGTGCTCTCGGGCAGGTCCGAATCCAGCTTCGTGACCACGGTGGCCGTCATGTACAGCGCGCCACCCTCTTCATAGAGCCGGTTCGACGCTTCGATCTCGCGCATCTCGTCGCGCGTCGGCACCTCGATCGACAGGAAGCTCTCGACCTGCTTCTCTTCGCTCGGCGTGGGCTCGAGCAGGTCCAGCCAGATGGCTTCGCCCGGTATGGCTGCCCCGGAGCGCAATTCGAAGCGCGCCAGTCCTTGGGGTTGAGGAACGAAGGCGCTGAGCATCGGAGAGCCGCCCGGTTGCGCCCTGGGGTTCGCAGCGCGACCGCGCTAGCGACGCTTCTCGCGGGCAGCGAGATCGTTGATGAGCGCCAGCAGCTGGCTGCTGCCGCCCGCCTGCGAAACGCTGGTGGAGTACGTTCCGCCGACGATCATGGTGGGCACGCTCGCAATCCCGTAGCTCTCGGTGAACTCCATGGCCTTGCGCACATTGGCCTCCACCTCGGGAGAGTCATACGCGGCGCTGAATTGCTGCTCGGTGACGCCGTTCTCCTTGAAGAACGCCAGCTGCAGCGCGCGCGCCTCGGCCTTGTCCTGCGCAGCGAGCATTTTTCCGCCACGGTGAATCGTGTCGAAGACCTTCGGATGCAGATCTTCGCGGCCGAGTTTCTGCAGCGTATAGAAGAGCCTGGCGTGCTGCTCGTGTATGGGTCCCCAGATCACCGGGATGCGCACGAATTCGATGAACGCCGGCTTGTCCTTCTTCCAGGCCTCGAGAACGGGGTCGAGGGCATAGCAGTGGCCGCAGCCATACCAGAAGACTTCGTTGACCACGACTTTGCCGTTGGCCTCGTGCGTCCTCTGCGGGTATGCCAGCACGTCGTAGTTGACACCAGCCTGCCACTGGCTGGCAGCAGCCGGCGCTGCCGGCGGGGAGTTCGCCGAATTCGCGCCGGGTGTCGCCGCGCACGCGCGCATCGAAAACGCCGCGGCCGCCGCCGCTAGGGCGAGCACGCTCGCAATGACGATGCCGCGGTTCACGGATTAACGCAGGCCCTGCACGTATGACGCCAGATTGCGGATGTCTTCGGGACTCAGCCGCGCAGCGATCGTGGTCATCATCGCGCTGTTGCGCGTGCTGTTCACGACGCCGGGATCGGTGCCATCACGGTAGCGATTCTTCGTCAGGTAATCCTGAAGCTGCTTCACGGTGTACACCGAATGCTGCGCACGCAGCGCCGGATAGCCGGCGGCCGGATTGCCCTGGCCCGCGGGACCATGGCAGGCGGCGCAGGCTGGAATGCTCCGCGTGGTATCGCCGGATCTGTAGAGCGCTTCGCCCGCCTTCCAATAAGAAGGATCGGCTTCGAGGCCCGCGGGCGTCTGGGTCGCGAAGTACGCCGCCAGGTCTGCGAAGTCCTGCCCGGTGAGCGGGTCGACGATGGGCTGCATCACCGGGTTGTTGCGCTTCTTGGATTTGAACATCTCGAGCTGCTCGCGGATGTACGCGGCGTTCTGCCCGGCGAGGTTCGGCCATTCCGGATTGGTGCTGTTGCCGTTGACCCCGTGGCAGGCAGTACACACGGCAGCCTTGGAGGCGCCAGCCTCCGCGGAACCCACGATCGGACCCGCGCCAGCAGGGGCAGCCTCCTGCGCGGCGGCGACCTGGGCGAAGCTGAACCCGACACTCAACAGCGCGGCGACAATCTTCATGGAAAATCGGCTCTCAATCATGGTCTTGCGGGCTCCCTGGAAGGCCGCGAATTGTACACTAGCCTTCGTGCAATTCCCCAAAGCGCGCTTCCTGCTCTCGGTGGCGAACGCCGACCAGTTTCCCGCCGAGCCAGGCCGCGAGGTCGCGTTCGCCGGCCGTTCCAACGCGGGCAAGTCGAGCGCCATCAACTGCATCACGGCGCGACTCGGCCTGGCGCGAACCAGCAAGACCCCGGGCCGTACCAAACTACTGAACTTCTTCGAGCTCGAGCCCGGCCGTCGCATCATCGACCTGCCCGGCTATGGCTATGCCGAGGCGAGCCCCGCCGAGCGCGAGCAATGGACGCGCCTCATCGAGCTCCTGCCGGCACGGGAGTTTCTCACCGGCTTGTTCCTCATCGTCGACATCCGGCGGGGGATCACTCCTCAGGACGGACAGCTGATCGCCTGGGCGGCGGCAGCCGGCTGGCAGGTGCACGTCCTGCTGACCAAGTCCGACAAGCTCAATCAACGCGAACGCTCGGCGGCCCTGAAGGAAGCGCAGCAGAAGCTCGCTCCGGGCATGACCGCCCAAGTCTTCTCGTCCCTCGACCGCACGGGCGTGAAAGAGGCGCAATCCCGCCTGCTCGCGATGCTTGGGAACTGAGTTCCGGACTGTTCACGGACGGCGCCGTTTCGGCGCCGTTTTCCACCGTGGGCGGCAGCCCTCAAAAAGAAAGCCCCGGTGGTAAACCACCGGGGCCAGACTAACCCGGCACAGGTCTCGTGAACCGGGCTACCCGCTCAGGGAGGGAAGCGGGGAGCGGTTTTACGCGCTCAGGTGTTGAGACACCTGGCGTCCGAGAAAGGTTCCAAAATTTCGAAAAAACTTTGGCCCAAAATCATGTGGTTACGATGCGACCTGTGGTGCCGATGCTACAGAAACGTATACGTGACACTGAGCGACAAGGTGCGCATGTCGTTGTTGACGTCGTCGTCGAACGACTCGGCCTTGAACTGCTCGTACTCCAGTCGCGCGCCGATGCTGCCGAAGTGCAGCCCGACACCCAGGCCGTACAGCGGCTCGACGCCATCGTCGGAGGTGCTGCCAACCCCGGAGAGACGGAAATCCGAATCCCATTTGGCCACGCCGAGCTTGGCATACAGGTCGACGATGCCGACCTCCGCGATGAACAGCGCCGAGGCCGTGAGCGCGGTCGAATCGATCGACACGCCGCTGCCGTCATTGAACGACGCCGTACCCAGATCCATGTAGTTTGCCTCGACCGCGAGCCAGTCGAGCGGCCGGATTCCCGCGATGATCTTGAAGGAACTGTCGTCCAGCGTCTCGCTGTCGTTGATCTGATCGACGCTGAGCTTGAAATCCGTGCGGGTGACGCCGGCGCCCAGATAAAAGCCGTTGTCCGCGGCTCTTGCCTCGGGTGCAAAAGCGGCCAGTGCGATGGTGCCGAGCAGCGCGAGCGCGGCGAACTTCATGTTCATGTGAGACCTCTCCTACGGTGGTTAGGAACAGCGGTCCGGATTAGAGAACGAAATGCATTAACGGTTCCTGAACCGCATGATCACATTGTGACGCGCCGCTCGTTTCGCCGCACGCACTGTCGTCGCACGCCGACAAACAAACTCTGTTAGGCGGGGCGGGAGATACCGGCAGTATCACCGCACGCTACCGGGGCTCGCTAGTGCGCCTTGTCCCAATCCGGGCCCGTGCCCAGGTCCACCCGCAGCGGCACGCGCAATGCCGCGGCGTTCATCATGTGCTCGCGCACCGCGGCGCCGACCTCGGCCACGCGCGCCGCCTCGACCTCGAGCACCAGCTCGTCGTGCACCTGCATGATGAGGCGCGCGCCGCCGCGCTCGGTGCACATGCGATCGACGGCGATCATGGCGCGCTTGATGATGTCGGCGGCCGTGCCCTGCATCGGCGCATTGATCGCGGCGCGTTCCGCCGCCTGCTGGAACTGCTTGTTGCGCGAGTTGATGTCGGGCAGGTAGAGCCGTCGGCCGAACACCGTCTCGACGTAGCCCTGCGACCTGGCCTGCGCGCGCGTTTCCTCCATGTAACGCTTCACGCCCGGATAGCGCGCAAAGTACAGGTCGATGTACTCCTGTGCCGTGCCGCGCGGGATGCCGAGCTGCTTCGACAGGCCGAACGCGCTCATGCCGTAGATCAACCCGAAGTTCACGGCCTTGGCGGAGCGGCGCTGGTCCGCCGTGACGGCATCCAGCGGAGTGCCGAACACCTCGGACGCGGTGGCCTGGTGGATGTCGCGGTCCGCGGCGAACGCGCCTAACAACCCATCGTCGCCCGACAGGTGCGCCATGATGCGCAGCTCGATCTGCGAGTAGTCCGCGGCCAGCAGCATGTGCCCCGGCGGCGCGATGAAGGCCTGGCGGATGCGCCGGCCCTCGGGCGTGCGGATCGGGATGTTCTGCAGGTTGGGATCCTGTGAAGAGAGCCGGCCGGTGGCCGCCACCGCCTGGTGATAGCTGGTGTGCACGCGGCCGGTCCTGGGATTGATCTGCTCCGGCAGCTTGTCGATGTACGTCGACTTGAGCTTCGACAGGTTGCGGTGCTCGAGGATCAGTTTCGGCAGTGGATAGCTCTCGGCGAGCTCCTCGAGCACGTCCTCGGCCGTGGACGGCTGGCCGGTCGGCGTCTTGCGCAGCACCGGCAGCTGCATCTTCTCGAACAGCACCGTGCCGAGCTGCTTCGGCGAGTCGAGGTTGAACGGCGCGCCGGCTTCCTTGTGCGCCAGCGCGAGCAGGTCCATGAGACGCTTCGCGAGCTCATTGCCTTGCGTGCGCAGCATCTGCCGGTCCAGCAGCACGCCGTGCTCCTCCATGCGGGTCAGCACCGGCACCAGCGGTTGCTCGATCTCCTCGTAGACCCTGGTCAGCGCCGGCACCGTCGTGATCTGCGGCCAGAGCACCTGGTGCAGGCGCAGCGTCACGTCGGCATCCTCGGCGGAGTATTCCGCGGCCTTGTCCACCGGCACCTGGCTGAAGGGAATCTGCTTGGCGCCCTTGCCGGCGACGTCCTCGTAGTGAATGGTGCGCATGCCGAGATACTTCTCGGCGGCCGAGTCCATGTCGTGGCGGATGGCGACGCTGTTCCACACGTACGACTCGAGCATCGAGTCGTAGCGCATGCCGCGCAGCGTGATGCCGTGGTTGGCCAGCACGTGCGCGTCGTACTTGAGGTGATGGCCGACCTTGGCATGTTGCTCCGACTCGAGCAGTGGCTTGAGCCGCACGAGGCTGGCATCGCGATCGAGCTGATCCGGCGCACCCGCGTAGTCGTGTCGCAGGGGCAGGTACGCAGCGCGCCCCGGCGCGATCGCGAACGAAACGCCGACGATTTCCGCCTTGGTGTACTCGAGGCTGGTGGTTTCGGTGTCCAGCGCAAACAGCTCCGCGCCCTCGAGCAGCTTCAGCCATTCCTCGAACTGCGCCGCGCTGGTGATGGTGTCGTAGTGCCGCGGCGCCGCCGCGATGATCTGTGCGCCGTCATTGAGCACGGCGCCGGGCGCGCCCTCGATGGTCGGCTGCCCGCTCGCCGTCGGCGCGTCGGGCGCGGTGGGTGTGGGCGCGGATGTACCGCCGCCGTCCAGCTGTCGCAGCAGCGTCCGGAGCTCGAGACGCGTGTACAGCGTGCGCAGCGCCTCGATGTCGGGTGGCCTGCGGCGCAGCTCGTCCATCGACAGGGGCAGTGGGATATCGGTACGAATGGTCGCGAGCTTGCGTGCGAGATCCAGCGTTGCCAGGCCGGCGCGCAGGTTTTCGCCCACCTTGCCGCCGACATTTGCGGCATCCGCCACCAGCTTGTCGAGCGTGACGTACTGGCCGAGCCACTTGGCCGCGGTCTTGGGTCCCACCTTGTCGATGCCGGGAATGTTGTCGGAGCTGTCGCCCACGAGCGCCAGGTAGTCGATGATCTGTTCCGGCCAGACGTCGAACTTGCTTTTCACCCCTTCGCGATCGAGAACCGTGTTGCTCATGGTGTTGATCAGCGTGATCCGGGGCGAGACCAGCTGCGCCATGTCCTTGTCGCCGGTCGAGATCAGTACGCTCAGGTTCTGTTGCGCAGCCGCGCAGGCCAGTGTGCCGATGACGTCGTCGGCCTCCACGCCCGGCTCGCGCAGGATCGGCAATCCCATCCCCTTGACCGCCGCGAACAGCGGCTCGATCTGCGCGCGCAGATCGTCCGGCATCGGTGGGCGATGCGCCTTGTATTCTGCGAACAGCTCGTCCCGAAAAGTCTTGCCCGAGGCGTCGAAGACCACCGCGATGCGTTCGGGCTCGTAGTCCTTCAGGAACTTGTTGAGCATGTTGAGCACGCCGAACACCGCACCGGTGGGCTCGCCGCGCGAGTTCGTGAACGGCGGGAGCGCATGAAAGGCGCGATACAGGTACGACGATCCGTCGACCAGCACCAGGTCGGGGCGTGGACTCATGGCTTCGGCGGGTTGCGCTTGTCTTTGTCGTTCGTCCCGGGTGCGACGACTTCGGGGGCGGGCGAGGCCGGGCCTTCCGGCGCATCGACGGTCCGTGGCGAATTCGGCGCATCACCCGGCTGCGGCGCCGGCGGCGTCTGCGTCGGGCGCGTGACGATTTCGCGGGCTTCGCCCGGTAGATAGAGCGCGCCTTTCTGCCCGCAACCGGCGAGCGCCAGCGCGACGAGCAGCGCCAGCGTGACACTTGCGGCCGGCCGGTTCACTTCCACGAGGTCTTGTCCTCCGCGCTCGTACGCCATTCCACCACGGCCACGGTCAGACGCGATATGCACACCAGTCGTTCCCGCGAATCGCGGATTTCGATGCTCCAGACCTGGCTGCGGGCGCCGAGATGAAAGGGACGCGCCGTGCCGGTGACCACACCCTCCGACACGGGGCGCAGATGGTTGGCGTTGATTTCCTGCCCGAGGCAGCGCTGGCGCGAGTGATCGACCACGTAGTTCGCGGCCACGCTGCCCAGGGTTTCGGCCAGCACCAGCGAGGCGCCGCCGTGCAGGTAGCCCATGGGCTGCTGCGTGTGCGCGGCCACGGGCATGGTGCCGCGCAGGTAGTCGGGACCGAACTCGGTGAACTCGATGCCGAGGTACGGCGCGAGCAGGCCCGCCTGGCTGGCGCGCGCATCTTCGATGGACGGATTGTCGGCGAACCAGATGGCCATCTTCACCCCTGAATAGCTGGCGCGTGGCGCCTCGCCCCGCTACTTGCGATATTTTTCCCCGACGCGCCGGTATGCCTCGCGGAACGGGATGCCTTCGCGCACCACCAGCGCATTGGCCTCCTCGGCGGCGTGGATCGAGGGGTCGAGTCTGATCCCCGCGGCGCGGAAACGCACGCCGGCGAGAGCCACGGCCATGATCCCGGCAGTCGCGAGCGCCAGGTCGATGCCGCGGAACAGCGGCGGCTTGATGAGCTGCAGGTCGCGCTGGTATCCGGACGGCAGCTTCGCGAAGATCCCGAGCACTTCCGCGAGGCATGCATGCGCGACCGCGCTGCGTCCGCGCACCAGCTCGAACACGTCCGGGTTGCGCTTCTGCGGCATGATCGAAGAGCCGGTGGTGAATGAATCCGGCAGCGAGATGAAGGCAAACTCCTGCGTATAGAAAAGGAGCAGGTCCGACGCCAGGCGTCCCAGGTCCTGCACGAGCAGCGTGCATTCGAACAGCAGCTGCGCCTCGGCCTTGCCGCGCGACAGCTGCACGGCGGTCACCGGTGCATGCACCGCGGCGAATTCCAGCCGCGTGCGCGTCAGTTCCCGGTCCAGCGGCAGGCCCGGCGTGCCGTAACCGGCGGCGGAGCCGAGTGGATTCTTCGAGGCGCGGCGCGCACAGGCTCGCAGCCCCTCGGCATCGTCGCGCAGTTCGGCCGCGAAGCCGCCGGCCCAAAGCCCGACGGAGCTCGGCATGGCCTGCTGCATGTGAGTGTAGCCGGGCAGCGCCACCGCGCCCTGCTCCCGGGCGAGCGCATCCAGTGCCGTGGCGCAGCCTTCGGCGGCGCCCGCCAGGTCCGCGCCGGCGTCCAGTAGATAGAGACGCAGCGCGGTCAGCACCTGGTCGTTGCGCGAACGGCCGAGGTGCACGCGGCCGCCGGCGGCACCGATGCGCTCCGTGAGCCGCTTCTCGAGCGCAGTCTGCCCGTCCTCGTCCGCCAGTTCGATCTTCCATCGGCCCGCGGCATGCTCGCCGGCAATTGCCGTGAGCCCGTCGCGGATCGCCGCGAGATCGGCGTCGGAAAGCAGCCTGGCGGCGTTCAGCATTTCGGCGTGCGCGATCGAGGCGCGCGCGTCGTACTTCACCAGCCGTTCGTCGAGCGCGTAGTCCTCGCCCGCCGTGAAAGCGAGTACGCGTTCATCGAGCGGTGCGCCTTTGTCCCAGAGCCGCGACATCGCCTCTATTTACCGCTCTGCTGTTCGGCGGGGGAGAGTGCGTTCACGTCGGCCACGATCAGCGTGCCGGCACCCTCGTTGGTGAACACCTCGGCAAGGATGCCCTCGGGCGACTTGTACGACATCACGTGCACGCGACGCACGCCACCACGGATCGCATCCTCGATGGCCTTGGCCTTGGGCAGCATGCCGTCGACGATCTTCTTCTCCTCGCGCAGCCGCCTGAGGCCATTGAGGTCGGTGTAGGAAATGATGGAGCTCGGGTCGTCGATGCGCTCGAGAATGCCCGGTGCGCCGGTGCACAGCATGAGCTTCTCGGCCGACAAGGCCGCGCCGATCGCGGCCGCCACGGTGTCGCCGTTGATGTTGAGCAGGGTGCCGGTATCGTCGGCGGACAGCGGGCTCACCACCGGCATCAGGCCGTTGTCGAGCAGCTTCTGCAGGACCATGATGTCCACGCCGTCGATGTCGCCGACGAAACCATAGTCCACGGTTTCGCCGTCGACCTTCACCGGTGGGCGCTTGTGCGCGCGGATCAGGCCGGCGTCGACGCCCGAGATGCCCACCGCGTCGATGTTCATCTCGCGGCACAGGGCCAGCAATTTCGTGTTGATGAGGCCGTTGAGCACCATCGAGGTGGCGTCGATCGCCTTCTGGTCGGTGACGCGTCGCCCCTGGACCATGCGCGTCGGCACGCCGAGCGCCTCGGTGACCTCCGTGAGCTGCGGACCACCGCCGTGCACGAATACGACGCGCACGCCGAAGTAATGCAGGATCGCGATCTGCTCGATGAGCCCGCGCACCGCCGCGGCGTCGGCGAATACGCCGCCGCCCGCCTTCACCACGAAGGTCTTGCCCTTGTACATGCGGATGTAGGGCGCCGCGGAACGCAGGCTGCGGATGGCGGCGGTGGGATCGGGGCGATGCATGATCATTGCGTGACGTTCCGGAGTTGTGGATCAGTGTTGCGGTGAGGAGAGCAGGCGATGCAGTACCGCGGTCTGCACCACCATGCGGTTGTAGGCTTCGCGCTGCACGACGCTGCGGCGGCCGTCGAGCACCTCGTCGGCGACCGCGACATTACGCCGCACCGGCAGGCAGTGCATGAGTTTGCAGTCGACCGCGGCGCGCGAGAACCAGGTGTCGCGCACGCACCAGTCGGCGAGTTGCGCGCGCGCGCGGGCGTCCGCGTCCGCATTGCCGTAGTGCGTGGTCGAGCCCCATTCCTTGGCGTAGATGACGTGCGCACCGTTCATGGCATCCTCGCGATCCGAGGTCTCGCGCAGTGATCCACCCGAGGCGGTCGCGGCCGCAGCAGCCTTCTGCATGATGGCCGGCGGCAGCGCGAAGCCCTCGGGCCGCAACACCACCACCTCCATGCCGCGCATCGCGGCCATGTGCACGGTGGCGGCGGGCACGGCGAGCGGCAGCGCGCGCGGATGATTCACCCACGACAGCACGAAGCGCGCTTTGCGCGGCACCGCGAGATCGTCGAGCGTCTTCCAGTCGGCCAGCGCCTGACAGGGATGATTGGCGGCCGACTCCATGTTGATGACGGGTTTGCTGACGAGACCCACCATCTCCTTGAAGGAGGTCTCATTGAGATCGGAGTCGAGATCGATGCCGCCGGCGAACGCGCGAATGCCCAAAGCATCGCAATAGTGGGACAGTACCGGGACTCCCTCGCGCACATGTTCCGCTGGCGCTCCATTCATGACGGCTCCGCGTCTGGTCTCGAGCTGCCAGGTGCCATTGCCGGCAGAGACCACGAAGGAGTTTCCGCCGAGCCGCGCCATGGCCGCCTGGAACGAGGCGAGCGTGCGCAGCGAGGGATTGAAGAAGAGCAATCCCAGGATTTTCCCCGCCAGTGCCTGCGGCTCCGGATGAGTCTGCAGGCGTTCGGCGAGCTGCAGCAGCTCGACCACCTGCTCGCGCGAAAGGTCCGCCAGATCGAGGAAGTTCTTCATGCAATGTCCGCCAGCGCATCGCGCAGCCGGTCGATGTGTTCTTCCTTGAGGATGAAGGCTGGCAACAGGCGCAGGATGGCTGGATCGGCCGCCGTGCCGGTCAGGATGTCCCTGGCCAGCAGCGCCTTCTGCACATCCTTGGCGGGCCTGCCGAGGCGCAGGCCGTGCAGGAATCCCAGGCCCTGGAAGTCGACCACCGGGCCGACCTTGCAGGTCCTGCGCAGGTAGTCCGATACGCGCGCCACGTTCTCGAGCAGGCCCTCCTGCTCGATGGCATCGATGGTGGCCTCGGCCACGGCACAGGCCATGGGTCCGCCGCCGAACGTGGTGCCGAGGTTCTCCGGCCTGAGCGACGCCGTGATCGGCGGCGTGAGCAGCAGCGCCGAGACCGGGAAGCCGTTGCCGAGCGCCTTGGCCGTGGTGATCATGTCCGGCGTCACGCCGTAGTAGTTAGCCGCGAACGGCGTGCCGGAGCGGCCCACGCCGCACTGGACTTCGTCGAAGATCAGCAGGGCGCCCGTCTCATCGCAGCGCCTGCGCAGCGCAGCCAGGAACTCCTGGCCCATGTCGAACGCGCCACCCACGCCTTGCACCGGCTCGACGATGACGGCGGCGGTGTTCCCGGTGACGTGATTGGCGATGTCCGCCACGTCGCGGCGCCGGATCCAGCTCACGTCGAATGGCGCGCGCGGCAGGAAGAACCACTTCTGCGGTGCGCCCCAGGTGGCGGAGGCGCAGGCAGCGGTGCGCCCGTGGAAGCTCTGCTCCACCGCCGCCACGTGAGTGCGACCGGGACGCATCTTGAACGCCAGCTTGAACGCGTTCTCGTTGGCTTCGGCGCCGGAGTTGATCCAGAACACGCTGTCGAAGGGCAGCTTCGAGAATTTCAGCAGTTTTCGCGCCGCGCGCGCGCGGACTTCCATGGGGACCGCGTTGGTCTGGAAGTTCATCTTCGCGGCCTGGTCGGCCAGCGCCTTCGTCCAGCCCTTGTGGCCGTAGCCCAGCGACGCCACGGCGTGACCGCCGTAGAGGTCCAGCACCTTGCGGCCATCGCGCGTGTGCAGCCACACACCCTCGGCGGCCACCACTTCGATCGGGTATTGCGCGTACACCGGCGCCAGGCCGTCGACGGGCGAGGCGGGCGCTTTCAATTCTGCGTTCATGGTCACGGTCTCACGTCCAACCGGCGGCGGGAGCCAGCAGGCCCGTGGTTTCCGGCAGATCGAACAGCCGGTTCATCCACTGCACGGCGCCGCCGGCCGCACCTTTGTTGAGGTTGTCGACCACGCTCATCACCGCGATGGTCCTGCCGTTGGCCGTGGCCGACAGGTGCGCGTAGTTGCTGGCCACGATGTCTTTCACCCGCGGCGCGCCGTCGAGCACGCGCACGAAGGGCGCGCCGGCGTAGTACTCGCGCAGCAGACTCACGGCGGCCGCGGCGTCGCGCGGGCTCTTGAGCCGCGCCTGTACCGTCGCGTGAATGCCGCGCGCGAAAGGTCCGGAGTGCGGCACGAAAGCGAACTCGGCCTCGATCCCGGTGGTCGCCTTCGCGAGCGCCGTGATCTCCGGCGTATGCCGATGTCCCAGTGCGCCATAGGAATACAGGTCACTGTGGCGCGTGGGATGGTGCGTACCTTCCACCGGCTTGCGTCCCGAACCCGTGCTGCCGGTGACGCCACTGACGAACAAGTTGGGTTCGACCCAGCCCGAGGCGAGCAACGGCACGCTCGCCAGGAGAATGGCGGTCGAGAAACATCCCGGATGACCCACGTGCGGCGTGCTCACTTTCTTAAGGTGCTCCGGCACGGCGCAGGTGAACTGCGCGAGTCGCGCCGGGGCGCCGTGCGGATGCTTGTAGACGGCCTCGTAAGCCGCCGCGGTGGCGAAGCGGAAATCGGCCGAGATGTCCACGAAACGCGGCCGGGTGCCAGCGCTCTCCGCGCCCTTGAGCAGCGAGTCGATCAGCGCGGCGGCTGCGCCGTGCGGGGCGGCGCAGAACACCGCACTGGTCGGCTCGCTGGCGATCAGCGCCGCGACGTCCGCCTGCGATTTGAAGGCGATGTTGCCCAGCACCGCGGCGAGGTGCGGAAAGGATTTGCCCACGAGCTCGCCGGGCGCGCTGTCCGACATGACGCCGGCGAGCGCGAAATTCGGGTGTCCGGTGAGCAGCCGCAGCAACTCGCCGGACACGTAGCCGGTGCCGCCCAGCACGATGGCGGGAATCTGTTTGCTCATGTGCTTCGCGTCACTCGTTCGCCGCGCGATCCATGGCGCGGGCCTGCGTGAGTCCCACGGACTGGATGATGGAATCGCCCAGAGCCGCGCCGGCGGACAGCGCATTGAATGCGGGTACCTTGAGCTGCTCCTGGATGATCTGCACACCCACGGCGTTGTCCGTCGACGGACCGGTGACCGCGATGGGCTCGATGCCGTACTTCTGGCGCAGGATGTCCACGCCGCCGTAGGCCGCCACCGGATCGTTGGCGGAGAGCACCACGCCGGTCATGGCCTTGCGCAGGTCCTGCTGCTCGAGGATGGCATCGACTCCGTAGGTTCCGAGCAATCCGTCGCCGAGCTCGAACACGATGACGTCGGGCTTCTTGTCGGCAAGCTCGGTGAGCATGGTGCGCGTGAGCGCCGGGCCCACCTTGCGCGTGGTCGAGACAATGCCGAAGTCCGTGAAGATGAGCGTGTTGCGCGCGCCGGCGTCCTCGAAGGCGAGGATGTCACGACGCAGCGAGACGCCCGTGGCCTTGAAGGCATCGACGACCAGCCCGCGGTGCCGCATGCGCGCGATGATGGCCGCCGCCGCTGCGGTCTTGCCGGCTTCCATGCAGGTGCCCGCGAGCGCGACCACGGGCACGCGCTGGGTGTCGAGCTTGGCTTCCGGGTCGAACTTGCGATAGCCGACACGCGCCGGTACGCCGATGCGTTCGCCGAGGTACGGAAAATCCAGCACGCCGCCGATCACGCGGCAGTCGAAGGGCTTGCCCTTGTCGGGATTCACCGAGTCGCACACGCCGAGCACGCCGCCGATGTTGAGCATCTGCAGGACGTCGCCGGGCTTGACGCTGCCGGGCACGTGGCCCGAATAGCCGAACAGCGCCTTGCGGTGCCCCAGCGCACCGGCAACGATGTCGCCCTTGCCCACCTTGGCCATGCGGCCGCTGGTGAGCTCCAGCGTGTTGTAGGTCGATTTGTTGGTCAGGATTTCCACGACCACCACCACGCCTTCCTCGGCGGGAATGTTGTCGGTGGCGACGCGCACCTCGTTGCCGAGACCGCAGGCCTGCGTGACCGACGCGATCTTGTCGACGACTACCGTTCTCATTTGGCCGTACTCATCTGATTTCCTCCCGCCCGCGCATGGAACATGCCGGTGAGCGAGACGATCTTGGAGAACCCGAGCGCATCCTGCGGCGACCACTCGCCCGCTGCCTCGCCGTACACGCCGCGCGACACCGCCATCAGCGAATGCGGCGACTCCACGCCCTCGACGAACAAACTACCCGGGCGGAACAGCAGGTGGACCTTGCCCGTGACGCGCTCCTGCGATGACAGGAACAAGGCCTCGATGTCGCGGCACACCGGATCCAGCAACTGTCCCTCGTGTACCCAGTCGCCATAGGGCCCCGCGAGCGATTCCTTGATGCGCTGCTGGCGTGGCGTGAGAACGAGCTTCTCGAGCTCGCGGTGCGCGGTGAGCAGCGTCTCGGCCGCCGGCGCCTCGAACGCGACGCGTCCCTTGGTGCCGATGATGGTGTCGCCGAGATGGATGCCGCGGCCGATGCCGAACGGCGCGCCCAGCGCCTCGAGCTGCTCGACCACGTCCACGGCGGACATCGTCCTGCCGTCGATGCCGACCGGGCGGCCTTTCTCGAAATGAATCGTGTGCTTGGCCGGCGCGCGCGGATTCGTGAAGGCGTCCTTCGACAGCACCCAGGCGTGATCGGGAATGCTGCCCTCCGAGGTCAGCGTCTCCTTGCCACCGATGGTCACGCCCCACAGGCCGCGATTGATTGAATACGCGGCGCCGAACGGCGGCACGGGCAGCTGGCGCGACTGCAGGTAGTCGAGCTCTTCCTGGCGCTTGAACGCCTTGTCGCGCACCGGCGCGATCACCTCGAGCTCGGGCGCGAGCGTGCGCAGCGCGACTTCGAAGCGCACCTGGTCGTTGCCGGCGGCCGTGCAGCCGTGCGCGATGGAGTTCGTGCCGAGCTTGCGCGCCATCAGCGCGATGGTCTGCGCCTGCATGACGCGCTCGGCGCCGACGCACAGCGGGTAGAGCTGGCCGCGGCGCACGTTGCCCATCACCAGGAAGCGCAGCACCTGCTCGAAATAGTCGGCGCGCGCGTCCACCTGGTGGTGCTGCACCGCGCCGAGCGCCAGCGCGCGCTCGCGCAGCGTCTTTGCACCCGCGGCGTCGATGCCGCCGGTGTCGACGGTCACGGTGATGATGGGGCGGCCATAGGTCTCCTTGAGCCAGGGCACCAGGAAGGAGGTGTCGAGGCCGCCGGAGTAGGCGAGGACGATGGGTGTTTTCTCGGCTGGGGACATTTTTATTCAGACTCCAAAAGCTTCGCGCAGCAGCGTGAGCACCCGCGCCTGGGCGCGCGCGTCCGCCGTGGCAATGAACATGGTGTCGTCGCCCGACACCGTGCCGACCACGTCGTCCCAGCCCGCCTTGTCGATGGCCGCCGCCACGCTCTGCGCGGCGCCGATCGTGGTCTTCAGCACGGTGATGGACGGCCCGGCGGTGCGGATCTCGCGCACGAACTGCGCGACGGTTCCGAAGTTGTCCTGGGTGCGCGCGGCGATTTCCGCGCTGTCCGGCAGCACGTAGCCCTCGGCGTGCTTGAGCACGCCGAGTTCGCGCAGGTCGCGGCTGATCGAGGACTGCGTCGCCGCGTGGCCCTCGCGCCGCAACAGCCGCACCAGCTCCTGCTGGCGGCGCACGGGTGAATGCCGCAGCAGGCGCACGATGGCGGTACGGCGCGCTTCGCGGTGATGGTCTGTGAGCATGGACCCGGGACTACCAATGAATAAAGTTCGCGGATGGTGCATAAAAATGCACGAGCAGTCAACGGCGGCCCGCTGAATCCTCGAAGCGGGTCCGGTTGGAGGAGAACTCAGCCTTCGGGACGGAGCGGATTCGTCGCCGCGTCGCCCACCACCGTGGTCCAGGCGCGCACCGTCCACTTCGTGACCAGTCCGCCTTTCACGTACGGGTCTTCCGCGGCAAAGCGCTCGACGACTGCTTTGTCGCTCGCCGAAAACCACAGTACGCCACCGTCGACCGGATCGGCGAACGCACCGGCGAGCATCAGCTCGCCGCGCGCGTGCGCCGCCCAGGCATGTCTTAGATGCGGTCCACGAAACTGCGCGCGGCGCTCGAGGACGTCGGGAACATATGTATAGAAGAGCAGAAAATGCACGGCATTCTCCCGGCCGGGGGGGCGGCGTGCATGATATTTCAACGTTATGCTTCGTGTTGTGCGCGCCGGTTTCGTGATCCCGACTCTGCTGCTGGCACTGAGCTTCGGTGAGAGCGCGTTCGCGCAGGTCGGTGAGCCTGCCGGATCCGCTGCTTCGGCCGAAGATGCGGTCGCCAGGCACGTGTTCCCGTATCTCGCGCCGGCCAACGTGCCCAGGTTCCCGCGCCCGCCACGTCGCTACACGCCGCCGGACGGATTCGCCGGCCACAAATGGGGCGACCTCCGTTCCACGTTTACCCGGCTTCCCGAGCAGCCGGCCGCCGTCCGCGCCGCCTGGACTCACGGCAAGCGGGTCGGAAACGAAGTGGTTTGCACCGGCCGGGACGTGCAGGCATGCACGGTCCAGGATTACCTCAACTCACAGCGCACCTGGCTGTTCGAGGGTGACGGCTTCCATGTGCTTTCGGAGTACTTGATCGAATCGCAGGGCTTCCGATTCCCGCAGAGCGGTGTGCTGCTTCATCCGGTGGTGTACGAGTTTTGCGCCAACTGGCACGGGAAGAGGAACAGGGTCCCGGAAAAATTCGAGAAGATGAACCGGCTCTGCGGCATGCGCCTGTTGTTCGAGACCGAAAGTCTCGGGGAACTGCGCAAGCTGCCCGAGGACCACGTTACCCAATACGACCTGGTGTTGTCCGAGCTCACCTCCCTGTATGGCAAGCCGGCGAATTTCACCTGGCGCGGCCACGTGACGGTGGAAACCGTCGCAGGTCCTGCGGTGTTCATGCCCAGCGTGGACCGAAAGTTCAAGACCTGGCGCTGGTGTCCGGCGCCTCCCGACGGGCTCATGACCCGTTGCGAAGCCAGCATCGTGCTGTCGATCGATCCCGACGTCGGTCGAGGCATCGTGCTGTTCTCGACACCGGCGATGTGGCAGTACGCGTTCGCCCGCGAAAGCAGCGAGGATGCGGCGCCCGATGCGCTGTACACGTTGATGCACGCGCTTTCCTTCAAACATCGCTATGCCCTGGCGAAGCGCAAGGAAGCGGCCTGGAAGGCGGCCGAGGCGAAAAAGGCGAAGCGCGAGAAAGCCGAAGAACCGGGCTTGCCCGATGCCAAGTCTGCCGAAGCACCTGGCCAATCGAACTCCGTTTCAACCAGCAAGCAGGGGTCGATGCCGTGAGAGTTCCGGTTTGCTTGTTGTGCGCGGCTGCTGTCGCAGGTGGGTCACCGCTGGTCCAGGGGCAGAGTGCACCGGCGGCCGATGCCACGACGGCGCCCCCGGCCATTGCGGCGGAAGCGGTGCAATACCTGCCGCCTGCCGCGGCGCCCAGGCTCTCGCCGCCGCCAGCAAACTACTCGCCGCCCGTCGGCTTCGGTGGCCATGCCTGGGGCGACCTGCGCAAGGACTTCCAACAGCTGCCTGCTGAGGCCGCGAGCGTCACGGCCGCCTGGTCGCGCAGCGAAAAGGGCACGTCGGGTCTGCACTGCACGGGCAGCGGCAGGGCGGTGGTCTCCATCCCGCTGGACGCAGGTCCGATCGGCAGCGCCATCGGCGGCGGCGCGGCCAATGGTGTCGCCGGATGCAGCATGGCCGACGTCGCCAACAGCATGCGGCCGACGCTCGCGACTGCCGACTTCCACGTGCTTTCCGAATACAGCATCGCCGGGCAGGGTTTCCGCATGTCAGGCGTCGTGCTTTTCCCGGTGGTCTACGAGTTCTGTGCCCGATGGGAAAAGGGCAAAAGTGAGGTCCCGGCGAATTTCGAAGAGATCAACCGGTATTGCGGCATGCGCCTGCTATTCCCGATGGAATCACCTTCACAGTTGGCGAGCCTGCCGCCGGATCACGTCTCGCGTTTCGATCTCGTGCTGAACGAGCTCGTGTCGCGCTACGGCAATCCTGACGATGCGGTCAGGGGCGGGCGGGACTCCGTGATCGAGGCCGTGACGCCGGGCGTGCCACGTCGCGATCGCGATTTGCGCACCTGGCGTTGGTGTCCGATGTCGGCCCGGAAGAAGCAGCCTTCCTGCCCGGTCAGCATCGTGCTCGCCGCGGACCCCAACGCGGCGCGCGGCATCGTGATCTTCGCGACGCCCGCGTTGTGGCGTTTCGCCGAAGCGCGCGAGACTGGTCTCGGCATGCCCGATGCGCTCTACACCTTGTTGCAGGGACTGCCGATCCCGGAACGCGAGGAGCAACGACAGCTCAAGCTCGCGGAAGCGAGCGCGGAGCAGGTCCGTGCGGCGGCGGCGGAGGCCAGTCGCAAGAGGCCCACGAAGACGGAGGTCAGCACGCCCAGGACCGTCTACGATATCGCGATCAACGAAGAGTGAGACCGCCGTACCGTGCGCACGATGAGACGTTACCTGATTTGTCTGATGCTCACCCTCACCGTCGCGAATGCTTCCGACGGGGGCAAGGGCGTGAAATACGTGCCACCCGAGGGATTCGCGGGTCACAAGTGGGGCGACCTGCGCGGCAGTTTCGACCGCCTTCCCGAGCAGCCGATCGGCGTCGCGGCAGCCTGGATGCAGCAGCAGCAGAAACAGACCTCGTTCTCCTGCGTGCCCAACACGCAGGTGGGCGCGCAGGTCAGCGGCGCCATCGACGGCTGCAATTTCCAGGAGACGCTGCTGAGGCTGCGCAGCGAATTCCAGGGCGGCGGCACCTATGTGTTGTCCGAGTACGCCATCGAGGGCCAGGCGTTCCGCTTCGGCGACGAAGCCAGCGGCATCGTGCTGCATCCGGTGGTCTACCAGTTCTGCGCGAACTGGAATGGCAGCCGCAAGCGCGGCGCCCCGCTGAACTTCGATGAGCTCAACAAGTTCTGCGGCGTGAAATTCATGTTCCAGAGCGAGACGCGCCAGCAGCTGCGCAAACTACCCGCGGATCACGAGACCACCTATGACCGCGTGCTCGAAAAGCTGCTCGCGAAATATGGTCGCCCGAAGGGCTTCCTGCGCCGCGGCCAGGTGATCATCGAGACGCTCGAGGGCGACTCGAGCGATCCGGCCGATCGCAAGTTCAGCATCTGGCGCTGGTGTCCGGCCACCGGCACCGGACTGCGCACCGACTGCACCGCCAGCGTGATCCTGACCCTGGACCCGGCGACCGGCGTGGGCACGGTGCTGTACTCGACGCCGCTGCTGTGGGAGTACGCGTTCGCGCGCGAGAACTACGGGTTCAAGGGTGACCCGCTGTTCCGCATGCTGCATGCGCGGAACTGACTAGCGCGCGTGGCGGAACGTCAGGTTGTAGCGGAAGCCTCCGGTCACCCGGTGCACGCCGGGCTTGAGCGGGCGCACCGCGTGATACACCAGGCGTGACGGTCCGCCCCAGACCAGCACGTCGCCATCGGCGAGCGGCACCGTCCTTCCCTTGCCGCCGCGCGTGAGCCCGTAGAACGCGAAGCTCGCGGGCAGTCCCATCGACACCGAGACGATGGGCTGCGCGTAGTTCTGCTCATCCGCGTCACGGTGCGCCGTGAGCCGGCTTCCCGGCGAGTAGCGATTCACGAGACAGGCATCCGGCGCGAAATCGCGGAAGCCACCGAGCGCGGCCGCGGACAGCGCCAGCTCGAGAAATTCGCCAGGCATGGGTGGCCATGCCCGCCCGGTCAGCGGATCGCGTGCATCGTAACGATATCCGCTGCGCTCGCTGACCCAGCCCACGGGGCCGCAATTCGTCATGGCCACCGACATCGTCTGGCCGCCGGGTGTCACCAGATGCCGGAAGGGCGAGCTCTCCGCCACGCGCTCCACCAGCGGCATCAGGCGCGCCGAATCCGCGAAGCCGCGCAACAGCGTGATGCCAGGCCCGAGGGAGGCACCTGCGCCCGCACCGCGCGCAAACAAATCGAGCGTGCTCATTTCTCGATGGTGTAGACGAGGTCGGCGCTGCGTTCCTTGCCGGCCTCGGTACGGATGGTCCAGCGGTCATCGAGCGTGTAGCGCATCTTGACCGTGTTGATGGACTCGGTGAGCGAGATGCCATAGCTCAGGTACAGCCGCGGCGAAAGATATTTTCCGAGCACCAGCGAGGTGCCGATGTCGCGATCGCTCAGGCTGTCGAAATCCGATTCCACGCTGATGTCGGGAATGCCGATCTTGTTGCCGAGCTGGGCTGCGATCAGCGCCGCGGCCTGGCTGGCCACCTCCTGTGATGCGCCGCCATTGCCGCCGGCGCGGCTCTGGTTCTGCGCCGATTCGAGCGAGCCGCCGGCGAGGATCAGCGAGACGATCTGCGACTGCGGGATGGAGGGCTCCGAGAAGAAGGTCAGCCTGGGTTCGCGCAGCGTGCCGCGCACGTTGACGCCGGCCTTCACGTCGGGAAATTCCTTGACCGCGCGAATGTCGACCGCCGGGTCCACCAGCAGCCGGTCGCTGAAGATGAGTCGGCCGCGCTCGATCTCGAGCTTGCGCGCCATCGCCGTGTACTGGCCGTCCTTGACCTGCAGTTCGCCGGTGGCGCGCGTCGGCTGGTCCGGCAGCGTGCGCTCGGTGATGCTGCCGGTCACGTGGCCGGAGAGACCGTAGGTCTCGATGGTCACGTTGTCGCCGAGCGTCATGGTGATCTCGCTGGTGACACGGAACTGCTCCTTCTCGACCTCTTCGGTCGGGCCGACCAGTACCTCGTCCGCCGATGGCAGCACGGCGTTGGTCAGGTCCGCGGGGCGGATGCGCGCGAGCGGCACCTTGACCTCGCCTTTCACGAAGATGTCGTCGGCGGCGATGCGGAAATCCAGGTCCGGGGAGGCATCGATGCGCGCCTCGGGAACGTCGACGACGCGCAGGTTCTCGCCGTCCAGCCGGATGTCGCCGTACGGTTTGCCGTCGCGCCACTCGATCCTGCCCGAGCTCGAGAGCGTGCCCGCACCGGCTTTGGCGGTGGAGCTGAAGTCCAGGTCGTTCGCTTCGATACGCGCTTCCACCTCGAGCGCGCGCAGCGCCAGGTTGAACTGGTACAGGTCGAGCTCTGCATTCGACAGCTTGACCACACCGCTGGCGCGCGGCCGCCCGAGCGTACCGTCGAGGCTGATGTTCGCGTCGAAATGCCCGCTGGCGCGATCGATGTCGGGTGCGTACAGCGTGAGGAAACCGAGCTCGCGCGTCGCCATTTGCAGCTGGCCGCGCATCGGCCACTCCTTCATCTCGTTGCTGCCGCGTTCGGCGCGCATGCGTCCGGCGATGAGGCCGCGCGCCGCGGCATCCAGGCGTAACTCGCCGCTCAGGTGGTCTGGCTGCGCGTCGAGCGTCAGATAGCCGGAACCGAAGCTGATGACGTCCGTGCGCCCGCTCGCCAGCTTGTGGCGGATGGCGGCGTCCACCAGGTCCGCACGCGCCTCGCCGACGAAAGGCGCACCGCCGGTGCCGCCGAGTCGCGCGGTGGCATTGAGCGTGCCCTGGTACTCGACCTTCGGGGTGAGGCCGGCCGTGAGCGTGCTGATCGGCAGGTTGCGCGCATCGGCGCGCGCGTTCCACGCGTCGGGGGTCCACGACGCTTCCCCGCACAGTCGCGCGACCTTGCCCTGCAGGCACAACGGCGCGACCTTCAGCGCTTGGGCGCTGGCGCTGATCGCCGCCGGCGCATCGAGTTTCAGGTCGAGGTTCGCCGTGTCGTCGACCGTCAGCTCGCTGACGGTCGCGTTCCAGACCTTGTCGAGGAACGATCCTTTGCCGCTCAGATGCAGGCTGTTCTGCGCGGCGAGCGCGTCGACGTTGAACGTATGGCTGGTGGTGGTGCCATCGAGCATCACGTTGAAATGCGTGAGCTCGCGCTGCGCGGAGGTCAGGCCCGAAATCGAGATGTCGGCATGCGAGGTGCGCTGGCCGCGCCAGTCCACGTCGACGTTGGCCGCGAGCCTGTCGATCTTCAGATCGCCCTTCTCGATGCCGGCGCCCTGGGCGATGAGCTTGATCACCGGCGCGCCGGAGGAGCCGGAAATCCGTCCGCGCGAATGCAACGTGCCGCGCGCGCCTTCGGCGAGCAGCGCGAGATTGTCGGCATCGATGCCGAACTGCAGGTCGAGCGCGCGATTCGGCCCGAGATCGCCGTCGATGGCGACACTGGTGGTGCCCGCCCGGACCCGCACCGCATCGAAGTGCCAGTCCTCGCCCTGCTTCTCCACCCGGCCGCCGCCGCCCACCGAGCTGCCGCGCAACTTGCCCGCGAGATTGCTGAACGCGAAATCGAGGTTGTCGCTGCCGAACGGCGCGCCGCTCGCCTTCATGTCGAAATCGAGCGCACCGTGCAGGCCGGGGCGCACCGAGTCCGGGTTGAATCCCTGCACCGCTCCCGCGAGATCCCAGCTTTGCGCAGGCGTCCAGCGCGCATTGCCCGCGAGCACCGCCTCGCCGCCGAAAGCGCCGAGCTTCAGCTCCTCGATCTGCAGATGATCCTTGTGCAGCGCGCCGCGCATCGCAACGGTCATGGGATCGAGTCGTGGCACGTAGAGCTCGCCATCGCCGCTGAGCGCATACGGCCACACGCCCTGCAGGCGATACTGCCCGCCGGGACTGCTGAAGATCTGCGGTGTCTGCGCGGTGAAGCGCGCGGCCAGTGGCCAGCGCAGGTCACGCCACGTACCGGAAAGCCCGAGCTTTGGCCCGTGCTCGACGGCCTGGATGGTGCCGGCGCCCTCGGCGTGACTGCCGGTGGCGCGATGGGTGATCTCATAGTGCGTGGCGTTGACGACCTGGTCTGCGTAGTTGCCCGCGAACACCACGTCGAACAGGCCCGCGCCGAGCCCGGGCACATTCAGCGGACCGCGCCCGTGGAAGGCATTCATCTCGCCGCCGATGTCGAGTTTTCCGCTGATGGTCCCCAGCGCGTTGCCGGCGCCGAATGCCTGCAGGTCGAAATTGTGCACGTCGGCCGTACCCGTCCAGTGGAAGTTGCTGGAGAGCTCCAGCAGCTCGCCACGCAGATCGGCACGGAACGGAACCTGCAGCTTGCCGCTCAGCGGTAGTTTGTCGAGGTCGCCGTCGAAGGTCACGTCCGCGCGCCATTCGGGCTGGCCCTCGATGAGCATGCGCGTCGTGGTCTCGCCTCGCAGCTTCATCGGGTCTGCGGCGCGCAGCTCGCCGATCGCGCGCGAATGCAGGAAGCCGTAGACGATGTTGCCCTCGAAGATGCGGATCACGCGGTGGCCGACGATACCCGCGCCGCTGACATCGCTGAATTCGACGCGCCGGCCATTCGGCGCAATGATCACCAGCCGCGGCGTGGCGGCGCGTTCGGCGCTGATGCTCAGGAAGCCCGGCATGAACTTCGGCGGCGTCTTCGGACGGTCCTTGGGCCGTGGCTTGACCTGCACCAGCACCTGGTCGGCCTCGGCGCGTCGCACCGAGATGCGACCCACGAGGATCGGCCAGAAGTTCACCCGCGCCCGGCCATTCTCCACGCGCACGTAGGTGATCTCCTGGTCGACTTCGACCAGGCGCGCATCGAAACCGCCGGCGATCGTGCCGTGCACGCCTTCGATCTTCAGCGTGACCCTGCCCATGCGCTCGGGCAGCCGCGCCACCGCGAAGCGCAGCCCGGCCTCGGTATAGATGACCCAGGCGAGGAAACCGACGAGCAGGACGACCAACAACCCGAACGACAGGGCCGCGATCTTGAGCCGGCGCTTCATCACAGCTTCGGCGAGAAATTGAGATGCAGGCGCGGACCGGGACGCGCCGTGCTGCCGGGTGGAATGGTCAGCGCCTGCGCCACGTCGATGCCGACGGAGACCACGGGCAGCCGCAGGCGGATGCCGACGCCCACCGAATACATGAGCGGGTCGCCGAAGTTGTCGAAGGCATTGCCCACGTCGCCGAACACGGCAACCGAAAGACTCTTCCATGGCAGGTCGCGGATCAGCTCCACGGAGGCCGCGAGCAGATGCTTGCCACCCACCTTTTCCAGCACCGGCTCGCCGTTCTCATCGAACTTCGGCGAGCCGTCCGCGTTGGTGGCCTGCGCGACGGGTGAGAGGTCGTTGACACCGAAGCCGCGCACGCTGCGGTCGCCGCCCGCGAAGAAGCGCTGCGAGGGGGCCAGCCCGCTGGTGCGCGACAGCGCGGTCGCGCCCACTTCGCCGCGCATGTAGACGTGCCACTTGGGTGCGCGCTCGAAATCGAATACGCGCTCGGCCTGGACGTGTGCCTGCAGGAAGTTCGAGTCCGAGCCCAGCGCGCTGTGCGAGCCGCGCAGCTCCAGGAACAGCGTGCGGCTGAACAATGCCTCGCCGAGGTAGTTGGGGGGGACCAGTGCGAGACTGATGCCCGGGATCAGCAGTGTCTGTTCATCGATGCGGTCCGATTCCACGAACCTGGAGCGCGTGTCGAGCAGCTCGACATAGGTCACGCGCTGCCAGTCGTTCCTGCCGAACCAGGAGTGGCGCACGTGCGTGAACCCGGGCGTGAAGTTGATCGACTGGTCGTCGATGTCCGCGAGACGTTCGTGCTCGCCCGCGAGCTGCATCGTGAATTTCTCGGTGGCCGGGTCGCCGATCGGCACGATGTAGGCTGCGTCGAGCGACTGCGCCAGCGCCGCGGCCCGCATTTCCGTGCGGAACCGGTGCCCGGCCCGATTCACACGCCGGTCTTCCCAGGAAATCGTGCCGCGCGCCTGCGTGTCGGTGCCATAACCGACGCCGTACTGGATGCGGTGGCGGCGGTTGGGTTCGGCCGTGATGCTGATGGGAACGGTGTGGTTGTCGCGATCGCGGTCCTCGGGAAGCACCTCGACGGTGGCGAAATACAGGCTGTCGTCCAGCGCGAACTGCGTGCGCAGCAGTTCGGTGGCGTTGAACTTCTCACCCTCCTGATAGCGCAGGAAGCGGCGCGCCAGCGATTCGTCGATGGTTTCCTGGTCGATCGTGGTGGCGCCGAAGGTGTACTGCTCGCCGGTCTCGAATTCGATGCTCACGTCCGCGGTGCGCGCCTGCGGGTCGACGCGCATCTCGTTCTTCGACATGCGCGCATCGAGATAGCCGTAGGTGGCGGCGGCACGCAGCAGTCCGCCCTTCAGCGACTCGTAGTTCGAGTGGCTCAACCGGTCGCCGACCTGGATGGGCAGGTCGTTGGTGATGTTCGTGAACACCCGGTCGGATGCGCCCGGCCCCGTGACTTTCACGTCGACCGATTCGACGATCACCGGCTTGCCGGGAACCACGGTGACGATCACGCGGTAGTTCTGAGCGGTGCCGCTTTCGCGTTTCACCTCGGTGGTGACGGTGGGTTCGTAGTAGCCGAAGGGGCGCAACGCGGCGCGCACTTCGCGCTCGCTGCGTTCCTGCAGGCGCTCGACGAACTCCGGCGACAGGTCGTCCGATTCCTTGTAGCGCTCGAACGATAGATAGGCGAGCACGTTGGTGCGGATGTCTTCCTCGACGCCACGCACCTCGACCTCCAGTCCCCCGAATGCCGGCCCGGCGAGCATCGCGAGGAGCAGCGTGAGCAACGTGGTGGCGGGCGGGCGCGTGCGATGGTTGTTATGCAATGTCGACATGACACCGCTGACGGGGCGTAAGGTGTGGAATTCTAATGAGAGTCGGCCACTTGCGCGCGGGTTCCGCGTCACCGTGTCGACCGGATCAGGCCCCGGCGTTCAGCGAATATTCAGATTCGCCGGCCGCCGAACCGTCGGCGGCGAAGCGCCGCTCGGCGATCCGCAGCGAGTCGTCCGAGGAGATCGTGAGTACGGTGGAACAACGGGTGCCATAGCCGGGATCGGTCACGAAGGGCGCGGAGAGCTTGCGGGCCCATTCGGGGGACAAATCGCCCGGCGCCAGTGCATCCGGCGCCGCCGGCTCGCGATCGCCGAGCATGGCGAACAACTCGGTCGCCAGCGCGTCGGCATCGGCGGACAGCGGCATCTCGAGCAGGCTGCTGAAGCGCGCGCGCACCCGGACCAGCTTCGGCCACGGGGTATCGAGGAACTCGTTCGACAGGCCGTAGATGCCGGGCGGCAGTTCGCGGGCAAACTGGTCGGCGCGATTCGACGCGTACCAGAGCGATTCGCGGTCCGCCAGCAGCAGGTTGAAGCCCGCATACCCCGGCGCATCGGTTTCCAGCTGGCGCAGGTGCTCGCCCGGCGGGAGGCCGTCCGCGAGGTAGCCGGGAATCAGCGCGCCGCGCGAGGGCGCGCCGCGGCGGCGGCGGCCGAATTCACGGAAATTCGTCACCATGCCGACGCGGCCGCGCGGGTCCACCGCAAGCCACGTGCCCGAAGCCTGCAGGTCGCGCCCGCCGATGATTCCGGGCGGATCCTGCCAGCGCGCCAGCGGCGCCGCCGGGCGCGCGTGGAACTCGTCGCGGTTCGCGGCGACCACCAGTCGATGGCGCGCGTGGCATCGCCACGCGATGACTAACAAGCACATCGTGCGTCAACCGCGTCGTGGCGGTTCGTCCGCCCGGTTGAACCAGCCCTCGATCAGGCGGGCGGAAATGGCGCCGGCCGGTGGCAGCGCCGGGCGCCCGGCCTCGATGTCGGCGCGCGTGAACCAACGGGCATCCTCCAGCTCCCCGTCGCGCAACGTGATGCCCTCGGTGCGTGCCACCGCGCGGAAGCCCAGCATCAGCGAGGAGGGGAATGGCCAGGGCTGCGAGGACTGGTATTGCACGTCGCCCACCTGCACGCCGGTTTCCTCGGCCACCTCGCGCACCACCGCATCCTCGAGGCTCTCGCCCGGCTCGACGAAACCCGCGATGGTCGAGTATCGCCCCTGTGGCCACGCCGCCTGCCGGCCTAACAAGGCCCGCTCGCCGCTGGCGTCGGTCACGAGCACGATGATGGCGGGGTCGAGCCGCGGGAATGTCTCGGCATTGCAGCCCGGGCGCGTGCAACGCATGACATGCCCGGCGCGCTGGCTGGCGTTGGGGGCGCCGCAAGCGCCGCAGAACCGATGGCGCGCGCGCCACAGAACCAGCGCGCGCGCATAGGCCAGCAGCGATGCGGAATCCGCCGGCAGCATCGGCGCGAGCGGCCGCAGCTCGCGCAGCTCCGTGGACTCGGGCAGCGCGAAATCCCCGCGCGACACGACTTCGGGAGACGCTTCGATCAGCACGGTGCGCTCGCCGCGGAACCATCCCAACAGGGTGAAGGACGCGTCGTCGGCGCCGGCAACCAGCGGGTCGCTGTTGCGCAGCAGCGCGATCTCGACCTCGGCGCCCACGCACACCAGTTGTCGTGCGCCCTCGGCGAACACGTAGCGCGTGGCCGGATCGGCACGCGCCGCGGCGATCCAGCCCGGGTCGTCGCGCAGCTCCGCGCGCCGGTCGAGGAACGGGCTGGAGAAAAGCGTCGGGCGGATGTTCACCCGCCCGAATTTACCATCCGGGCAAAGCTAAGCGGGCGTCTCCCCGCCGGCGGATCTGCGCGAACCCGAGCATTCGTTGCAGACCGGCGTGCGCAGCGCGAGCCGGTCCGTGACCAGCACGCCCGCGCAATCGCGGCAGTGCGCGACCCGCAGCTCGTCACCCGCATGCAGGGCGGCCAGCAGGAACACGGCATGCTCGAAGGAGATCTGCGGCTCGCCGACCAGCGCGCGGTAGGTCTCGAATGCCTCGCACAGCAGGGTGCCCCGCGCCACGGTGGGCGCAGGCTGTGAACCGCGTTCGACGGTGATGGATTCACGCGTGATCAGGCCGAACAGGCTGCTGATGCTGGCGAACACCGCCGCCTCGCGCCGCATGCGCAGGCTGCGCGTGAAGAAGGCCGCCTGGCGCGGCGACTTGCCGCGGTGGCGTGCGACGCCGGTGCCGCCGGCCTCGTAGAGATAGGTGCGATACAGCTTGCGTATGCGGTCGTCGGTGAGCCCGGTCCAGGCGCGGATGGTGTGCGTGCGCGCCTCGTGCTGGATGAATCTCAACGCGAGGTCGAGGCGCAGCCTGTCGCGGCTGTAGCGGTCGTCTGAAATGCGCATGTTCGTCCTGCCCTGGAGTGGATTTCTGCGATCCTTCAATTTGGGAAAAATTTCCCAAATTTGCGTATGACTTTCAAGGGGACGCGGCGCAAGATATCTCGCGGGAAATGGGAGGAATGGCATGGCGATCCGTGTGGCGTCCCCGGCGCGTGAAGAAGGGCGGCATTGGCTGCCGTCCCAGGGCGTGGATCCGGCACCCCTGACCGAACTCAATGCCGAGTGCCTCGGGTTGCTGTCCGAGCGGGCCGCCGCGGCCGGAGGCGCCGCGCTGCCGCCGCTGCTGGCCGCCCTGCGCACGGAGTGGATCCAACTACCTGTGCAGGCCGCGCGGCGCCTGGCGGCCGCGCCGTTCAGCCTGTTCGACGCCGGCTTCGGATTCGCACCACGCTGGCTCGGGCTGCGCGGCGGCGGCGTGCACGATGCCTCGCACCGCGCCGGTACGCCTTACTTCGATTCCAGCGACGCGCGTTCGCTCTCGCGTCGCATGCTGGTGTACGGCTGGCACCTGGCGCGCAGCCGACCACGCGCCGCTTGCCTGGTGTTCGGTGCCACGATTTCCGCGGTGGAGTCGCTGGCCGCCTGCTCGCTTGCCGCGCTCGAGGCGGCCGCCGAGCGCAACGCGGAGACGTTGCGGCCGCGCTGGTCGAATCAGATCGGCTTCTGGCGCGAGCTCCTGTCGACGGCGTCAGCCGCCGCCGACAACCGCTTGCACGAGCTGATGCTCGGGGGAATCCAGCGTCTTGCCGCCGACACGCTGGCGGCGCATGCTCCTTCGCCTTAGCGCGGGTGGCTTCTCAGGGATGAAGGGCGCGCGCGAGAAAAAAGCGGTGCGGGCAGGAGCCCGCCAACTCAACATAACTCGGGGAGCATCATGATCAGCCGAAAAACAGCCATCGCGGCGCTGGCCGCCGTGGGCACACTCCTTTCTTTGACTGCCGCGGGCGCCACGCGGCAGGACGTCGTCGCCCTCAAGGAGGCGGCGCGTACCGGCGAGGCGGCGCGCCTCGCGCCGCTCCTGTCGGTGATGCAGCGCGCCGCGGCCAAGCGCAACCTGCAGACCGAAACCGCGCGCGGCACGCGCAAGATTCCGGGACTGCGCACGCGTGAGGGCTACGTCTCCGTCAGTGCATACGGCGATGACCTCGCCGGACTGCGCGCGCAGCTCGTGGCCAAGGGCATGAAGGAGGCGAAACTGCACGCCACGGCGGTCTCGGGCCGCGTGCCGGTGAGCGCGCTCGCGGACATGGCGCGCACCAGCGGTCTCAAGTTCATGCGTCCGGCGCTGGCGATCACGCGCGCCGGCTCGGTGACCTCGCAGGGCGATCGCTCGCTGCGCGCCGATCTGGCCCGCGCGGAGAGCGGCGTCAACGGACGCGGCATCCGCGTCGGCGTGCTGTCCGACAGCTACGACTGCGCGACCGGACCGTTCGAGCCGGGTGCGCCATTCACGCGTGCCGCGCAGGACATTGCCCGCAACGATCTGCCGCGCGACGTGCTGGTACTCAAGGACATGTCCGAGACGCCTTCGCCGGACTGCACGGACGAGGGTCGCGCGATGATGCAGATCATCCACGACGTCGCTCCGGGAGCCTCGCAGGCGTTCTATACCGCGTTCGAGAGTGACGCGGATTTCGCCGACGGCATCCGCGCGCTCGCCGCGGCGGGCGCCAAGGTCATCGTCGACGACGTCATCTATTTCGAAGAGCCCATGTTCGAGGACGGCATCATCGCGCAGGCCGTGGACGACGTTTACAAGGATGGCGTGGCGTACTTCTCGTCGGCCGGCAACGATGCGCGTGCCTCATATGAATCCGCCTTCCGGCTTTCCAACCAGGTCGGCTGGAGCGGCAGGCGCCACGACTTCGACGGTGGCCGGCGCGTGGATGGCCTGCAGGGCGCCACGCTCGGTGCGGGCAGCATCACCTGGCTGACGCTGCAGTGGGACCAGCCGTCGCTCTCGGCCAACGGCAAGCGCGGCGCGCTGAGCGACGTCGACGTGTTGCTCTACGATGCCAACGGCGAACTCGTCGACTTCTGCCCCGACTCGCCCACGCTGCCGGCGAACACCGTTTGCCAGTTCCCGGGCGCCTTCCCCAACGTCGGGCTCGACGCGATCGAGTCCGCCATTTTGGTGAACACCACGGGTCAGGACGTCGAAGTGCAGATCGGCATCGAGCTGTTCGAGGGCCCGACGCCTAACTACCTGAAATACGTCTGGTTCGATCTCGACGCCGGACTGTTCTCGGTCAACGAGTACGACACCGCCAGCGGCACGGTGTATGGCCACGCCAACGCGGCCGGCGCCGAGGCGGTTGGTGCCGCGGCCTGGTACCAGACCGAGGAGTGGGGCAGCCCGCTGCGCCCGCAGTGCGTGCCCGCCTGCCTGAACAACTTCTCCTCGGCGGGCGGCGTGCCGATCCTGTTCGGCAAGAATGGCCGCCGACTGCCATTCCCCGAGATCCGCCTGAAGCCCGGCGTCACCGGCCCGGACGGCGGCAACACCTCGTTCGCCTTCTTCGACTTGAGCTTCGAGATCCCGGGCACCACCGAACCCGATGGATTCCCGAACTTCTTCGGCACCTCGGCGTCGGCGCCGCACGTGGCCGCCGTGGCGGCGTTGATGCTCGATCAGAGGCAGCGGGACGTGGCGGCACGTAAGCGCTTCATCGGACCCCGGAATCTGTCACCTGATGTCATCTACTGGACTCTGCGGCTGACCGCCAATGACATGAAACTGCGTAATTTCGGGGGCGACATCGGCCCGCAACGGGTCGATAATGCCAACGGGTTCGATTTCGACACCGGATTCGGATTCGTGGACGCGCAGCGGGCGCTGCGCGCGACCCGGGGCTTCTAACCAGTCAGGTTGCACCGGCACCCGTTGCGGCGGGTGCCGGTCACTGCCTGGCCGGGGCGCCCGGGCAGTTAGACCAAGCTAAGGAGCCAGCCGATCATGTGCCTGCCTGCACGTGCAGTTGCCACGATTCTCGCGTCCACCGTGCTTTGCGCCGTGGCCCAGGCCCAGACGGGTCCCACCGATCCGGAAATCATCGCGGGTGCCCGCACTGCCAGGATCAGCCTCGGCGGCAAGAAACCCGAAGGCTTCCTGACGGGAACGGTGCGGGTCACCGAAGACGGTCGCGTGCGCGACGTGCTGGTGACCGAGAACACCTCCGACGGCTTGGAGCAGGAACTGGTCAAGGTGCTGGAGAGTGCGCGTTTTCGTCCCGCGATCGACGCTTCCGGCCGCCCGGTGGAAGGCAGCATCGAAATGAAGGTGGAACTGCGCGAGTCCACCGGCTCCGAGCCCAAGCCGGCGCGCGCCAAGCCGGATGCGCAGCTCGCCGACAAGGAAAAGGCGCGCATCAAGCGGATGCGCTGCTCGGACTTCCTCTGGGAGTGGAACCTGCTGCGCGAGCAATCGAACGACCCGGCGGCGATCGAATTCATGCCGCGCATGGCCACCGCCATGTACGCTTCCTTGCGATCCGAGGCCGGCGACTACGTCGACGCGAAGGTGTGGAAGGCCTCGCCGAAGGCCTTGCGGGAAGCCGCCGACCAGTGCAAGGACAATCCCGGCGCGCCCTTCTGGGACGGGATCTTCAAGAGCGTGATGGACGAAGCCGTTCCCAAGTAGGATTTCCCTCCCTTTTGGCTGATTGAATTCCCGGCGGGATGCTCCAAGCTCGCAGGTAACATGCACGCACTTTCGATCCGCGGACTGACGAAAACCTACAAGAACGGCGTCCAGGCACTCAAAGGCGTGGATCTCGACGTGGAGCGCGGCGACTTCTTCGCGCTGCTCGGGCCGAACGGCGCGGGCAAGACCACGCTGATCGGCATCCTGACGTCATTGGTCAACAAGACCGCCGGGACCGTGAAGGTGTTCGGCCACGACATCGATCGCGAACTCGAGGCGGCGAAGGCCTGCATCGGCATCGTGCCGCAGGAAATCAACTTCAACCAGTTCGAGACGCCGCAGACCATCCTGGTGAACCAGGCGGGGTTCTATGGCATCGAGCGCGGCCTGGCGCGCGAACGCACCGACAAGTACCTGTCGCTGCTGCAGCTGGATGACAAGCGCAACAAGATGGCGCGCGGCCTCTCCGGCGGCATGAAGCGCCGGCTCATGATCGCGCGCGCGCTGGTGCACGAGCCGCGGCTGCTGATCCTCGACGAACCCACCGCGGGGGTGGACATCGAGATCCGCCGCTCGATGTGGGACTTCCTGCGCGAGATCAATGCCCGCGGCACCACGATCATCCTGACCACTCACTACCTCGAGGAAGCCGAAACGCTCTGCCGCAACATCGCCATCATCAACGGCGGGTTGATCGCCGAGCGCGACCGCATGTCGAGCCTGTTGCGCAAGCTGCAGGCGGAGACCTTCGTGCTGAACCTGCGCGAAGCGGTGTCCAGCGTGCCGCAGGTGCCCGGCTACGAGTTCGACCTCATCGACGAGCACACGCTCGAAGTGGAAGTGTCCAAGGAGCAGAGCCTCAACGAAGTGTTCGCCAAGCTGTCCGAGCAGGGCATCGGTGTGCTCTCCATGCGCAACAAGGTGAACCGCCTGGAGGAGCTGTTCATGAAGCTGGTGGAGCGCAAGGGCGGCGAGGCGCGCGCATGAGCACCGGCGCCACCGAAGTGTCGCGCGCGGCCGATTCGCCCAAGGGCCTGGAGCGTGCGCGCTGGACCGGCCTCAAGACCATCATCATCCGCGAGTACGGGCGCATCATCCGCATCTGGGCGCAGACCATCGTGCCCTCGGCGGTCACCTCGGCGCTGTACTTCGTGATCTTCGGCAGCTTGATCGGGCGCCGGGTCGGACTCATGGATGGCGTGCCCTACATGCAGTACATCGCGCCCGGCCTCATCATGATGGCCGTGATCACCAATTCCTACGGCAACGTGGTGTCCTCGTTCTTCGGCGCGAAGTTCGGCAAGCACGTCGAGGAGATGCTGGTGGCGCCGCTGCCGAACTGGATCATCGTGCTCGGCTACGTCGGCGGCGGCCTGGTGCGCGGGCTGCTGGTGGGCGGCGCCGTGACCATCGTGTCGCTGACCTTCACGAAGCTGCACGTGCACCACGCGCTGGTCATCGTGGCGGCGGTGGTGCTGACCTCGGTGATATTCGCGCTCGGCGGCTTCATCAACGCGCTGTTCGCCAAGAATTTCGACCAGGTGAACTGGATCCCGACCTTCGTGCTCACGCCGCTCACGTATTTCGGCGGCGTGTTCTATTCGATCACGCTGCTGCCGGAATGGGCGCGCCACGTGTCGTACGCCAATCCCATCCTGCACATGGTCAACGCCTTCCGCTTCGGATTCCTCGGCACGAGCGACGTGAACGTCTACGTGGCGTTCACCATCATGCTGGCGTCCGCCATCTTGATGTTCGCCATCGCCGTGTTCTTCATGAACCGCGGCACCGGCATGCGCGAATAACCTCAGGCTACTGCGAGGCTTCCTCGGCCGCGGCGCGCGCCTCGGCGGCGCTCTTCTGCGCGTCCTCGATCTGCTTGCGGACCTTCTCTTCGGTTTCTTTCGCCTGCTTGGCCTGCTCGGCGGCGGACGCACCTTCGCTGGCGGCAGTGGCGCCGACTTCCGCCAGACCGCACCCGGCCAACAGCGTGGCGCAAATCGCGGCGAGTCCCGCGCTAGCAAATGTCTTCATGCCTTGCCTCCTCATTGGCCCTACATACGCCGTTCGCGGCGAGGAAACCGAGCACCAGTTCCCAGTGCTGCGGGCAATCGTTGTGCCCGCACCGGAACTCGTGCAACTCGGCGCCGGGCTGCGCAGCTTTCAATGCCCGTGCATGCGCCACGCCAATGACCTCGTCGAATTCGCCGTGCAGCAGCATTATCGGACCGGAGAACTTCGCGAGCACTCTGCGCGTATCGAAGCGGTTGCGGACCAGCATGTCGGGAACGTAGTAACGCCGCAGCAAGTCGGCCATGCTCGTGAACGTGGATTCGAGCACCAGGGCGGCCAGGGGTCGCCGGGCGGCAAGCTGCGCGATGGCGGCGCCGCCGAGCGACCGGCCATAACCGACCACGCGCCGCGCATCCACTCGAGGATCGGCCACCACCCGATCGTAGGCGGCGAGCAGCGCCGCCGTGACGCTCGCCTCCGACGGCACGCCTGACGAGCGTCCGTAGCCGGGATATTCCACCAGCAGGACGTGGATCCCCGCCGCGCGCACTGGCGCGAATTCCTCCGCCCATTGATCGATCAACTCGCCATTGCCATGCATGTAGATGAGGAGTGGCTCCGGGATCGTGCCGGCGCCCGCGACTGGCAGCAGCCAGGCCTCGACGCGCTGGCCATCGACTTCGGACCACAAGTCTTCACCGCGGGCATCCACCAGTGTCTGTGGCCGCGCCGCCGTGGCAGGCGGCCTGGGGAACGTGAAGGTCGGTTGCAGGAAGTACATCGCGACGAAATTGAGCAGCAGCAATCCCGCGATGACCAGCAAGAAAATGAGCATGCGCTGGCAGACCAACGAAAAAGGGCCCGGTCCGGGTGGCGGAACGGGCCCCGTCCTCGTCATCCGGTCGAGTTACTTCTGCTTCCAGGCGCCGCTGTCGTCCTGGTAGTACCAGCCCGGCTTCATGACGTTGCGCACGAAGGATGCGGTCCACGCGCCGCGGATCTTGTCTTCCCATTCGGGATGACCGTTGGCCTTGGCAATCTCCGCGTAGAGCTGCGCTCGATCAGCATTGTCTTCTGCGACCAGGCGTTTCAACGTGGCGCGATCCGGCAAGGCGACCGAGTTCAGGTCGCGCACGTCCAGCATGCCGTCCTTGGTCAGGCCGATGGATCCACTGGCGAAAAATTTCTCGAGGCCGCCAAGGCGCGAAGCCATCGAAGTCTTGATGCGGCTGACCGCCGGAGAATTGGTGTTGATCGCGGCGTCCGCGTCCTGCGCATGCGCGGCAGGTACGAGCGCGTACAAAGCACCGCCGATCGCGGCGACGAGCAGACCGGGCTGATCATTCGCCGGCACCAGATGCGACTGCGGCGGCGCCTGCGTCGGCGCGACATCGCCCTTGGTGGCGCCGCGTGTGACGTCGTTCCAATACTGATCTGCGGCCTTCTCGGCGGCCGCCGCCGGGAAGTACACGTTGATCGTGACGCACGCGCCGATCACGAGACTCATCAGCGCGACTTTCAGTGGCAATACGCGACGCATCGTTTACTCCTTGTTTCCAAGCGCTGGCCCGGACGCGGGCATGATCGGGTGACCGCGATGAACGCGTCCTGAATCAGGCCATACGTCAAATGTGTGCGAATTATTGGCCCGAACGCCCGCCGCGTCCATGGCGGCACCTACTTGACCGTGACGCCACCCAGGTCTTTCGGAATCGAGGACAGCAGTTGCGACCATTTGACCCGGCCCTGGTTGCCGATGATGTCGATGCGCGGAATGCCGGACCCCTTGACGATGTAGTAGCCATTGGGCGCAGGTTCGATGCCCGACATCTCGCAGGTGTCGCCGCGCAGCCGGCAGCGGATGCCGAGCTTGTCGTAGTTGTATTCGTCGAAAAACCTGAGGAAGCCGGATTGCAGCGCCTGCATCACGCTGCCGTTGCCACCACCGACATTTGCAAGCGTGTTCACCGCCTTCGCGCTGATGCGGTGCCGCGATTTGTCCCCCTTGGGAGTCGCGAGTCGCGCGTCGAAGGCCTGCGGCGACCAGGCGAACAGCTCGAGCCCGAGAACGTCGGCCTCGAGCTTGCCCGTGATGCTGCCCACTTCGAAAGTCTGCGTGACCAGGCCCAGGTCGAGATCACGCGCGCGCACGTCGGCGAAGAACCTCGGGAAGTTGCCGAGCGGATCCTGCAGGCGGATGTTGCTGCCCTCGATGCGCCCGCCGAACACCTGCGACTCCACCGCGCCATCGAATGTGAGCACGTCGTTCTTCAGGGTGACACCGGGAATGGTCGCGGCCAGCGTGCCGCTGAATTGCGGCCAGCCGAAGGCCTTGGCGAGCAACGGCATGCTGATGGGCTCGACCGCGCCCTTGAACGACACCTCCATGTCCTTCTGGCCGAGATTGCCCATCACGAAGTGCTCGATGGCGATGGCGCCGTCGAACACCGGTAGTTTGGCGGGCCGCGTCAGCGCGAAGTTCAGCCCGTAGGCGACGAACTCGATGCCGGCGGCGCCACCCGACAACCCGTACGCGCCGCCGGATGCCCACGACAGCTTCGAGACCTGCGCGGCGGCGCCGCCGGCCGGCGCCCAATGGATGTCACCCTGCATGCCGGCCAGGTTCAGCAATCCCTTGTCGGCATGCAGGTCCAGTCCCTGCGGCACGAGGTGCAGCGCCGCGATGCCGTTGTCGGCGACGGACAATTCCCCGCTCAAACTACCCTTGGTCTGCGCGTCGCCGAGCACGCTGGCCGCGAGCGTGATCGCGGCGTAGCTGGAAAATGCCGCCGGGAACTCGACCTGCTTCAGCTTGAAGTCGCCGGTGAACGCGGGGATCTCGCCGGCGAGATTCACCGTGCCGCTGCCCGTGGCGTCCAGCAGATCCTTCTGCAGCAGGTGCAGCGCCTCCAGCGTGAACACGTCGTCGTGCAGCGTGCCGCGCGCCTCGAGGTCGGCGGGATTGGCGCCGAAATCGAGCAGGATGGGATTCACCAGCACCTGGCCGGCGGTGCCGAGCAACTTCACGGTGATCTGCGTGTCCCTGCCATGCGGCTCGGTCTGCAGTCGCGCCGCGGCGGCCATCCCGTCGGTAACGATGGTGCTGGCCTCGTTGGTGAGGGCCACGGAGCTCAGCCTGGCGCCGATGTCGGCACGGAGTCCCTGGCCCGCGTCCGCCAGCGATCCATCGATGACGACCTTGCCGTCGCCGCTGATGTCCTTCGGCAGTTCGAACCAGGGTGCGGCGATCTTGCGCACCGCGGCGAGCGAGGCCTCGCCGGTGCGGCCTTTCACCTGCCAGCCCTTGCCATCGAGGCGCCCGTCGAAGGATGCCGTGGTTCCCGCGAGTTTCAATCCCTTGCCACTGAAGGTCGTGATGCCCGTGTCGGTGCGAAGTCGTGCCTGCACGTTCATGTCGAGCGATCCGGTGGGTCCGCCGCGACCGGTGAACCGGCCGGCATCACAGCCAAAACGCGGCTCGGCGATGACCGGGGCGGTGCAAACCAGCTCGAGCGCCGTGAGTTTCCCGACCGGGTCGGGCAGCGACGCCTCGCGCGCCTTCAGGGTCACGCGCGTCTTTTCGTCGCTCAGCAGGTCCAGGCGCGCGACGGCATCGTGCACCGCGATGCCCCCGACGCGGATCTCGCGTACCTCGAGCACCAGCGCGTCGAATGCCCGCACCGCGGGTGCGAGCGCCACGAGGCAGAGGAACAGCGCACCTCGCAGGAGCGGTCTGTGATTGCGGGCGGGGAGCATGCTGGGCGGATTGTAGCCATGGCGCGGCATCGCCTCGTGCAACAAATCCTTCATGCCCTTGTCACGTTGCCGACTTGTCCGGCGTCGAGACTGCTTTCCCCATGGCAACCCCTGGCTCGCTTCTGGAACGTTTCGATCATGCCGAATACCGGCTGTGCCGCCGCCTGAATCGCGGCGTCGAGCACGCCGGTGTCCGTGCATTCTTCAGGGCCGCGAGCCGGCTTGGTGACGGCCCGATCTGGTACGCGTTGATGCTGGTGCTGCCCTTGCTGTTCGGCGCGCAGGGTGTGCGTGTCGCGCTGGTCATGCTGGCGACCAGCGCCGTGAACCTCGCGACCTACAGATTCCTCAAGCGCACCTTCGTGCGCGAGCGGCCGTTCATCCGCCACGCCAGCATCTCGCTGGCGCAGGCGCCGCTCGACCGCTACAGCTTTCCGTCGGGTCACACGCTGCACGCGGTGGCTTTCACCTGGCAGGCCTGCGCGGCGTTTCCGGAGCTGGCGTTCGTGCTGGCGCCGCTGGCTCTGGCGATTGCCACGTCGCGCGTGGTCCTGGGTCTGCACTATCCCACCGACGTGCTCGTCGGCGCCCTGTTAGGTGTGACCACCGGGTCGATCGGCGCCGCATTGACGTGAGCCTGCGCGTACTGTTCGTCTCCGACGTCTACTTCCCGCGCGTCAACGGCGTCTCCACCTCCATCCGCACTTTTCGCGGCGACCTGGCGCGCGAAGGCGTGCAGACCATGCTCGTGGCGCCGGAGTACCCGGGCGCCTCGCCCGATGCCGAGCCCGGCATCCTGCGCATCGCCTCGGGCGGCGTGCCGCTCGATCCCGAAGACCGCCGCTTCCACTCGGCCGCCCTCGAGCGTGCGCTGAACCACGAGCTCGCGGCGCGTATCGACCTGGTGCACATCCATACACCCTTCATCGCGCACTACGCCGCGGTGCGCTTCGCGCGCCGGCATGGATTGCCGGTGGTCGCGACCTATCACACCTTTTTCGAGGACTACCTGCATCACTACGTCCCGGCGCTGCCCCGGCGCGTCGGGCGCTTCCTGGCGCGGCATTTCACGCGCTCGCAGTGCGACGACGTCGCGGCCCTGATCTCGCCGAGCGCGCCCATGCGCGATGCCCTGCTGGCGTATGGCGTGAACACGCCGATCGAGGTCGTTCCCACCGGGCTGCCGGCGGAGAGCTACACGCGCGGCATCGGCGCGCGCTTCCGCGAGCGCTTCGGTCTGCCGGCGGACCGCCCGTTGCTGCTGTACGTGGGTCGCGTGGCGCACGAGAAGAACATCGATTTCCTGCTGCGCATGTTCGCCCGCCTGCGACAGCAGCGTCCCGACGCGCAGTTCGTGATCGCGGGCGAGGGACCGGCGCGCGAACATCTCGTGAGGCTCGCCCGCGATCTCGCGATCGCGGAACACGTGCGTTTCATCGGATATCTGGATCGCGCCACGGAGCTGCCCGATTGCTATGCGGCCGGCGATGCCTTCGTATTCGCTTCGCGCACCGAGACCCAGGGCCTGGTGCTGCTGGAGGCCATGGCGCAGGGCACGGCCGTGGTTTCGACGGCCGAACTGGGCACGCGCTCCATCCTCACGCCGGGCTGCGGCGCGTTCGTGGTCGCCGAAGACGAGGGTGAGTTCGCCGCCGCCGCGGCCCGGGCGCTCGCGCTTGGTCCGGAAGATCCGCGTCGCCGTCAATTGCGCGCGCACGCCGAATCCTGGGCATCCCGCGCCATGGCGCGTCGCCTCGTCGGCTTCTATGAAAAGGTGCTGGCACAGGCGCCGCAAGGGAGGGCGAGGCCGCAAAAAGAACGGGGCCCCATGGGGACCCCGTTTGGAGTGAGTGGAACCTAGTTCCTGACGCGGGTGCGGTCCTAACCAGACCGCTCCCTCCCAAGGGCGGCTCGCACCAATACCCTTTCGAGTCTGTCCTTTTGTTGTTCGTCGCGGACCACTCGACCTGCTCGCGCTCTTTTCGACGTTGCAGGAATCATCGACGTCTTCAGTATCTGTCGCTTCAGCGGCCGGCGATTGCATGCATGTGCAGCAATCTCCGTCTTCCGTGCGCTGGATCACATCGGATCCGCACCATGCAGGTGCCGAAAAATCTTACGAATCCGGCTGCTCGCGCCGCGCCGCGGAAAAAATTTCCATCCGCGCCCCCATGAACGTGCCAAACGCGCGAGCGATGACGCTACACTTTCCATGAACCCGGAGTGATGGAGCAGAGTGACGATGTCTACCAAGCGAGCGCTGGTCGTGGACGACTCGAAGTCTGCGCGCGCATTTCTGTCCAGGATCCTCGAGCGTCATGAAATCGCGGTGGACGCGGCGGAATCCGCCGAAGCCGCCATCGACTATCTCACCCGCAACAAGCCCGACGTGATCTTCATGGATCACATGATGCCGGGCATGGACGGCTTCCAGGCCGTGCAATTCATCAAGAACGACCCGCGCACCTCGACCATTCCCATCCTCATGTACACCTCGCAGGAAGGGGACCTGTACCTGGGCCAGGCGCGCGCGCTCGGCGCCGAAGGCGTGCTGCCCAAGCAGATCAAGCAATCCGACGTCACCAAGATGCTGTTCCAGCTGCGCCTGGTCGCAGACCGCCGCAGCGAGGAAAGCACGATCATGCGCATGGCCCAGGGCCTGGGCGATCGCGCGGACCTGGTGCCCGCGAACGAGTCCGCCATCGTGGTGACGCCTCCGGCCGCCGAGCCGGGTGGCGAGGCGACATCGCGCGCCGGCGGGGCCGCCGTCACTGAGCTCCTGCCGCAGATGTCGCTGGAAATCCGCGCGGCACTCGACGCCACGCTGCAGAAGGAGCTCGGCGCGTTGCGCGGCTTCGTGGAGCACAAGCTGGATTCGCACGCCGAACGGCTGCACGGCGACGTGGTGGCGGCGCTGTCGCCGCCGCGGCCCGCGCCCGAGGTCGATGCCCGTACGCTGGTGCCGGAGCGTCGCGCCTGGCCCGCCATCCTCGGCTGGACGGTGGCCGTGCTGGCGCTCGGCGGCGGATCGGTCCTCGGGTGGCAGTGGTGGCAGCAGGGCGCCGAGATTGCCGCACTGCGCACGGACCTCAATGCGGCCTATGCAGAGGTCGAAACCCTGCGGGCGCGGCCGGTAGTTAGCGCGGCGCCCGTGCCGGCGGCCGCAGATCCGGTCGCCATCCAGCCGGCCGACGATGCGCCCGATGCGCTCGCGGCGAGCAGCCCCGAAGTGGCGCTGGTGCCGGCGTCGGGTACCGCGATTGTTCCGGCACCCGTATCCACCGCGACGCCCGTGGGCGCAGCGGTGCCCGTGGACTCGCCGGCGGAGGTAGTGCCCACCGCGGCTGCCTCGCAAACCCCCGCCGCCGAGGCGCCGCCCGAACAGGCGCAGTGACCGGCTTTCCGCTCGATCCTTCTTTTCGTCCCGCGCGCTGGCTGCGCGGCCGGCACTTGCAGACCATCCTGCCGAACTGGCCATTGCGCCGCGCACGCGTCGAGCGGCGCGCCATCCCGATGCGGGCGGCCAGCGAGGAACTGCTGCTCGATTGTGGCGATGGCGTCACGCTGCAGGCCTTTCACGCCAGCCCCGCGCGTCGCGGACGCGAGCCTGGCAAGCGCCTCGCCGTGCTGTTGCACGGCTGGGAAGGCAGCGCCGATTCCACTTACCTGCTGTCGCTGGCGCAGACGCTGTTCGAGAACGGTTTCGAGGTCGTGCGCCTCAACCTGCGCGACCACGGTGCCACGCATCACCTGAATCGCGAGCTGTTCCATTCCTGCCGGCTGCCGGAGGTCGTGGGCGCCGTGCGCACGCTCGCGACGAGATTTCGCGGATCGCCCATGGTGCTCGCGGGCTTCTCGCTTGGCGGGAATTTCATGCTGCGCGTGGCCGCGCATCCCGAGGGTCGTCAGTTTCCCATCGAGCGTGTCATCGCAGTATCGCCGGTGCTCGACCCCGCAGCCACGCTGCTGAACCTCGAGCAGGGTATGGCGATCTACCACGGTTACTTCGTGCGCAAGTGGAGCCGTTCGCTCGCCATGAAGCAGATGGCCTGGCCGGACCTTTATGACTTCGAAGAGCTGCTGAAGGTCCGCAACCTGCGCGAGATGACCCGCCAGCTGGTGCTGAGCCACACGGAGTTTCCCTCGATGGAGGACTACCTCGCGGGCTACGCCATCACGGGCGGACGTCTGACGACCTTGTCGGCGCCAGCCACTGTGCTCACCGCCCTGGACGATCCCATCATCGCCGCCGTGGACCTGGCGCGCCTCGCGCGCTCGCCACACCTGGACATCATCACCACGGCACACGGCGGCCACTGCGGTTTCATCGAATCGATGGGCGATACCACCTGGATCGACGCCCAGGCGCGAAAATTGCTGTCGCGGAACCCGGACAGCTAGTCAGGAAACCATCGCTGTGCTGAGCTGCTAACAATCCGCGGTCCGCCGTCGCGCGGCAGTTGGAGGTCTCGAATGCGAGCCAGCGCGTCCCGAATCGCCACCGGCCTGCTCTGCCAGGCGTTGGCGGCCTATCTATCCGGCTGCGGCGGCGGCGCAAGCTCCATGCCCGGTCCGCCCGCACCTGCGCCCGCGCCCGCGCCCACGCCCGTGCCG
>DASTRL010000251.1:0-10250 GCA_035761265.1 Steroidobacteraceae bacterium
CGGCACGGGACCGTACCCGGCGCTGAAGGAAGAAGACCCGTCGCTGCCGGAGCACGTGATCTATCGACCCGCGGAACTCGCCAAGCTCGGCAAGCGCAAGCTCGGCCTCTACGTCTTCGGCAACGGCGCGTGTTCGAACGATGGCGCCAGCTCGCGCCTGCACCTGCTCGAAATCGCCTCGCACGGCTACCTTGCCATCGCTCCAGGCAGGATCCTCAGTGGCCCCGGTGCGGCGACGCTGACTTCGGCGCCGCAACCTGCCGCCGCGAGCGAGCCCGGAAAGCTGCCGAAACCACCCACCACCTCCGCCGATCTGCTCTCGGCGCTCGATTGGGCGTTGGCGCAGAACCAGGACCGCGGCAGTCCTTACTACCGCAGGATCGATCCCAAGGCAGTTGCCGTCTCGGGATACAGCTGTGGCGGATTGCAGGCGCTGCAGATCGCCGGCGATCCGCGCGTGAAGACGCTCATCGTGATGAACAGCGGAATCTTCAACGACAACCGGCAAGGCATCTCGGGCATCGACGTTGCGAAGTCGCTGCTCGACGATATCCACTCGCCCACGTTGTACATCCTCGGCGGCGAGACCGACATCGCGTATGACAACGGCATGGACGACTTCGAGCGCATCAGGCACGTGCCTGCGTACGTTGGCAATCTCGTGGGTGTCGGGCACGGCGGCACCTACTGGCAGCCGAATGGCGGCAAGGCCGCCGCCGCGGTGGCGGACTGGCTCGACTGGCAGCTGCGCGGCGACCGGCGCGCGGCGAAGACGTTCGCGGGCAGGGACTGCGGACTGTGCCGCGATCCGGCCTGGCGGTTCAGCGCGTCGCATTGACGGCCGGCTGCGAGCGATTCGATATCCACTTCCCGACGGAGTCGCTGTACGCGCGGCTGGAGCCGATGCAGGCGCCATTGTCCAGTGTGAGCACATGGTCGCACCTGGCGACAGGCGTGGCGCATTCGGCAGGTGCCCGCGGCTATGATTGATCATCGCTCCGAACCGTCTCGAGGGAATCTCTTGAAGCCTCTCGCACTGACCTTGCCTGTGGTGCCCGTTCCTGCGATCGCCCATGCAGGAGAGTCCTCGCCGAACCTGTCGACCAGCTCATTCGGGATCGTCGCGCTCGCCTTTTTCATCATCGCGTATGGGTTCGTGATCGCGGAAGAGTTCACGCACCTGCGCAAGTCCAAACCCATGATCGTGGCGGCCGGCGTGCTCTGGGTGCTGGTGGCGCTCGCCTGGGAACGCCAGGGCATCGCGGGCGTGGCGGACGTGCTGCGCCACGACCTGCTCGAATACGGCGAACTGCTGCTGTTCCTGCTCGCCGCCATGACGTTCGTGAACACGCTGGCGGAGCGCAATGTGTTCGCCGCGCTTCGCCACTGGCTCGTGGAGCGCGGCTGGACGCTGAGAACCATCTTCTGGATCACCGGGGCCATGGCATTCTTCCTCTCGCCGGTGCTCGACAATCTGACGACCGCGCTGGTGATGGGCGCCGTCGTGCTCGCGACGGGACGCGGCAATCCGGCCTTCATCGCGCCCGCCTGCATCAACGTCGTCGTGGCCGCCAATGCCGGTGGTGCCTTCAGTCCGTTCGGCGACATCACGACCCTGATGGTGTGGCAGAAGGGCCTGCTCGGCTTCTTCGAGTTCTTCGCGCTGTTCGTTCCGTCGCTGGTGAACTGGCTGGTGCCGGCGTTTTTCATGAACCTGGCGATCCCGCGGATCCGGCCCCATCCGCACGACGAGGCGGGGGAGATCAAAAGCGGCGGCAGGACCGTGATCGCGATCTTCGCGTTCACCGTGATCTTCACGGTGGCGCTGCACCAGTACCTGCATCTGCCGCCCTTCCTCGGCATGATGACCGGGCTCGGCATCTTGCAGATCCATGGCTATTTCCTTCGTCGCGAAGAAGTGCGGCGCGCGCGGGCTGCGCCCGCGCCTGAGCCTCCGCCGGGATTCAAGCCGGCCGAAAAGCCCTTCGACATCTTCATCAGCCTGAAGCGTGCCGAATGGGACACGCTGCTGTTCTTCTATGGCGTCGTCCTGAGCGTCGGGGCGCTCGGCGCCTTTGGATACCTCGCGCTCCTGTCGCAGAGTTCGTACGAGTCCCTGGGTCCGACGTGGGCGAACATCCTGGTGGGCGTCGCCTCGTCCATCATCGACAACATTCCGGTGATGTTCGCGGTCCTGTCCATGGGGCCCGACATGTCCCACGGCCAGTGGTTGCTGGTGACGCTCACCGCCGGCGTCGGCGGATCGCTGCTGTCGATCGGCTCGGCCGCGGGCGTGGCATTGATGGGACAGGCGCGCGGCATCTACACCTTCACCGCCCATCTCCGGTGGATCTGGGCAGTCGGACTGGGGTACGCCGCCTCGATCGGCACACACTTCCTCTTGAATGCGGACACGTTCGCCATCGACACGTGAGTAGATAGTGCGACGGGGCCGAGAGCCCCGGCGAGGGACGGCCTCCCCTGGGGAGAGGTTGAGCCGCCCTCGCCGGCTACTCACCGTTTCTTGCGAAGTGAGAGTCCGATGATCCGGCCTACGGGGTTGTTGAGCGTCGGATCGAAGCCGCCGCCGCGAGCGAGCCCGGAAAGCTGCCGAAACCACCCACACCTCCGCCGATCTGCTCTCGGCGCTCGACTGGGCGCTGGCGCAGAACCAGGACCACGGCAGTCCTTACTACCGCAGGATCGATCCCGAGGCCGTCGCCATCTGCGGATTCAGCCGCGGCGGATTGCAGGCATTGCAGATCGCTTCTCTGCATGAAGACACGGGTCTTCTACGACTTCCTCATGAGACTGGCGACGTGATCGATTGCCACATCGAGCGCAATCTCGAGAGCGCGACCCGACTTCGTGGTCTTGGCCAGTAGAAGCCCACCCTGGACCGCACTGAGCAGGGCGATCGCCAACTCGTGCGGATCAGCTCCCGGCACGAGCTCGCCCCGATCCCGCATCGCCGTGAGCCCTCGCTCGATGCAATCGGTCCAGGTTTCAAAGCCTTTGGCGAGGTGCTTTCTCGCGCCGGTGGAATTGTTCGCGAGTTCATTGGCCAATGATCCCAGCGGGCATCCGCCCGCGCGGACTTCCTTGTTCAGCCGGATGATCGTGTTCCGCCACGCACGCAGGGCGGCCAGGGAGTCCAGCGCGGCAACGTGCGGCTGTTGCGCGCCGAGAATCCGTTCGGTCTGAAGCGCGATCACGTCCAGAACCAGCGCCTCCTTGTCCGCGAAGTAGTGGTAGAGCTGTGACTTGCTCACGCCGCTCCTGGCCATGACCTCGTCCAGGCTCGTCCGGTCGACGCCACGCGAGTAGATGAGGTCGGCAGCCGCCTGCACGATTCGCAGGCGCGTGGCCGCGCCTCGCGAGGTCAAGGGACGGACTGCGGGTTTGCCGATCGCGGCCATCTCGCGAGGATCGCTCAATTGGACTTGATAGTCCAGTTTTGTCGGGAGAAAGTGGACTGAGTAGTCCATCGAGAGGAATCCCCGTGCATTCGAACATCCCGACCATCGAAATTGCATCCGTGCTGCTCGCCGCGTCTCTCGTGTGGCTGTCCGCAATGGTCCAGCACATGGCAAACCTCGCGAAACGCGGCACCCGGTACGTGCTGAGCGACCGGGACGTGGCGCCCGGCATGGACGGCTTTTTCGGCCGGGCCTCGCGCACCCTCTCGAACAACATCGAATCTGCCCTGATGTACGTACCTCCGGTGCTGATCCTCGTCATCCTCGATCGGACCAGCGCGACAACGCACACCGTGGCAGCGGTCTACGTTGCCGCGCGATGCACCTTCTCGATCGCCTACTGGCTCAAGATCTCTCCGATCCGTTCGCTCGCCTGGCTGACCGGGATGGGATGCTGCGCGGTCGCCGTGTCATGCGCAGCGATGGCTCTCGCGGGGCGCTAGTCATGCCCGTCCACTCCGTCGGTGCCGCGGGAGCGGCAACCTTGTTCGATCCGCTGCGGCTGGGAGACCTGCCGCTGCGCAATCGCGTATTCATGGCGCCGCTCACCCGCAATCGCGCTCTGCCGGATGGTGTGCCGGGCCAATGGGCCGCGACCTACTATCGGCAGCGAAGTTCAGCCGGCCTCATCGTCACCGAAGCCACGCAGATCTCGGCGATGGGCAGGGGCTATGCCAATACTCCCGGCATCTATCTACCGCAGCACGTCGTTGCCTGGCGGCAGGTCACTGATGCCGTGCACCAGGCGGGCGGGTGCATCTTCCTCCAGCTTTGGCACACCGGTCGCATTTCTCATGCATCCCTGTTGCCGGGCGGTAGAGCGCCGGTTGCACCGTCGGCCATCCAAGCGCGCGCCAGGACTTTCACGAGCGAGGGGCCGGTCGACGTCTCGATGCCCAGGTCGCTGACGCGGGACGAAATACGATCGACCATCGAGGATTACAAAAGGGCGGCGGTGAATGCGAAGACCGCCGGCTTCGACGGCGTGGAGATCCACGCGGCCAACGGCTACCTGATCGACCAGTTCCTTCAGTCCGGCACCAACAGAAGGCCAGACGAGTATGGCGGCACGGCGGCCAACAGAATCAGATTCCTGTGCGAGGTTGCACAGGCAGTTGCCAGAGTCTGGCCTCCTTCCCGCATCGGCGTGCGACTTTCGCCCCGAGGGACGTTCAACGACATGGAAGACGATGATCCCGGAAGCACGTTCATCTCGGCAGTCGAGGCCATGTCCAGGGCGGGGCTCGGGTATCTTCACGTCGTCGAGGCATCACCGGGCGACGCCCCTCCTCCGCCGGAATTCGCCGCGCTGTTCGCAGCCATTCGGCGGACATGGCCGGGTGTCTACGTGGCGAATGGCGGCTTCGATGGTCGCAGTGGTGAAGAGGCGGTGAAGCACGGCAGGGCCGATGCGATCGCGTATGGGCGCAGCTTCATTGCCAATCCGGATCTTCCTGCGCGACTGCGGCTGGGATCCGCCTTGAATCGGCCGGATGCTGCCACCTTCTACGGTGGGACGGAAATCGGCTACACCGACTATCCGTTCAGCTCGGAGCGCACTCCAGCGGAAATCTCGAACGGCGACGATTCCGCTACGGCCGATTCGATACCCACTTCCTGATGGTATCGCTGTACGTGCGACTGGAGCGGATGCAGGCGCCGTTGTCCAGTGTCAGCACGTAGTCGCCCTGCTCCGCCGAGGCGACCTGCGCGACGTGGCGGACGTTGACGATGATCGAGCGATGGATGCGTGCGAATACCCTGGCATCCAGCCGCCCGAGCAACGCTTGCATGGTGGTATGCACCAGGTGCCGGGACGTGGCGGTATGCAGCTGCACGTAGTTCTCCGCGGCCTGGATCCACAGCACGTCCGCCAGATTCACGAATCGGGTCTTGCCCGCCGAACGCACGGCGATGCGCGTCAGGGTTTGCGGCGGCGAGGTCAGCGTCTGCAGCAGCGACACGATGCGCTCACTGTCAGCGCCGCGCGGTTGCCGATGCGATCGCGCGCGTTGCAGCGCCTCCGCGAAACGCTCGCCGGAGACCGGCTTGAGAAGATAGTCGAGCGCATTGATCTCGAATGCCTGGATGGCAAAGCGGTCGTGGGCGGTGACGAAAATCACCGCTGGCATCGCCGCGGCGCCGACCCGGCGCAATACGTCGAACCCGTCCATCTCCGGCATCTGCACGTCGAGAAAGACCACGTCGGGCCGTTGGTCGCATATCAGGGAGACCGCCTCGGGGCCGTTGCGCGCCTCGAGGATGGCGATCGGCTCAGACTCGCGCTCGAGCAAGGCGCGCAGGCTGGCGCGCGCCAATGGCTCGTCATCCACGATCAAGGCGGACCACTCCGCCCGAGTTCCGGCGGACTTCATGCGTGCACGCCGTCCATCGGTACGGCCGGCTCGCGGCCGACCAGTCGACGATAGGGCAGGATCATTTCGACCGCGGCGCCGGTCTCGGCGCATTCGATGCGCAACTCCGCCTCTGCTCCATGCAACTGCTTGAGTCGCTCGCGCAGATTCGACAGGCCCAGGCCCCGGCCGCCCGCAGTGCCGGCGCGGACACCCGCGCCCGCGTCCCGCACGCCGATGTGCAGCCGGTCGCCGACGCGCGACGCCCGAACCTCGATGGAACCGCCGCCGACGCGGCAGCCGATGCCGTGTCGCACGGCGTTTTCGACCACCGGCTGCAGTCCCATGTGCGGGACGGCGGCATCCAGCAATTCCGGATCGGCATCGATGCGCACGCTGAGCCGATCGGAGAAGCGCATCTGCTCTATCGACAGATAGAGCCGCAGGAACGTCAGCTCACGCTCGAGCGTGACTTCCTGCGCATCCATGTCGTCGAGCACCGCGCGCAGCAGATCGCTGAATCCCGACAAGGCGCGCTCGGCCTGCCGCACTTCTCCGGTCCGCACCATTCCCATGATGGCGTTGAGCGTGTTGAACAGGAAATGCGGCTGCAGCTGCATCTTCAATGCACCCAGTTGCGCCCTGGCGACCTGCTCGCGGAGCTCCGCGGCATTCAGCTCCAGTCGCAACGCGGCTGCCGCGCGTTCCTGGAACTTCTCGTGATAGCGAACCGCCGTGTGGATGACGAGGATGAACCAGTACGCGATCACCGCCTGGTGCAAGCCGAAGATCAGCAACACCTTGAAGGTGTACCCGACGCTTTGCGCCCATTCGTATTCCGGTCCCCATCCCGCGCTCAGGCGCGAGTACATCATGGCTTCGAGGCCGGTCCTGAGGACACCGAAGCACAGGCTCAGGAAAACGTGGAGGGAGATTCGCCGCGCCCAGGCGCGCTTTTCCAGCGGAAATGCCGTGCCGAGCCACAAGATGACGAGCGTGAGGACGGCCGAGAGAACCACGCGCATCGTCCAGAATCCGACCTCCCTCCACAGCGCCGGATCGTCGAAGAAAAGCCTGCGGATGACGTCCTGCCCCATGAACATCGCGCCGACGAAAACCCAGAACGCGAGCCAGATGGCAAAAGTCCGCAGGATTTGCAGGCTCCTCGGGCGATGCCGCAGGACTCTGGAGTCGAAGGCGAGGAACGCCTCCTGCGCGAGCGTGTTCAAGCACGCACCATCGGTGGCACGCAGTATCGGACATGGGACTCGAAACGACCGGAATTTCGTGACATGACCGGGAGTAGCTCGCGGCAAAGGCGCTTCGATCCTACTCCGCGAAAACTCGTCGCACCACCAGCCGCCGCGATATTGCCGGCATTCACCGGGTGGTAGATAGAGGCCGGGGCGCATCGAGCGCGAATGCGCGGAGCCGCCTCGCCTGCCCGTCGACCGGGGCACCGATTTCCATCCAACGAAAACCGGATTTCACCCCGTGAAGATGTTCTTTCATCCAATCGACGTTGCCCACCGGTCGTCCGCTGAAAAGAATGCGCTCCCGCCGCGACCCGGTTGCGGATCCAATGCGCCACATCATCCAGGAGATTCACGTGAAAACGGTGAAAAGGTCATTCCTGCAACGGGAAGCGTTGTTGTTGGTTGCAGCCCTTCTGCTGCAGGGCTGCAAGATCGACACGACGCCCGATGCCTTTGCTTTTGCCAGCCAATCGAAGGTGTCACCCGACACTCTCGTCGAATCGGAAGCGGTGACCATCTCCGGGATCACCATTCCGGCGCACCTGTCGATTGCCGGCGGTGAGTACTCGATCGACGGGCATGCGTATCGCGACAAGCCGGGCGTGATCCAGAACGGACAGAACGTCCGCGTCAGGGTCCGATCCTCCGCCGAGTCTTCCGGTGAGGCTTCGGCGACGCTGACGATCGGCGCAGTCCCGGGCACGTTCACGGTCAAGACCGTCAATTTCACGGGTCGAGTCGAAGCGGAGGCAGCGAGCCCGACGGGAGGCGCGACCACGGTCGGCGACACGGCGGCTTCGAAAGGCAAGGCAGTGTTCGTGGGATCCGCCGGTCTCGGCATTTCGATCGCCGAATCCCTGGATGCCAAGGCGCTGATCCTGGCGTATCGCACGGACACCGCGGGCACACTGGAAGTGAAGGTGAGCGGTGCCTCCGTGGGCAGTTTCAACATGCGGTCGACCTCGGGAGTCTATGCGACGAGCAGTCTCGTGGTCTCCGTCGCGGAGGGCGATGTCATCGCGATAACCAGTCCGTCCGCGGCCGGCTCGTCGGAGACCTATCTCGACTACGTGCAGTTTGCCGCGAGCCCGTTCAGGTCGGTGTCCACACTGGCAGCCGCCGCCGACCCGTGGGCCAGTGACGGCGTGGCGGTCGCATCGAATGGCGACATCTATGTTTCCAATGGGACCAGCATCTCGCGCGTGACGCCGGAGGGCGAGGTATCCACTTTCGCCACGGGCCTGGCCTCCGCCAATGGCTCGCGCTTCGATTCGAAGGGCAATCTCTTCGTCGCCGACTATCAAGGCAACGCGGTGCGCAAGATCACGCCGGCGGGTGTCTTGACGACTTTCGCTTCCGGACTGAATGGACCGGCAGGCGTCTGGTTGGACAAGGACGACAACGTCTTCGTGAGCCTGTTTGGCGCCAACTTCTCCGGCACCGGTGCGACGGTGCTGAAGATCACGCCGGACGGCAATGTCTCCACCTACGCTTCCGGAGGCGGACTGCAGGATGTCGTCAGCATCGTCGGCGATGAAAATGGCAATGTGTATGCCGCCAACTGGGCCAGCGGGACCTTCTTCAACATCACCGGCGGAAACGTGTCGGTGTTCGCACAGACTGGCGGCGCCTCGAATCATGTCTGCTACAGCCACGGGTATATCTACATCGCGAGTCCCGGTTCCGCGCTGGTCCGCCGCGTGAGCCTCGGTGGCACGGTGGAAAACTTCATCGGCACCGAGACCCGACAGATCGTCGACGGTCCGATCGCGAGCGCGGACTTCGAACGGCCGAACTCCTGCGCATTCACCGCGGACGGCACCATCATGTACGTGATGGAGCGTGAAAAGGGACTCCTGCGAAAGGTCGATGCCGGGATGCCCTGAGCCGGCAGCCGGTAGTGAGGGATGCAAAGCCCCGGTGGGAAACCACCGGGGCTCGACGCGTATCGATACGCTCCATACGCGATTTCCACAGCGTGGTCCGCAATGGTCTGTATTGCCGATCCGCCGCGCGCCGCGCAGGCTTGCAATCCATCGTCGGCGCGGAGGAATCCGTCATGCGCGTGCTCATTGGCATTCTGATCGCAGGCGTTGGCTTCGTTCATCAGACGCTCGCCGCCGACGAACTCATGAGCTCGGCGCAGGGGCTGTTCAAACCCATTCCCGCCTCACCACCCGCACTGCCGGGAAACCCGAGCACTCCGGCGAAGGTCGAGCTCGGCAAGATGCTCTACTTCGATCCCAGGCTCTCGGCGAGCCACGCCATCAGCTGCAACTCCTGCCACAACCTCGGGCTTGGCGGTGTCGATGCGGAAGAAACCTCCATCGGCCATCAGTGGCAGCGGGGTGGCCGCAATGCGCCCACCGTTCTCAATTCGGTCTTCAACACCGCGCAGTTCTGGGACGGGCGTGCGAAGGATCTCGAACAACAGGCCGGCGGCCCGATGGTCAATCCCGTCGAGATGGCTTCGCCGAAAGCGCATGTCGCCGAGCAGCTCGCGGCCATCCCCGGCTACGCCGCCAGCTTCAAGGCCGCATTTCCCGGCGAAGCGCAACCGGTGACGCTCGCCAACGCACAGAAGGCGATCGCCGTGTTCGAGGCGACGCTGATCACGCCGAATGCACCATTCGATCGCTACCTGAAGGGCGATGCCGCCGCGCTCACCGCGCAACAGAAGTCGGGCCTGCGGGCTTTCATCGGCAAGGGCTGCGCCGGCTGCCACAACGGCATCAACGTCGGTGGCGGCATGTACGCGCCGTTCGGTACCGTCGAGAAGCCCGGCGCCGAACTACTGCCGCCTAACGACAAGGGACGCTTCTCGGTGACGAAGACCGCCTCCGATGAATATGTGTTCAAGGTGCCGACGCTGCGAAACATCGCCCTGACCGCGCCTTATTTCCACACCGGTCGTTCATGGGATCTGCGTCAGGCCGTGGCGGTCATGGGCAGCAGCCAGCTCGGTGTGCAGTTGACGGCCGCCGAGATCGACGACATCACCTCGTTTCTGGGCTCGTTGAGCGGCGAGCAGCCGCGGGTCATCTATCCAATCCTGCCGCCCAGCGTTGCAACGACGCCGCTGCCCAAGCCGTAGCCATTTCATTGCGCGATTTCCAATCGCCCCTGGAAGTGGCTGAAAATGCCTGGATGAGGATATGCAT
>DASTRL010000252.1:0-15923 GCA_035761265.1 Steroidobacteraceae bacterium
CGAAGCCGCCGTCGCCTGGTTGTCGCTGGCCCAGTCGAGCTTGCCGCGGCCGTCGATGCTGTTGTTCACCACGCCGTTCGCCGACAGCGCGCCGTCGCTGAACACGTAGATCATCAGCGGGATCTGCTTGCGCGCCGCGTATTCGAGGCAGGCACCGATGCAGCGACCGGCGCGGAAATTGCGCGTCTCGCCGGTGTTGCGGCCCTGGCCGTGGTAGTCGTAGCCGCCCATGGTGATGGTGCCGGCGCCGGCGTAGCCGCTGATCACCATCTTCATGATCGCCGCCGTCTTGCGGAATTCGTTGTCCTGCTGGTACTCCTGCGACGTGAAGATCGGCGTCACGCCCGCGGGCTGGTTGGCCTGCGCGACGATGTGCGGATCGCGGTCGGGATTCAGCGCGTCGGGAGAACGGAAGTTGTCCGCCAGGTACGTGGACTTCACGTAGCCGCAACGCACGAGCTTCTTCAGATCAGCGTCGGCCTGGGCGGCCAGCTTGGTCCGCGCCAGGTCTGCCTTGGCATGCGACAGGCGCGTCATCGATTCGAGCACCGCGATGGCGTCATCCGAGTTGGTGAACAGCGTGCCGAGCTCGCCGGTATCGACGAGGCCGGTCACGTCGCTGGCGCGGTCCACCTTGGTCGGGCGCGCGGCCGGATTCATCATCGAGGCCGGCGCCATGGAGTTGCCGCCCGAATCGGTGTTCTGCGAACCGATGAGCGTCAACAACTGTCCGTCCGCGCCGACGCGGTTGATGCCGTACATCGGGTTGTGCGGATTGTTGCCGGTGTCGTTCTCCGAGCGCGCGGCGATCGGAAAGCCGTTGGTGTTGGCGCGCGTCGTCAACTGCGTCGACTGCTGCATGCCGCGCAGGATGGCGCCATCCGAGTGCCACGCCGCGCCGAACTCCGTGTTGATGAAGTTGTTGGTGGCGCTCGCGGCGTTCGGCGAATTGGGGGTCATGTTGCCCGGCAGGCCGAGCTTGGCGTATCCCTGGGTCGAGAGGAAATTGAGCGGATTGCCGCTCTGGCCGATGAGGATCTCCGAACCGTTGAGGTTCGCGCCGCCGGCCAGATCGAAGCAGATGAACGGCACCTTGCCGGCGCCGGCCGTGATGTTGCAGGCCGCCTTCATGGCCTCGAGATCCGGCGACATGGCGCGCGCCTTTTCGGCGCCGATGAGCATGGCGAGGAACGCGGGCGCGGCGATCACCGCCGGACCCGTCTTGAATCCCTGCGCGATGAAGTCGCGGCGCGTGACCGGCGCCTTGTGGCTCTCGTGCCGGATCGGCTCGTCCAGTCCGAGCGTGCGCGGGCTTTTCTTCAGGATATACATGCTCGTCTCCCTTACTGAATCAGCGTCGTGCCGCTACCGAGAACGGCGCCGCAGGTCGCCTTCATCACGGTGCCGGCACCGCCGCTCGTACTGCCGGTGGGCCCGGCGAGCAGCTTGTTGATCAAGGCATCCAGCTCGTCATGGATCACGGTGTCGTCCGGATCCCACTCGAGGCCGGTGTTCTTGCCCTTGGTGAGCAGATCGCCGATGAGGCCCTCGCGCGCCGCCGAGCCCGAGTTGCCGAAGGCCGCGGAACCCGTGGCCGCCGGATTGATGCCGCCGCTGAAGAACTGCGTGCGCAGGCTGGCGTCGTCGACCATCTGGTTGCAGTACTGGATGGCGAGCTGCGCCAGCGCGGTCTGCTGCGCCGGGCCGAATGTGCCCAGCTTCTCGACCGCGGGCAGCGCCTGCTTCACGAGGTCGTAGGTCGCCGCGACGCGCGCATTGGTCTGCGGCACCTTGGTGATCTGCGACAGCGTGGCGTTGAGCTCATCGAAGGTCTTCAGGCCGACATCGGACTCGGGCGGCAGATCCACCGGCGCGGGCGCCTGCGGAATCTCCGGCGGCGGCAGGGGATTGCTCCTGTCGCCGATGCGGTCGAACGCCAGGAAGAACAGGTCGTCCATCACGCCCTTCTCGAGCGCCATGACGGTGCCGACTTTCGACATCTGCTGGCCCGCCGCGGCGGTGTACTCGCTGCCACCGACCGTGGCGGTCAGCGGCGCGTAGGCCTGGCCCGCATGTTCCAGCTGGCCGTTCACGCCGATGCGGATGCCTTCGATCGAGAGGTTCGCGACCGAGGCGTTCGGATCCAGGCTGATGAACGTGGGCTTGTCGAACTGCAGGCCGTAGCTGTCGAGCTGCTGCGCTTCGAGCATCACGTAGGCCTTGGGCACGCTCACCAGGTGGCTGACGTCGAACAGCATGAAATACTTCTCGCCGACGCCGGCGTCGAAGTTCTGCTTGATCTGCGCCGGCGTGAGCGCGCGGTTGTGGATGGCGACCATGCGCAGCACGCCCTCCCACTGGCGGTTGGTCGAGGTCTCGTTGCCGAGCACCAGCGCGAAGGTGTCGTCCCAGTCGGCCAGGCTGCCGCCGCCCTGCGCGTCGGTGTCGCCGGTGTATTCACCGTTGACGTAGAAGCGCCGGCCTTCGACCGGGCTGTACGTCATCACCACGTGCTGCAGCGCCGCCTGCGCGTCCATGTCGGCCGCGCGCGTGAGCAACACCGGGTTGCCGTTGGCGCCGGTCTTGTCGCTGCGCGTCATGCCCTCGTACTGGTACATGCGCTGCGCCAGCGTGAAGTTGCGTGCGTTGACGCCGGCCGAGTAGCTGACGATGTACGCATCTTCCTGGGCGACGTTGGCGTTGTTGGCCCAGGCCTCGACGGTGAATTCACCCGTCGACTTGATGAGATCGCTGATCTTCTTGGACGCGGCCGCCGTGCCCTGGGCCTTGCCGCCCATCTTCACGTTGATGCCCCAGCCGCCGACCCACTGCACGTCACCCGAAAGCGTGAGGTTCAGCGCAGGTTCGAGACCACTGGTGTCGTAGGCGATGGCGCCCATGCCGGTCTTGAATTCGTACTTGGCGATGGTCGCGGCCTCGTAGCGGTTGCCGCCCGCGGCCACGGTGCCGTCGTACAACGTCAGGCCCTTGGAGATCAGCAGGTTCGGGTCGACCTCGGTGACCGGAATGTTGTTGGCGAACGCATTGACGGCATTCAGCATCGTTTGCGCATTGTCGGCGCAGGTCAGCGTGCCGCCCGCGCTCCAGCAGTTGTGCGATTCATCGCGCAGGCGCACCACCAGGCGCGACTGGTCGGTGTTGTCCAGGTTGATCTTCGGTTTGATGGCCGCGTACGCGATGTCGGGATCGGCGTCCGCGAAGAACGGCTGCTGCTGCGTGGCCGAGCTCGAGGAGTGGCAACGCAGGCAATTGGCGGTGCCGGCATTGCGCACCAGCGCATACAGCTGCGAGGCGGCAAACTCCGCGGACGTCGCCGGGAAGCTCTTGCTGCCACCCACTTCCTTGATGGTCGGCGCCTGCAACTGGATCTGCGTGCCGCCGGTCGCGGCAGCGCCGGCCCAGTTGCGGATCCACACGGTGAGCGTGTCGGCGCAGGCGGAAGGCGCCTGCAGCCAGCAGTTGTGACCGCCCGCCACCTTCTGGACCATGCGCGACTGGTCGGGCTGCTGCAGGTTCACGACGGTGTTGGCGGCTTCATACGCCAGGTTCACGTTGTCGTTGCGCGCGAACTGCGGCGTCTGGCCCGGCGTGCTCGCGTTGTGGCAGCCGCCGCAGCGGTTGTTGGCCTTGATGTTCTCCCACAGGTTGATGCGGAAGGCCTGCACGTCGGCATTGGCCGAGGCCGGGCCGGTGTAGTCGGAAACCGGCGGCGCGGAAGTGACGGGGTTTTCCACCGTCGGCGCTCCGCCACCCGAACAGCCGGCCAGTACGGCGGCCGCGGCGGCGGCCGTGATCCAGCGGGCGAAAGACATGCGCTTCATGGAGGTCATTGTGTTTGTCTCCCTCAATCGCCCAGGCACGCGTCGGAGGTGGCGACCCGCTGGAACACTTCCTTGAGCGAGTAGTTCGACTTGAACGAGGTCGTCACGGAATCGACGACGTTGCGGTCGGCCTGGTTGCCCGGTGCGCGGAAGCACACCGTCTTGAACACCTTCTCCACCTGGCAGCGCGCGAACGCGGTGCTGTTGGCGAGCTCCTGGCCGAGCGACTTGGCGCCCACGCCCTTGCCCGGCAGGCCCTGGTCCCAGCCGAGCAGATAGTTCTGGCCCTGGCGCCAGCGGTTCTCCCAATGATCGTCCGGCGTCACGAAGCCCGGCGGGAAATTGGTGGCGTTGTTGAAGTACTTCGGCTGCACCGTGCCGGCGGTGTAGACCAGGCGCATGGAGCCGGGCGCATCCGCCGTGCCGTTGTCGAAGTCGTAGTACGCGAAGGCGCGGGCCATCGGGTCCATGCCGCTGTGACAGCCGATGCAGTTGTTGAGGAAGATGCGGCTGTCGCCACCGGGCGAGCGGCTCACGTCCTGGCGGATCATGTCCGGCGGCAGCGTGGTGTCGTGCACCTGCTCGAGGTCGCGGCACAGGTGATTGATGAGCGTGAAGCGGAACATCGCCCGGTTGGTGCCATCGACGAAGAACGCTTCGGAGGAGGCGCGCGAGGTGATGAAGCCCGCCGTCGCCTCGGTAGGAATGCCGAGGATCGACGACTGCGTGGTGCCCTGCAGCGCGGTCTTCAGGTTCACGCCGTTGGCCTCGGCATTGGCGTAGTGGTCGTTGTTGGACGCCGACGCGGCCGGCGTCACGCCGTTGACCGTATAGGTGAGGTCGGCCGAGAGCGCGGTGTTGAACGGCACGTCGTCGCGCACCATGCCGATGAACGTGGCGACGTAGTCGTTGAGCGGCGCGAACACCGTCTGGTCGCGGTTGGTCCACGGCATCGCCATGTTCTTCAGCGTCACGTTGTAGAACGAAGCGTCGTTGGTGGCGATCGCCGCGGCGCCCATGAGGTCGCCGGCGGTCACAAGCTGCTCCATCTGGTCGAGGACCGCTTCGGTGGGCGGCACGCCCGCGATGCGGTCGTGGATGCGCTTGGCCTTGTCGCGGTCGTTGCCCGACGCGGCGGTGGCCACGCAGGCGAGCAGGCAGGCGAGGCCGAGCGACTTCAATTTCGAGACCTGTTGGGTATCCATTTGTGTCATCCACATCCCATTTGACGGGCGCAGTATCACGCCGCCACGAACGACCCTTGTTTGTCTCCGCTCATCTACGTCTCCAAGCGGCGACAGCACCGTCCATTACGTACTCCTAGTAGTCTTGCTCCCAAGGACTGCGAACCGCATCACGGCGGCTACCGCCCCGGGTCTCTAACTACATCGGTCGGCTAGAAAACCGCGTTTCGCGGCCCGCCTGCTGTGACGGCGTCGGCAGATCGCCGTGGCCTCGCGCGGGAAGATTGCATTACGTCACATGCCGTGCGGCAATACGCGGGCCGTGACAGTGGAGGATGCTGTGGATCGATCAAGCAAAAACGCGAACCGGATCACGCTCGGCGGGTGCACCAGGGCCGCGCTGCTCGGCCTCGTCTCGCTGCTGGCGGCCTGCACGCAGGGACCGGGCGGCGGCGGAATCGGTCTCGGCAGCGGCCAGGATCCGGATCCGGCGACCGTCGATTTCCCCATCTTCTACATCCGCCACCAGGTGCCGCAGGACCAGGACGACGTCACGCGCGTGCGCCCGTTCGTAGAGGACGACGAGTACAGCGCCACGCTCTGGAAGCGCGACCGCGCTTCCCCGGGCGCCGCCGAAACCGAGCTCACCGCGCGCCTGCGTGTCGACCCGCTCGGCGCGGCGGATGACCGCTACGACATCAAGGACCTCGCCGTCTCGCCGGATGGCCTCAAGGTGGCCTTCGCGATGCGCGGGCCGCTCGGCGATTTCGACGAGGACGAGCCGCCCACCTGGAACATCTGGGAATACGACATCGCCACCGACAACCTGCATCGCGTGATCAAGTCGGACATCGTCGCGGAGGAAGGCCAGGACGTGGCGCCTGGCTATCTACCCGACGGGCGCATCCTGTTCTCCTCGACGCGCCAGCGGCAGGCCAAGGCCATCCTGCTCGACGAGAACAAGGCGCAGTTCGAGGCCACGAACGAGGCGCGCAGCGAGTCCGCCTTCGTGCTGCACGTCATGAACGGCGACGGCACCGACATCCACCAGATCAGCTTCAACCCGTCTAGCGACCTGTACGGCACCGTGCTGCAGAACGGCCGCGTGCTGTTCACGCGCTGGGACAACGCGCCCGGCCGTGACGGGCTGCATCTGTACACGTCCAATCCCGATGGCACGGACACGCAGCTCTACTACGGCGCGCTGTCGCACCAGACCGGCACGCCGGTGGATCCGGCCACGGGTATCGGGCCGCCGATCGAGTTCATGCGCGCCCGCGAGATGAGCGACGGCCGTCTCATGGTGCTGACACGCGAGCGCACCGACGTGGACTTCGGCGGCAACCTCACCATCATCGACGCGCGCAACTTCGTCGAGAACACGCAGCCGCTGGCGGCGAATGCCGGTGCGGCCGGCCCCGCGCAGATCGCGGCGACTCTCAACGACGTGCGCACCATTCCCGGTCCTTCGCCAGGTGGCCGCTTCCAGTCCGGCTTCCCGCTGTGGGACGGCTCCGGTCGCATTCTCGTGAGCTGGTCGCAGTGCCGGCTGCTCGACGTCGGCGGCGCGGACCCGACGCGCATCATCCCCTGCGACGCGCAGCACCTGGCCGATCCGGCGGTGCAGACCGCGCCGCCGCTCTACAGCATCTGGATGATGAATCCCTCGCAGAACACCATCCTGCCGGTGATGGCGCCGGTCGAAGGCATCATGGTGACCGAAGCCATCGCCGCGCAGCCGCGCACTCCCCTGCCCGCGGTCATCCTCGACAAGAAGCCGCCGCTCGACGCGAACCCGGACTGGGTCTCCGAGGGCGTGGGCGTGCTGTCGATCCGCAGTGTCTACGACATCATGGGCACGGACACGGCGCGCACCACGGCCAATGCGCCCACCACGATCCAGAGCCTCGCGAATCCCGCGAACACCGCGGCCAACTCGCGGCCGGTGCGCTTCATCCGCATCGAGAAGCCCGTGTCGCTGCCCGACGATGACGACATCGCCGATCCGGACAATTCGGCCTTCGGACCCACCGGCGTGATGCGCGAGATCGTGGCCTACGCGCCCGTCGAGCCGGACGGCTCGGTGCGCATGAAGGTGCCGGCGAACATCGCCTTCACTATTTCCCTGCTCGACGTGAACGGCCGCCGCATCAACGGTCTTCCCTGGGGAAATCTGCATCGCGCCTGGTTGTCGGTGCGGCCGGGCGAACTGCTCGAGTGCAACGGCTGCCACCAGCGCAACACCGCCGCCAACACCATCGCGCGCTCGCATGGCCGCAAGGGCTCGTTCGACTCCGTCTACGCGGGCGCGACCGCCACCGGCGCCGCTTTCCCGGGCGCGGTGAACACGATCTCCCCGGAAGCCGGCGACACGATGGCGCAAGCGCGCGCGCGCGGCGGATCTTCCTGCATCGACCCGGACACCATGGCCGAGCGTTGCGGCCCGGTGTCGCTGAACCCGAGCGCCGACGTGGTCTACAACGAGATCTGGAAACAGAGCCCGCTGCCCACCGAGTCCTTCAGCTACAGCCACATGGCGCTCACCAGCCCGCGGCCGACGAATGCGTCGTGCTATCCGGTGTGGCAGGCGACCTGCCGCATCACCATCCACTACGCGGCGATCGGCACGCGCCAGGGCCACATCCATCCATTGTGGTCGGTGAACCGTCCGGCGGCCGGCGTGGTGGATCCGGTCACGATGGCAACGACTTATCCGGACACCTGCACGCAGTGCCACACGCGCGTCAACCCTGCGGACATGACCCCGATGTTGCCGGCCGCGTCGCTGGAACTCACGGACGAGGTTTCGGACGAAGACGCCTTGCAGCTGCGCGCCTATCGCCAGCTGCTCTTCCCACGCCCCGAGCTCGAGCTCGTGAACGGCGCGGTCACCCAGCGGCAGGTGCCGCTGCTCGATGCCAACGGCAATCCCGTGCTCGACGACAATGGCAACCCGGTCTTCACCACCCCGCAGTTGCCGGCATCGATGGCGGCGGGCAATGCGCGCGGGTCGCGGTTCTTCAACGTGATGAATGATCCCGTGCATGCAGGTATGCTCTCGCCCGCCGAGCTGCGCTTGCTTTCGGAGTGGCTGGATATTGGAGCCCAGTATTACAACGACCCGTTCCCGCCGACTCCGCAGAATTAGCCTTGGGCTTTCCTTCGTCCTCGCGTGCACCCTCCCTGCCACAGGCCTAGCAAAGGAGACCGAGGCGGAAAAGGCCGCCAAGGAAGAGGCGGCCCGGGAAAAGCTGCTGCAGGTGTTCATCAGCGAGCCCTACCTGGAATTGTCGACGGGCCCCGGACGCGGCTACCCCGTGTTCCACGTGGTGGAGCGCGACGCCTCGGTCGACGTGCTCTACCGCCGCACGGACTGGTTCAAGGTGCGCGACGAGCGCGGCGTGGAAGGCTGGGCCCGGGCGCGCGACATGCGCCGCACCAAGCTCGCCGACGGATCGCCGTTCGTCTTCAATCTCGGCGACCGCAATGGCTTCACCACGCACGACTGGGAACTGGGCATCGGTGGCGGCGACTACGGCGGCGCCAACCTGATCAATGCCTACGGCGCCTGGTCGCTCACCGACAACATGAAGGTCGAGCTCACGCTGTCGCAGTTCCTCGGCAATTCGTCGAACGGTTACAAGGCCGAGGCCGGCCTCACGCACGTCATCGTCCCGGAGTGGCGCCTTTCGCCCTTCCTGGAACTCGGCACGGGCATCGTGTACGTCGAGCCGCGCGCCACGATTGTCTTGCCCGAGGACCGCACCGACCAGACCGCCTATGTGGGCGCGGGCCTGCGCTTTTATCTCACCCGGCGCTTCTTCGTGAGGGCCGACTATCGCTGGCACACGATATTCACGAGCCGCGATGACAACGAGGAGTTGGAAGAATGGAAAGTCCTAATCGCCTGCTTCTTCTAGCGGCGGCGTTGTGCGCGATCGGCAGCCTTTCCGGCTGCGCGATCTTCCGCAGGGATAAGGTCGAGAAGCCGCAGACCGAGGAACAGGCCGCGGCCGAGGAGGAAGCCGAGGACGCCGACTCGACGCCGCCGCGCGTCATCGAGCCGAACGTCGCGCGTCGCAAGATCAAGACTCCGAAGATCGACAACGAGAACTGGGAACTCGGCGTCGGCGCGGGATTCGTCTCGATCGAGGACTTCGGCACCAACCCGACCTACGCGGCGCAGATCTCCTATCATGTGACAGAAGATTTCTTCTTCCGCGCCGACCTCGGCCAATCCACCGCCGGGAAAACCAGTTTCGAGACGCTGGGTGGCGACATCGAGCTGCTGGCCGGAGATGAGAGGCGCTTCACGTATTACAGCCTCTCGCTGGGCTACAACTTCCTGCCTGGCGAGGTTTTTCTCGGTCGCAATCTCGCCATGAACAGTGGTTTCTATGTGATGGGCGGGATAGGCAGCGTGAAGTTCGCCGGCGACAACCGGCTGACCCTCAACTTCGGCGCGGGTTTCCGCGTGCTGCCCACCGACTGGCTGGCGATACATCTCGGCGTGCAGGACCGCGTGTTCGACTCGGACTTGTTAGGCGAGACCAAGGTCACCAACAACATGGAGATGCTGCTGAGTGCGACCGTCTTTTTCTGACGGAGTGATCTCATGTCGGCACGAACAGTGAAAGGCCAGATCTTCAGCAAGGTGTTCAAGGGCTTCGCGCTCGCCGCCGTGTTCGCCTCGGCCGCGCTCGCCGCCTCCTCCGGCCCGGCGCCGGGCTTCCAGCTCTCGGGCCGCGGCGGCAAGACCATCGACCTTGCACAGTTCAAGGGTCAGGTCGTGATGATCAACTTCTGGGCCACCTGGTGCGGCCCCTGCCGGCAGGAAATGCCGCTGCTCGAGGACATCTACAAGAAGTACAAGCCCATGGGCTTCACCATGCTCGCGGTGAACGTCGAGCCGGATTCCAGGGCCGCCGAAGCCTGGCTGGGCAAGCTCTCCAAGCCGGTGAGCTTCCCGGTGGCGTTCGACGTGGACAGCAAGGTCAGCAAGGCCTACAACGTGGCCGGCATGCCGAGCACGGTATTCGTCGACCGCAAGGGCAACGTGCGCGTGATGCACAAGGGTTACAAGCCGGGCGATGAGAACTTCTATCTCACGCAGATCCGGACGATGCTGAAGGAGTGAGGACAGTGATGCGCATCCGCGGTTTGTTCGTTCTAACAGCCCTCGGCGTAGTGGCGTCGGGCTGCAGCTCCATCGAACCGTGGGTGAAGCCGTACGATCGCGAAAACCTCGCCGATCCCATCATGGCGTTCACGCGCGCACCGATCTCGCAGGACTTCCTCGACCACGTGTTCGAATCGCGCGAAGGCTCGCGCGGCGCCACCGGCGGCGGTGGCGGCGGCTGCGGTTGTAATTGAGTTTGCGCAGCGCCATGGCTAACAAGGTACGCACAGGTCTGGTTCGATGCGTCATAACCTGCCTCGGCCTCGCCGGGGCAGGATTTCTTCCGACCGCGGCGCATGCCGGCGTGCTGCCCGAGGATCGCGCCGACGTTCTCTACTTCCGCTACGACGGCGGCGGCGTGACCATCAATGGCCCCTCGATGCTGGTGCGCAAGAGCATCGGCGAGCACGTCTCGGTCGCGGCCAACTACTACATCGACATGGTGTCGTCGGCATCCATCGACGTGCAGACCTCCGCCAGTCCCTACGACGACGAGCGCACGCAATCGAGCCTGTCGATGGACTTCCTGCACGGCAAGTCCACCTACACCATCGGCTACGTCAACAGCGACGAAAGCGACTACAAGGCCAAGACCCTGTATGCCTCGGTGGCGCACGACATGTTCGGCGACCTCACCACGATCTCCTTCTCGTTCAAGAACGGCCAGAACGAGGTGTTCAAGAACGTGAAGATCGACGACGTGAAGCAGAACGACCCGGCCTTCAACGGCGGCCTCGGCAAGGCCGACATGGAATCGAAGAGCTACAGCGTCGGCGTCTCGCAGATCGTCACCAAGAATCTGATCCTCTCCGGCCAGTACGAGGTCGTCACCGATGAGGGCTGGCTCAACAGCCCGTACCGTTCGGTGCGCTTCTTCATCGGCACCGACCAGCAGGGTCAGCAGCCCGAGGTGTATCCGAACACGCGTTCGAGCAACGCCGCCTCGATCCGCGCCAAGTACTTCCTGCCCTACCGCGCCGCGCTCGATGGCATGTACCGCTTCTACACCGACACCTGGGGCGTGGTGGGCCACACCGCCGAGCTCGGCTACGTGCATCCGCTCGACAAGCCCATCTTCGGCGGTGACTGGATCTTCGAAGGACGCGTGCGCTACTACACGCAGACCGCCGCGGATTTCTACGCCGACATCTTCCCGCGCGCCGACTTCAGCAACTTCATGGCGCGCGACAAGGAACTCGCCACCTACAACGCGATCACCGCCGGCATCGGCGCGACTTACGAGTTCAAGATCCAGCGCTTCCCATGGCTCACCAAGGGCCAGCTCAACCTGCGCTACGACCACATGATGGTCAGCTACGACGACTTCCGCGATGCCACGTTCAGCATCGGCAAGTTCGGCGTGCTGCCGGACGAGCCGCTCGCGCCCGGCACCGAGCCGCTGTACGAGCTCAAGGCCAACATCTTCCAGTTCTACATCAGCGCGTTCTTCTGACGCCGGATCAGTTCTCGAGCGATCTGCCGAACTGCACGCCGCCATCGTGCATGCCGATGTCGGGGTGGCGCCGTCGCAGGTCGATCATCTCCGCTCCCGCCAGCAGCACCGGTCCGTAGCCGTGGGCCGCCAGCAGGTGTACCGGGCGATACATGTAGAACATCGGATCCCATCCCATGCCGGTGCCGACGCAGGTGCCTGCGACTTGCCCGCGCGCGTTCACCTTCCTCGCCACTGCGTTCCAGCCCAGTGAGGCGGGCGGGCCAAAGGCCAGCGGATCCAGCCATCCGCGGTTGATGCCGCGCGCGATGCCGAACACGAACATGGCGCTGGCCGAGGTCTCCTCGTAGGACTCGCGCCGGTCGAGAAGCTGGTGCCACAAACCTGCGTGTCCCTGGTTGGCGATGAGCCCGGCGGCATGCGCGCGGAACAGCTCGAGGATGCGCGCGCGCTGCGGATGATCCCCAGGCAGCACCTCCAGCAATTCCGCCATGGCCATGAGTGCCCAGCCGTTGGCGCGTGCCCAATGGAATGCCGGGTGCACCTGCATGCCCTGCACCCAGCCGTGCATGAACAGCCCGCGCTCGCGCACGAACATGCGCCCGGCGAATTGCAGCACCTGCTTCGCGGCATCGTCGTAGTAGCCTCGCTCGCCCGTGAGCTTTCCCGCCTGTGCCAGGCAGGGCACGCTCATGTAAAGGTCGTCCAGCCATAGCGAGGCCGGCAGGGGTCGATTGCGGGCCAGCGTTCCGTCGCCGAGCCGGAACTGTTGCGTGGACACGTAGCGCACGAGATTGTCGATCCAGGGACGCAACGACGCCGCGCCACGCTGCTCGCCGAGGCCGGCGAGCTCGGCCTTGATCAGCGCGGCGCACATCGCGCCCGCGTCATCGAGCGCGCGCGGCAGGATGATGGCGCGCAGCGGGATGCCGTGCGCCGGCCGCGGGTAGTCAGACGCGGTCATACCCGCGGGCAACCGATCGCGCGCGTGTGTCGCGAGCGTCGCGATGGCCGCGAGCCGCCGGCGTGTGTAGTCGCGATAGCGCGCATCGCCGGTGATCTCGGCGGCGCGCAGCATGCCGGCATAGGTCACGCCCCATTCGTAGGTGAGGATCTGCAGGTCGGTGCGCGCCAGCGCCACCTCGGGCGGCAGTACCGTGAGGTCCGGCACGGACTCACCGGTGGCGCCGTTCACCACGGCTACCGGCGCCGCCTCATCCACGTAGGCATGCACGCGCTCCAGCACCTTGCGGATGTCGTCCGCCGTGGCGGGTTCGTAGGGCGTGGGGTAGTCGACCTCGAGGCGCCCGGAATAGACCCCGGGGTCCGCCTGCGGCGTGCTGTGCACCTGTGTTGGCGTGGATTGGGCGCTGGCCGCGGATGCAGACAGGACGGCAGCAAACAGCCGGGCGGCGCGGACCAGACGACGCAATTGCATGAACCCCCCATGAGAACCTGATCTTTCACGGCGCGGGGTCCGCGACCCGGCCGTGGAGGCAGAAGATAGCAGGCTGTTTCCGGCAAGACACTTGCCGCCTCCGCGACACCGTTGTAGAAGCGGACATGAATACCCATCCGCTGCGCCTGTTGTGCGCCACCGGCTTGCTGGCACTGTTGGGATGCGCCGCGAGCGTGCCGAAGAACTCGGTCGTGTTCCTCGATTCGCAGCGCGCTCCCGACGCGCAGCCGCTGCACCTGAAAGGATCCAAGGTCGTGGCGGTGGTCATGCTCGAGGACCCGAAAGCGCGGCGCCGCGCGGAGGATGCGCTGGCGCGCGAGATCACCGCGCTCGGCGCCAGGGGCGTGGCCATGTACACCATCGAGCCGCATGACGTGAAACCCAGGGAAGGCGAATCGCAGATGCGCGCCGTGGTGGAGTCGATCGGTGCCCAGGGCCTGGTCGTGATGCGGCCGGTGGACGTGAATCATCGTACGGTGGCCACCGAGAGCAATTCGGCGAACGATTTGTACGGCGGCTACTGGGGCGGTTACTACGGTATCGGGTGGAACGACCCGTGGATCCAGAAGTCGCCGGACACCCGTGTCGATCTCGCCGTGACGGTGGAGACGTTCATCTTCTCATTGCCACAGAACAAGCTGGTATGGACGGGGACCACCGAGACCGTGAATCCCAGGAACGCCGAAGCCCTGGTGCACAAGCTCGCGACCGAAGGGGTCAAGGAATTGCGCCGGCTCGGCCTGCTGGTCGAGTAGCCGGGCCGGTGCCTCATTCCGGCGGCGGCGCCAGGCCCTTCGAATAGAACACCTTGCCATCGGGTGACACGGCGACGGCGTCGACGTCGGGCAGCGTGTTGATGAACGCAATGCCCTCCTCGGGGCCCATGATGAACACGCTCTTGGTCAGCGCGTCGGTGCGCGTCGCGGTACCGCTGATGATGGTCACGCTGCGGCACTTGCGCGCCGAGTCGCCGGTCTTCGGATCGATGATGTGGTGGAAGCGTTTGCCGTTCTCGTCGAAATAGCGCTCGTAGTCTCCCGAGGTCGAGAACGCGGTGTCCGACAACGGCATCTTGAGGAAGGTCTTGCCTTCGTGGTCCGGGTCGCGGATGCCCACCACCCACGGCTTGCCGAAGCGGTCGCCGATGATGCGGGTATCGCCGCCCGCGTTGACCATGGCGCGCGTGAAGCCCTGCTTCTGCAGGATCTCGATGCCGCGGTCCACCGAGTAGCCCTTGGCGATGCCGCCGAGATCGATGCGCATGCCGGGTCGCGAGAAGTACACCGTCAGCTTCTTCTCGTCGAGGATCATGTGCCGGAAGTTGATGCCCGGCAGCGCGGCCGCGATGGCGGCCTGGTCGGGATGGATGTGCCGCCGGAAATCGTAGAGATAGCCCACGCTCGCGTACGTGATGTCGAAGGCCCCGTGCGTGAGCTCGGAATACTTCACGGATTCCTGCAGCAGGCGAAACAGCTCCGCGCTGATCTTCACGGGATGTTTGCCCGCCTCGCGGTTCACCGCGGAGATCTCCGTGTCCTCCTTCCACGTGCTCATCAGTCGATCGATGCGCTTCATGTCGTCAAACACCGACGTTATGCCGGCTTCGCCCCTGGCGCGATCCTCGCTCCACAGCTCCACCACGCAACGCGTGCCCATGATGGCCTCTTCGCGCGAAATCCAGTCGGCGCGCGCCAGGTTTGGCGCGAAAGACACGGCCAGGACGAGCAGGAACCCGATTGCGCGCACCGGGTCGAATGTGCATGTTCGTATTTGCATGGTGGCGATTATGCGCCATGCTTCAGCTTCGCAATGAAGAGGGAATTCACGATGAAGAAACTCATGCTCGCTCTGCTCGCCGCGACCGCAGCCACGCAGGTCACGCCTGCCCTCGCGTCCGCGCGTGAAGAAGCAAGACTCATCGAGGCCTCGGGCGTGCTCGAGGAATTGTTTGCCCAGCGCGACACCGCCATTCCCGAAAAGCTCATGTCCCGTGCCTATGGCGTCGCCGTGATTCCGAACGTGGTCAAGGTGGCCGCAGTGGTCGGTGGGCGCCGCGGCAGCGGCGCCATGGTGGTGCGCGACGAAAACGGCAAGTTCAGCGATCCCATCATGGTCTCGCTGACCGGCGGCAACATCGGCTGGCAGATCGGCGTGCAGTCCACCGACATCGTGCTGGTGTTCACCACGAAGAAAGGCGTCGAAGGCATCGCGGATGGCAAGCTCACGCTCGGCGCGGATGCATCGGTGGCCGCAGGTCCGGTGGGCCGCGCGGCTTCCGCGGGCACGGACCAGAACTTCACCGCCGAGGTCTACTCGTACTCGCGCAACCGCGGCCTGTTCGCGGGCATCGCGCTCGACGGCAGCATCCTCGCCATCGACAGCAAGTCGAACAAGGGGCTGTATGGCAAGTCGGCGCCAGCCTCCGACATCATCGCGCGCCGCGTGTCGACCAATGCCGAGGCCGCGAAACGCTTCGAGCGCGCCATTCTCGCCAGCACCGCGGGTGGACCGGCGATCACCAACGCCAGCAATGCGCAGAGCGCACCGGACTCGGCCACCGCGCACGGAACCGAAGAGCCGGCGCCCGCACCGCCTTCGGGTGCAACGACGTTCCCGATGGAAGACAGCCAGCCGGGAGCCGAACCACCGCGCTGAAGATTTTCCCGGGTTGTTAGGACAGGCGGCGGCGAGGTTCTCCTCGACCGCCGCTTTCTTTTGCAGCGACTCCCGGCTCCGTTAACATAACCCATTCTATTTATATGGGATTCAAGCCGGCAGACGTGGTGGTGTGAGGCAGGGAAAATAC
>DASTRL010000253.1:0-63298 GCA_035761265.1 Steroidobacteraceae bacterium
CGGTTTCCGCTGCCGGATTTCAAGGCAATGCCGCAACCGATGGACAATCCGCGCATCGATCCGACCGCCACCTTGTTTGGAAAGAATCTGCGCAAGTCGGAGGAGGCGTGTTATGCCGATCTGCGTTTCCCGGATCTCGCCATCGTCCTGCAGGTGGACATCGAGGAGTTGAGACGTCGCAAGACGGATTTGCCGCGGTCGCTTCACGAGGTCAAGGCGAGCGCCGTCAACGCGATCCGGCCGCGCGAGCGACTCGTCACGATCGATGCGAACCGGCCCTACGCGGACGTGCTGCTGGAAGTGAAACGCCTCGTCTGGCAAGCGCTGTAAGTCGTGTGTTGCGAGCGATTGCTCTGACGACGACGTCGCACGCCGTGAAGCCTTAGGGCAGGGCCGCACGACTGTCTGTGTTTGCCGACGACCCGCAACTGCCGAATATCACCCGTTTGTGAAGGCTGCCTTATTTCGGCGCCTGAGAGACCTGTTACAAGCCACCGACAGGTAGCCAATGCTCGATATGTCCGGTACAAAACCGCGAGCTCGCCCGAGATCACGGAAGTCGGGCCGGACACGAAATTTGTAGGAGCACGGATTCATGAACAAGTCTTTCATCGCGTCGATCCTCGTTCTCGCACTGGGCGCGGCCGCGCAAGTTGCGGCGGCTGCACCGGCTTTTCCGGGGGCAGAAGGCTTCGGCGCGAACGCGACCGGCGGCCGTGGTGGCCGCGTCATCAAGGTGACCAATCTCAACGACAGCGGCGCGGGTAGTTTGCGCGCCGCCGTGACCGCCACCGGTGCGCGCATCGTCGTCTTCGACGTATCCGGCATCATCAACCTGAATTCGCAGCTGACGATCTCGAATCCCAACATCACGATCGCCGGGCAGACTTCACCGGGCGGCATTCTGGTGACGGGCTACATGACGCTGGTCAACGCGTCCAACGTCATCATCAGGCACATGCGCTTTCGCGTCGGCTCGCATCGCATCGCCGACGGCGCGGACCCCGAGACGCTCGATTCCCTCGACATCTGGGGGCCGGACAGCGGCAGCGGTTACAACGAGAACATCATCGTCGACCACTGTTCCGTGGGCTGGGGTGTCGATGAGGATTTCAGCACTGCGTATCGGCTGCGCAATGTGACGATCTCGTGGAACCTGGTGCACGAGGGCCTGATGAACGCGGGTCACCCCAAGGGCCAGCACAGCAAGGGCCTGTTCGTGTGGGGCAAGTATTCCCCGAACATGACGGTTTCCCTGCACCACAACTTCCTCGCCCATAACTACGATCGCAATCCGCTGGTCAACACCGGCGACGGCACGCTCATCGCGGACTTCGTGAACAACGTGACGTACGACTTTTACGGCGGCTATGCGATGGGCTCGCAGGACAACGGCCAGAAGGTGAACTGGATCTACAACTACGTGAAGCGGGGTCCAAGCTCCAACGCGACGTTGTACGAGATCTACCATGAAGCATCCGGCACCGCGCTGCCGCTGATCTACGCCAAGGGCAACATCGGCACGTCCCGCACGACTCAGACTGGTTCGGATTGGACCGTGCAGAGCAGCTGGCAGCCGAATCTGCTGAGTGAGGTCTATCGCTCCCTGACGCCGTGGCCAGCCGCTCCGGTCACCGCGACGACGATGACTGCCGACTACGCGGCCCAGGTCGTCGCCCAAGCGGGCGCGACGCGACCGTTCAGGGACAGCGTGGACCAGAAGATGGCGAGCGACTTCACCAGCGGCACCGGTGGGTATCGGCAGAATGTCAAATATCCGACGGATTTCCCGACCTACCAGAATCTGCCGGCACCGGCAGACAAGGACAACGACGGTATGGCCGACGACTGGGAGTCCGCGAACGGCCTGAACCCGGGCGCGGACGATTCGGCCGCTGACAAGGATGGTGACGGGTACACCAATATCGAGAACTATCTGAACGCCCTGGCGGGCGATGTCGGAGGCGCTCCTCCTCCCCCCGCGGCCGCTCGTCCCAATGCGCCGACCGGTGTGACGGCGCAGTGAACTGAGCCGTCAGGAGCGTGCCGCCTCAGAGCGCGGCCAGGCGCCTGCGAATCGCGGTGGCCGCCGACGTTGCGCTTTCGTGGTTGTCGATCGTCAGCATCCGGTCCGGGTGGTTCCTCGCGAACCACCCGGACAGCAGATCCAGGTGGTGCGCGGCCTTGTCCAGGAACCGGCGTATCGTCGCCGCATCGGTCGATTTCAGGCGCTGGGTGAGGCCGCTCGCGCGCCCCGTCATTCGCTCGAAACTGAGGCTCGGCGACACCCGCAGGTTGATGACGAGGTCGGGCAACGGGATCTTCTCGAGGTAGCAAACCACCTCCGCGGGTTCGACGACCGCGTCCGAGTGATCGACGAACATGAAGGACTTCTGCACCAGTCCCTCGCCGAACAGCACGATGCGATCGCGAGTATCTTCGAGAAACTCGCGAACGGCGCCAGTTTCGAGAAAACTCTCGATGACCCGGAACCGATCGGCGGTCGACATCGCGTCGTGGACGGCGGATGAGGTGAACGCTCCGAGCGCCGCGCCGTGCTTGGCGAGAAAGCGAACCAGGCACTGCGACCGCTGCCGGGATCGCCACCAGAGCTTCGGACAGACCTGCATCGCGAGGCCGTGCGGCAGGAACTTCAAGGGTGTGCGAAATACGCGATCGATCCTGCGGCGCGCGGCCATGAGGAGCGCGGCCTCCTCGGGCAGGTAGCGGGCCTCCTGCGCCGCGGGCGAGCGGGAGAAGAGCTGCTGCATCACGGTCGACTTGCCCGATCCCGGCAGGCCGATGAACTCGACGATCACGTCAGTGCCCTTCCGTGCCGGGCTGCGTTGCGTTTCAGGATCAGGTCTTCGTAGAGCGATTCGTACTCTCGCGCCATTCGCTCGCAGGAGAATTTCGTCTCGATGAATCGCCGCGCGCCGTCCACGATCGAGGCGCGCCGTTCCGGTGACGCGCTCAGCTCGACGATGCGTTCTCGCAGTGCTCGTTCATCGCCCACCGGAAACAGCAGGCCCGTGCTCGACCCGTCGACGAGGTTGCGGCAACCTGGAATATCGCTGGCGACGATCGGTATGCCCGCGGCCATGGCCTCCATCAGGCAGCGCGGAATACCTTCCGAGCGGCTCGGCAGCACGAAGACATCGAAGCCCCTGAGGAAGGCCATGCGGTCTTCACGATAGCCGGTGAAGGTCACGCGGTCTGCGACCCCGAGTTCCGCGACGAGCGCGCGCAGCCGCCCGCCGTGATCGCCTGCGCCGACGAGAACGGCGTGCCAGTGTGGATGCCGATCGCCGGCCATCGCCCGCAGCAGCGTTTCGAGGTCCTTGCCCGCATCGAGCCGGCCGACGTACCCGAGTACGTGCTTGCCGGAGGCACGCAGCGCGGCCAGCCCGGCGTCGAGCGCGCATTCCTGCTTCGCCTCCGACAGATCCACCGCGTTCTCGATCAGGTACAACTTGCCCGACAACCCGGGCGTCCACTTGAGCGACTGCATGAGCCCCGTGGACAGCGGCACGACGGCATCCATGAAAGAAAAGCACAACTTGGTCAACCTCTCGTACACCCACAGGCTGAGCGACGGACGAACGGCCCATCCGTGCGGCGTGGTCATCACCAGGCAGTTCGTGCCTCTGGCGGCAAGCAGCCCGATCAGGTCGGACTTGTAGAAGTGCGTATGCAGGATGTCGATGCGGTTCGCGACGATGTACTGGCGCAACTGGCGCACGGCGCCGAGGTTCACTTTGCCGTAGCCGCGGATCACGATCGATTCGAACCCCCGGCTCTGCGCCAATCTGCACAGCGGCACGTCATCATAGTCGCCGTCGTTGACCGCGCCGACGATGGACTCGACACGTCCGGAGTTCAGATGCGAAATGAGTGAAATGATCCAGCGCTCGGCACCATACAGGCCGGATGGGCTGCCGAGCTGCAGAACCTTGATTGGTGCGTTCACGGCTCCCACCACCGCGGACAACAATCGTTAGAATCCGGTTCGGTGCCCGCCACGCCGGGCCACTGGATATCGATCAGCACAATGTACATATCTGTCGTCATTCTCTCTTACAACTCCGCCAAGACGCTGAATCGTTGCCTGGACGACCTCCACGGATGCCTGACGCAGATCGGCAGGGCCTTCGAGGTGTTCGTCGTCGACAACGGATCCCGCGACGCGAGCCGCGACATCATCCTCCAGCAGGCGCGCCGCTACGACGGCGCGCTCAAACCGATCTATTTCGAACAGAATACCGGCACGACGTACTCCCGCAACGCGGCGCTGCGCAAGGCGAGCGGACGATACATCCTCGTTCTCGACTCCGATGCCTATGTCAACGCCAGCGCGTTGCGGCTGTTGATCGACCATCTCGACGCCAACCCCGCGACCGGCATCGCCGTTCCACGGCTCTACTACGGCAGCGGTCGCTTCCAGCTCTCCACCGATCGCTTTCCGACCCTGGTGCACAAGTTCAAGCGATTCCTCTTCCTGCGGAAGATGGAACGAAATCGCAATCCGACGGCCGACGCCACCGCGCCGATCGACGTCGACTATGCGATTTCAGCCTGCTGGCTGATCCGGCGCGATGCCTTCGAGGCCACCGGCCTGCTCGACGAGAAGATCTTCTACTCGCCCGAAGACGTCGACTATTGCCTCAGGGTCTGGGCCGCAGGCTACCGCATCACCTACGTACCGGCCGCCGAGCTCGTGCACGATGCGCAGGAGCTGTCGCGCGGCTTTCGCCTGTCGCGTTTCCATTTTTCGCACCTCAAGGGCGTTTTCTACCTCCAGCACAAGCACCGATACTATTTCGGGTTGCGGCGGCTGTATCGCCGCCTCAACCGCTTCGCACGCTGATCCGTCGACCGCGACTACCTACCGGATGACCGTACTCCAGCCCGTGGAGTGCTTCTTCAGGAAGTAGATCTTGAGCCCCTGGTTGAAGATCATCTGCAGCGCGAAGGCGAGGACCAGCCCGTAGATGCCGAGGAACATGCTCCCGACCAGCGCGACGGCCAGGTAGAGAATGTTGTTTCCGAGCACGATGAAGAAGCTGAACCGGGCGAATCCCGCGGCGATGAACAACGAGTTGAGCGGCGTCAGATAGAGGTTGATGCAGTTCAGGAGCACCAGCAGGAAGAACGCCGGCATGTACGCCAGATACTCTGCGCCGAAGAACCGTGAGATCACGAAGTTCGATGTCAGCAGATAGCCGGCCAGGACCGCGATCGCCACGGATAGCAGTATCCGGTTGAGCTTTCGGGTCACCGTCAGACTGTCCTCGACCTTGTCGCGCCCGATCAGCTTTGCGTACTCGGGATACAGCGCCTGGTTGAGGGGGTCGCCGAGCCGGCTGATGACGCCCACGAGTTCCTTGTAGGTCTTGTAGACGCCGACGACGTGCATGCTCAGGAACTGGTTCATGATCAGCAGATCGAGCTGCCGGACCGGGATGCGCACGATGGTGCGCAGATTGGTCCACCACAGGAACCGTATCTCGTCGCGCCTGAGTTTGACCCGTGTGCGCAGCCAATCAACCGCCCCCCGGCGGTGTACCAGCACCAGGCTGTAGACGTTGAGGCTGACTGCCGTCAGGACGTCCGCGGCCAGATAGGCGAGCAGGAAATGCCGCACCCCGCCCCCGCGGTAGTGAACGACGAGTACCAGCAGCAACTTCACGATGGCACTGACGAACTGGATCTTCGCGATGATGGCGAACTTGTCGTACAGGCGGGGGACGCCGATCGTCAGCGTCGTCAGCGTGACCGGTATGTAGAAACTGTACAGCCTGGCGAGATCGATCAGCGTGCGGTCCCAGCCGAGGATCCGGCCGATCTCGTCGATCAACGTGAACGCAATGGTGAAAGCCAGAAGCGCGCTGCAAATCTCGATGAGGATGTTGGTCTTGACGATCCGGCCGAGGTCGTGACCGTTGTCCTTCTGGGCCCCGAATTTGATGAGCGATTCCCAGGTCTGCACGTTGAACAGGTCGTTGATGATCAGCACGTACGCCTGTGCCAAGGCAAAGTAACCGAGCATCTCTGCGCCGAGCGACCTGGCGACGATGGCGAAAGACACGATCCCGAGCGCTGCCGAGGAGAGATTCCCGGTCAGGATGACGCCGGAGGTCCAGATGATCTTGCCGACGTGCTGGTCGTGCAGCATGGCCAGCGTCCTGCTGGCCGTATTCCGAACCCAGGCGATCAAGCCGGTGTCCTCAACCAGGAGCGGTTCGCCTCGAGAAAGTGCGCCAGCACCAGGACGCGCCAGATGGCCTTCTCGCCGGCGCCGCGATAACCGCTTTTGAGCTGCGGCAGGAAGGAGTGGGTTGCCTGGTAATCGAGGAAGGCGAATATCCGGCTCTGCGGGTCGCGGAGGATGCCGAACACCGAGGCCGGGTCGGCATCCCGGAACCACAAACTCAGAGGATTGCCGAAACCCTGCTTGGTGCGATGGACGAAGGCAGCGTCGAAGTCCTCCGCCAGGATCTCCTTCAGGACGGCCTTCGTGACCTTGCCCCGGATGTTGATCCGGTCCGGGATCGTGAATGCGAACTGGGCGAGCTCGTGATCGAGAAAGGGCGCCCGGGCTTCGACGCTGTACGCCATCGAGAAGCGGTCGACCTTGTAGAGCATCCTGCCGGGCAGGATGGTCTTCAGTTCGAAGTACTGCAGGGCCTTGACGAGCGGCAGGCGCTTTTCGCGAATTCGCTCGACGATCGGCTTGAAGACGGCGCCGTCCGAAATGGCGCGTCGATGCTCGCGCTTCAGCATGGAGGTGAACGGTTTGCTGGTATTCAACCCGGAGAAATTCGTGTACGTATCGCCGGCCAGGTCGTGGGCCAGCGACTCGAGCCGGCCGGGCAGGATGCCGAGGCGACCCAGCATGCCGAGCACCAGGGCTGGAAGGCGCGCACGCCTCAGCCAGCGTACCAGCCGGTCTTTTCTCGGAAACGTCTCGTAACGGGTATAACCGGCGAACATCTCGTCACCGCCGTCGCCGGTGACGATGATCTTGTGATCCTTTGCCGCCTCCCTGAACAGATCGAACAACGCGATCGAGGAAGCGCCGTCGAAGGGTTCGTCGAACACCTTGACGATCGCCTCGATATTGCCGACGTGCGAGAGGTCGATCGACGACAACTTCAGATTCTGCCGGTAGCGGGCTGCCGCGGCCTCGATGTACTGGCGCTCGCTGCGGTCCGTGTCGGGAAAATCGGCGCCGTAGATGTCGAGCTTCTGTTTGGAGAGCTCCGAAATGTTCTTGACGATGAGTGTGGAGTCCGTGCCGCCCGAAATGAACGCCCCGACGGACACGTCGGCGCGCAGGCGGTAACGAACGGCATCGGCCAGCAGCGCCTTGGTGCGCTTGCGGGTCTCGCCGGCGTCCAGGCTCTCGTCGATGTCGCTCAGCGGGTCCCAGTATTCCTTCAGTTCCACGCGATGCGATCGAATGTCGAACATTGCGTAGGTCGCCGGCGGCAGCTTGCTGATGCCCCGGTAGATCGAATAGGGATGCGGCACGTAGCCCAGCTCGAGATACAGGTTGAGCGCATATACGTCGACGTCGCGGGGCCCGCCGAAGCGCACGATGGACGGCAGCTCCGAGGCGAAGGTGAAGGACTCCTCAGTCAGCTCGAAGTACACCGACTTCTTGCCGATCCTGTCCCGCGCGACGAACAGCTTCTGTTGGGCTCGATCGAGCAGCGCAAAGGCGAACATGCCGCGAAATTTCTGCAGGCACTCGACACCCCACGTGTCGTACGCGTTCAGGATCACCTCCGTGTCGGAGTGATCGGTCTTGAACGTGCAACCAGCGGCCTTCAGTTCGTCCCAGAGCTCGACGTAGTTGTAGATCTCGCCGTTGAACACCACGGAGTAACGGCCGCAGGCGCTTTCCATCGGTTGAAAAGCGCCCTCGCTCAGATCGACGATGCTCAGCCGACGATGGCCGAGGAAATAGCCGCCCGACTCACGCTCGACGCCATCTGGCGTGCGATTGTGGCAGAGGGTCCGCGTGCCGCTGCCGAGGTCGCCGTATTCGAACCCATAGCCATCCGGGCCACGATGCTCGAGCAGGTGGGTGGCTGCGATGCAGTCGCTAACGCTCAACCCGCCCGAGCGGGCGATTTTTCCGTAAATTCCGCACACTTATTGTCATCCGCCCCGGCAGGGAGCCGGGCACTTTTTGGTGGCCGTGAGCTTACGATCAGTGGGATGACCGCTGGTCAAGAATTTCGTGACTGTCCGTCGACGATGGGCAGTGGTTCACGCGCGTGGTCGCTCACGCCGCCGCGGGCGTGGATCACCGACGATTGGCTGGCAATATGCTGCCATCCGGTGGAGTCGAGCACCCCTCCCGGCTGATCCGGTGCCGCCCGCCACGTCCCTGCAACTGCGTTCCAGGAATCGAAAGACGACCGTCGTCGCCAACTTCAAATGCTCAGCGCCATTGCTTTCGTCCTGATCGTTCTCGCCGGCTATGCCATGGCGATCGTCCGCGGGCCCTTCTGGGGCTTGCTGACATACGTCTACATCTATTTCAACGCGCCGAATCCGGCGATCAACTGGTGGGCGAGCTACCTGCCGTTCGACCGTTGGTCGCTGCTCTCCACGCTCGTGCTGATGCTGTCGATGCTGCTCCACTGGAACAAGGCGTCGGACCGCAGCCTGGGCAGCGCACGCTGGACGATCGTCTTTTTCGTGCTCAGCCTGTTCATCACCCTCACGTTGGCCGTCAACCCCGAGGCCGCCGATCAATTGCAGTACGCCTTGTTCACCTACTGCCTCATCGTCTTCATCATGGTCAAGACGATCAAGCATGAGAAGCAGCTGCGCGCGCTGCTGACATTGATGGTGGTACTGGCCGGCAACCTGGGCGTGAACGCATGGTTGTACGGAAGGCGCATCAACGACCGCCTGGAAGGCATCGGTTCGATCGATGCCTTCGGCGCCAACGAGTTCGGCCTGCTGCTGGCATCGCTGATTCCCTTCGTCGCCGTCTTCCTGATCAACGGCCGGAAATTCGAGCGCATACTCTGCCTGCTGGCCACGCCGTTCATCCTGAACGCGTTCATCCTGTGCAACAGCCGCGGCGCGGCGGTCGCACTCGTGATTGCAGTCGGCCTCTGCGCGCTGATTTTCGGCGACCGGCGTATCCGTCGCGGGCTGGTCGGCCTGACCCTGCTGTCGATCCCCGTCCTGTTCTGGCTGATGGACGATGCCTTCGTCGAACGACTCTCGACTCTCGTGGGAGAAAAGGACACCACCAGCGTGTATGGCGAGCCCGAAGAGGACCTGAACGAGCTGTCGAGCGGCCGTATCGCCATCTGGAACTACGGCATGGAGATGGCTGCCGACCATCCCTTCGGCGCCGGCCCCGACGGCTTTCGCGACCTGGCGCACTTGTACATGCCGCCCGAGATCCTCGTCGAGAAGGGCGGGGCAGGCTACGGGCGGCGCGCAGCTCACAACACCTATCTGCAGGTCGTCGTCGAACAGGGAGTCGCCGGCCTCGCGGTGTTCTTCTTCATGTGCGGCAGCGTCATCCTGACGCTGCGGCGAAGTTTCAAGTCGGTGCAGAAGTTCGCCGAGCTGGACCCGTTCTGGCTGAACTTCATCTTCGCCACAGCCGTGTCCTTCCTCACGAGCCTGGCGGGTGGTCTCGTCACCAACCGGGTGTACTACGAGTTCTTCTGGTGGCAGATCGCCCTGTCCGTCGTCACCGCGTCGCTGGCACAGAACGAAATAGCACAGGCCAGGCTGAAAGCAGAGGCGCCGGCGACGTCCGCGGCCCGGGTCGCAGCCTAGCTACCGGGTGTCATGCAGCCAGTATCTTCTGGCGAACCAGCTCTGTCAGCCGATTCTGCGACGCGCGCGTCATGAACGTGTGGTCCACGTCGGAAAGATAATCCGCGGTGATCCGCTTTCCGAATCGGTAGCCGCGGAACCGTTCGCTGAACTGACTCCGGTAGCAGTACAGGTCCGGATAAGACCCGCTGATCACCTGCGCCACCCAGACGCCACGCCGTTCCAGGCTCGCCAGACCTTTCGCATAGTCCTCTGGCGGCATGCGGCCCGTCGTGGCGTCGAGCACCGCGGTCTTGGAGTCCGCTGAGTCCTCGTCGCCCACCAGCGAGCGAAACTTCCGGCGCACGAATGCGGCGAGCGATGTCTTGTTGGTGATCTTCTTGAGATAGTAGAGGGGCTTCGTCTTCCAGGTGGGATAGAGGTAGCCGTCGCACAGCACCACGCCGCAGACGCGGTCATCCACCACGGCGGCCTGGTAAGCGTAGACCGCGCCTGCGCAGATGCCGAAGAGCACGAAATTCACGGCGACCGAGTCGGCGACGAGGCGATCGATGGCGTCGGCAACGTCGGAGACCTGGGACGCGGGGTCTCGCTTGATCGTGTTCGCGCTTTCGCCAACTCCCGAAAAGTCGAATCGCAGGCAGGGTATGCCGTGCTCGGCCAGATGTCGTGCAATTCGTACATGCAAACGATGCGGGCCGAGGTGATTGATGAGGCCCGCGTTCAGGAAAATGGCGGCGGTCCTGGAGGTGCTCGCGGCGCTCTCTGGCATCGTGAGGACGCCGACGAGATGCGACTCTCTGCCGAAGCGAAGGGCTTTCTCGGTCACCATCGCTGCTCCGCCAGGCTGGTCAGCTTGCGCAGCACGGCGGCCGGGACGAGTGGTCCGCTTGCACGCACCGGTTTCCAGCGCGAGTCCGGGAAGTCGAGCTGGACACACTGCCGCAGTGCGTGAGCAGCGGACAGCGCCGCTGTCCGGGGCAGCGTGCTTCCCGAAGTGTCCACCAGTACCGTTCGATCGACCGGCAGGCTCGCGAAGTGATCCGCGGAAATCGCCGCGAGCTGGGATTCGAAATCGACCGACACGCGCAGCCCTATGGCCTCGATTCGCGATACCGCAGCCTCGCAGGTCGACCTCACCGGGACATGCTGCTCGACGGTATCCTGCAACTCCCGCCGCAGGTGCTTGACGTACGCACCGCCATCGAGCACCGGATCCCACATCACGCATTCGTGAAAGAGGCGCGGCGAAGCTGCGGCCGACAATCCGGCAATCGTTCCGCCGAAGCGCATGCCGATCACCACGACGCGTTCGCATCCCGACTGCTCGCGCACCCTGCCAACGGCCTTCGAAAGCGAATCCAGGCACTTCGGAACGGTCACGTCGAGATCGTCGCCCCAGGAGTCGCCGCAGCCGGGATAGTCGAAGCGCAACACCGGAAAGCCGAGGCGTGCGAGCTGCGTAGCCAGAACCCGCAGCACTCTGTGGGCCGGAAAGATCTCTTCACCCAGAGGTGGGCAGATCACGACTGCGCTGCGCCGCGTTTGGCCGGCGGCCGATTCATGGTAAAGGCCGAAAATGGGTGCATGCTGGGAACCAAAGAACTGCGGTTCCACGTCGCGTGCCTGTGGCTGATTCAACGTCGGGGCTCCCTGTTTCGCGGTGCAAGGCAATGCCATGGGAGCATAACTAGACTGTTGGCAATCTTCCGGCAACCGCCTTGAAGGCCGGCGCGCAGCGTATTGTGAGTGGCTGCACGAATCGCGCAGCATCATCCAGTCTTGCGCCATCCCCGGCCTTCCCGCGGTCCATATTCCCGACACGACTGGGGGTCAGGAATCTCGTGGCACGTCACATCTTGTGTGAAGTCACGACATCTTCCGCAGACTTCCGCGAACCGCGGTCTATGATCGCAACCTGACACCGGCGCGTGAAATTGAAGTCGCTCATATCAATAGTCGTTCCCGCTCACAACGAAGCGCGTTTCCTGCGAGGGCTTCTGCAGAGCATTCGCCGGTTCGTGCCGGGCGATGTCGAGACTGTCGTCGTCGACAATGGCTCCTCGGACGACACGTCGTCCATCGCGCGGGACCATGGCTGCCTGGTCACCAAGCTGGACCGCAGGGCCTTTCCTTCGGTCGCACGGAACGCCGGCGTCAGAGCCTCCAGCGGCGAAGTCCTCGTCTTCCTGGATGCGGACGTGGAGGTGACCGCGGAGTGGGGAATGACTTTGACCGCGATGATCGACTCATTGCGCGCCCACCCGATGGTGGTCACAGGCGATCAGTATCACATCTCGCAACGTCCCGGCTGGCTCGAGCGGGTCTGGTTCGACTCGCTGCGTGCCAAGACTCCGACCTATATCGATGGCGGCAACCTGATCACCACTCGCCAGTTGTTTGACAAAATCGGCGGCTTCGCCGAACACCTGGAAACCAGCGAGGACGTGGATTTCTGCACGCGCGCCGTGTCACATGGAGCGCAATTGCAGGTGAACCCGGGTTTCAAGGTTTTTCACGAGGGATACCCGAAGACCGCCACTGGTTTCGTCAGGCGCGAGCGCTGGCATGGCCGCAGCGATTTCCGCAACGTGCACAGCCTCGTGCACTCGAAGGTGGCGGTGGCCGCGGTCGTTTTTCTTCTACTGCACGTGTCGCTGGCTCTTTCGCTGGTCGGTGGCATGCTGTTCGAGCGGGGATATCGCGCCGCCGTTGCATTCCTGATATTGATTGTTCTTCTTTGCCTGGCGTCGTGCCTGCAGAAGTTTCGCCGCAACTCTCTGTCCCGCATGCTCGCCAATCTGCCGGTCATGTACCTGTACTACGTCGGGCGCAGCCGCTCGGCCCTCGATGCATTGCGCAGCGGTGTCGCAGACGTTCGGGCGCGGCACCGCTGATGGGGGTCCGCTTCATGGTGGGCGACATAACCAGGAAGGGGCTTACCCGGCCGGTCACGGCGTCCTGCGTGGAAGTTCGGGCTGAAGAATGCTTGATACTTCTCACCGCCGGCGCACCCGGAATTCTTTACAGTCCAACGTAATCATGCGCGTCAGATTGCTCGGTCATCCGGTTCGCGGTTCCATTGTCGCCTGGGTGGCGGTCGAGTGCCCTGGCGCACGCGGGCCGGCCAGCCCCGCCCGCGAACGTTGACTGCGGAGCCGCGGATGGAATTGCGCAAGCTCCTGATCCTCGAGAACGACGACGCCCTGCGGGCCGAGCTCGAAGCCGCGTTCCGCGACCTCGACGTGTCGTGCAGCGCGGTCGAGAATCAGCCGCAGGCGCTGGCATTGGTGCGGCGGCTCGAGCCCGATGCCATCCTGTTCGACCTTGGAGAAGGGCGTAACGCCGCAGAGGCACGCGATAGCCTGGAGCTGCTGCGCCACATCGTCACGCTGACGCCGGATGCCAAGGTGATTGCCATGACGCAACACGGGGCGCGCGAGCTCGCCGTGCATGCCGTCGGGATCGGCGCCACCGATTTCTACCACAAGCCCATCGATCCCACGGTTCTGTCCATCGTGGTCCGCCGCGCATTGCGCATCCGCGAGCTCGAGGAAGAGAACTGGCGGCTACGCGAACGCACCGGCGCGATGGCCCTCGACGGCATCATCGGTGTCAGCGACAACATGCGTAACGTGTGCCGCGCCATCGAAAAGGTGGCGCCGACGGGCGCGACGGTGCTGCTGCTGGGCGAGAGCGGCACCGGCAAGGAATTGCTGGCGCGCGCGGTGCACCGCCTGTCACGGCGCGCGGACAAGCCCTTCGTGGCCATCAACTGCGCGGCGATCCCGGACACGTTGCTGGAGAGCGAGCTGTTCGGTTACGAGAAGGGCGCCTTCACCGGCGCCGCGCGCCGCACCATCGGCAAGCTCGAGTTTGCCAATTCCGGTACCGTGTTCCTCGACGAGATCGGCGAGATGCCGGTGTCGCTGCAGGCGAAGCTGCTGCGCGTACTGCAGGAGCGCAGCATCGAGCGCGTCGGCGGCCGCGAGCTCGTACCGCTCGACCTGCGCATCGTCTGCGCCACCAATCGCAACCTGCAGGAGCGGATCGCCGCGGGCATGTTCCGCGAAGATCTCTACTACCGCATCGGCGAGGTGACCGTTCAGGTGCCGCCGTTGCGCGATCGTCCCGGCGATTGCCTGCTGCTGGCCCAGTTCCTGTTGCGCGAGATGGCCGAACGCTACTCGCGCACGCCCCGCATGCTGTCGCCCGACGCCGCGCGCGCGTTGCAGGCGCATACCTGGCCGGGCAATGTCCGCGAGCTGGAGAACCGCATCAAGGGCGCGGTCATCATGGGTGAGGGCGCCGTGGTCACCGCGGCGGATCTCGGGCTCAGCGATCCGGGCGAGGATCCCGATTGCCTGAACCTGCGCACCGCACGCCTGCGCGCCGAGGCCGAAGCCCTGCGTCAGTCGCTGGCCGTGGCCGGCGGCAATCTCTCGCGCGCCGCCGATCTGCTCGGCGTGACGCGCCCGACGCTGTACGACCTGCTCGACAGGCACCACCTGGACGCCGCGATCTATCAGCCACATGGCGTGCGCGGCCCCGACAAACGCTGATGGAGCACACCTTGTCACCCACCAATGCCTTCACCATCGACGTCGAGGATTACTTCCAGGTGGAGGCCCTGGCCCACGTCATCCCTCGCGATCGCTGGCCGACGATGGAATACCGGTGCGAGCGCAACGTCGCGCGCCTGCTGGAATTGCTGGACGAACACCAGGTCAAGGGAACGTTCTTCATTCTCGGCTGGATCACGGAGCGCTCGCCGCAGCTGGTGCGTGACATCGCCGCGGCCGGCCACGAAGTGGCCTGTCACGGATTGAGCCACAAGTTGATCTACCGGCAGTCGCGCGAGGAGTTCAGGCAGGAGACCGTTCGTTCCAAGCGCCTGCTCGAGGATCTCATTGGCCAGCCGGTCGAGGGCTACCGTGCCGCCAGCTTCTCCATCGTGAAATCCTCGCTGTGGGCATTGGACGAACTCATCGACGCAGGCTTCAGATATGACTCCAGCGTCTTTCCCGTGCGCCATGACACCTACGGAATGGCCGACGCGCCGCTCCAACCGTTCGAGATCACCGCGCCCTCGGGGCGCAAGCTGCTGGAGTTCCCCATGTCGGTGGCGCGCTGGGGGCGCGTGCGGCTGCCGGTGTCCGGCGGCGGCTATTTCCGCATCTTTCCATACTGGCTGACGCGTTCATCGCTGATGCGCATCAACCGGCGGGAGCAGCGGCCCTTCGTGTTCTACCTGCACCCGTGGGAAATCGACCATGGGCAGCCACGAATACGGGCGAAGCTGAAATCCCGGCTGCGCCACTACACCAATCTTTCGCGCTGCGAGGCGCGGCTGAAGCGGCTGCTGTCGGAATTCAGGTTTGCATCCATGCGCGAGGTGCTGGCCGGGTTGCCGGTCGCCGCGCCGCTACCCCGGGGCGCCGCGGCCTGACGCGCATTCTTCTGGAGTCACCTGCGACGCACGCCCGATGGCGCTGTGCTCCACGGCCGCGCCGTGGAAGCCGGTCGAAGACCGCGCCTGGCGCTCAGCGCCCCTTGAAATCCTCCGGCGTCAGCTGATGTCGCGACAGCAGCTTGTAGAAATCGGTGCGGTTGCGCTTCGCCAGGCGCGCCGCCTGGCTGACGTTGCCGCCGGTGATCTGCAGGATCTGCGATAGATAGGAACGGGTGAATTCGTCGCGCGCCTCGTCGAAGGAGGGCAGCTTGCTCTGCGTGCCGCCCAGCGACTGCTGCACCAGCTCCACCGGGATGATGGGCGTCTGCGACAGCGCCACGTTCTGCCGCACCACGTTCGCCAGCTGGCGGATGTTGCCGGGCCAGTCGGCGGTGGCGAGTAGTTCGACCGCTTCCGGTGCGTAGATCTTGCGCACGCCGCTCTCGTTGCTGATCTGCGCGAGGAAGTGCGAAACCAGCAGCGGGATGTCCTCGCGCCGCCGGTTGAGCGGCGGCATCTCGATGTGCACGACGTTTAGGCGGTAGTAGAGGTCCTCGCGGAACTGCCCGCTCATCATCAACTGCTGCAGGTCGCGATGCGTGGCCGAGATCACGCGCACGTTCACGGGGATCGCGTCCGTGGCGCCGATCGGCCGGATATTGTTTTCCTGCAGCACGCGCAGCAGCTTGACCTGCAGGCGCATGGGCATGTCGCCGATCTCGTCGAGCAGCAGCGTGCCGCCGTCGGCGGCCTGGAAAAGACCCTGGTGATCGCGCACCGCGCCCGTGAACGAACCCTTGATGTGGCCGAACAGCTCGCTCTCGAGCAGGTTCTCGGCCATGGCCGAGCAGTTGATGGCCACGAAGGGCTTGGCGCGACGGGGGCTGGCGTTGTGGATGGCGCGCGCCAGCAGTTCCTTGCCCGTGCCCGACTCGCCCGTGATCAGCACGCGCGCGTCGGTGCCGGCCACCATGTGCGCCTGCGAGAGTTTCTCTTCGACCAGCGAGGAGCGCGTGATGATCTCGGCGCGCCAGTCCTCGTCCGAATCGACGAAGCCGGAGATCTTCAGCGCCTTCTGCACCTGGTCGAGCAGCTCCTGCTTGTCGACCGGCTTGGTGAGGAAGCCGAAGGCGCCGAGCTGGGTGGCGTGCACGGCATCCGGAATCGTGCCGTGCGCGGTGAGGATGATGACCTTGAGTCCCGGATAGCGCGACTGCAGCTCCTTCAGCAGCCCGATGCCATCCATCTGGTCCATGCGCAGGTCCGTGATCACGAGCTCCGGCCGGAAGCGGCTGGTCGCGGCCAGCGCGAGCGCGGCGCTCTCGACGGCTTCGACCTCGTAGTTCTCCGCGCGCAGGCGGATGGTCAGCAGGCGCAGCAGGCCCGGATCGTCGTCGACGACCAGGATGCGCGCTTTGCGTTTGGTGGAATGCGGCGTGGCGAGTTGCATGGCGGCTTGCATCAGAAACCTCTACGGTTTCCGTCCCTCTGGTTGCGTCTGGCGCCCGCTGTTGGACGAGCGCTCGATGTTCGCGATGGCGTCGAGCTTGGCCTGGGCCTCGGCGAGCAACTTCTTGAGACGGTTGTTTTCCTCGCTCTCGGTCTGCAATCGCCGGGTGAGCTGCGCGATGCGATCGTTCGTGCTGCGCTCGGCGTTCTGCTGCAGGCGGCGCACGTCGGTCTGCAGAGACTGCTGGCGGTCGACCTGTTGCAGCTGCAGGAACGCGAGAGCACGTTCCGCAGGCAGCAGAGTTTCAGGGTTGGCGAGCACTTCGTGCAAAAGTCGCTGTGCAACGACAGGGTCATAACCCGAATGCCCGGGGGTCGACAGCACCATGGCATAGCGCAGTACGCGGCTCGGGGTGGGCGCGGCGCTGTAGTCGTTGTTAGCCGTGGCCAGGATCTCGGCCTGTTCGGCAGGGCTGCCGCGTGCCAGCTTGAGGCACAGGTCGAGATAGGAGGAGATCACGGCCGATTCGGTGGAATTGCGGTCCACGGAAGGCAGGGAGGACTCGCGGCTCGTCGTCAGGCCCGCGCAACCCGCGAGGCCCACGGCGGCGCCCAGCACGGCGCCCAGCACGACGAGCCGGAAGCCCGCGGACATGGCAGCCTCATGCCGCATGTGCGGTGGTCCGTGCGGGATTGGTGGCGGAGAGCAGGGGCATGCGGATGCGGAAATGGGCGCCGGGATATTGACCGTCGACGATCTCGATGGTGCCACCGTGCGCATTCACGAACTCGAGCACCACCGAAAGACCGATGCCGGTGCCCTTGACCTGCACGCCGGCCGGCGGCCGCCCGGTATAGAACGCCTCGAACACGCGCGCGCGCTCCTCCTGGGGAATGCCGCTGCCGGCGTCCGCGACGTCGATCACGAGCTGGTTGTCCTGTTTGGCTGCATGTAGATAGACGGTTCCACCCTTGGGCGAGTACTTGATGGCATTCGACAGCAGGTTTTCGATGATGAGGCGGAGCTTGCCACGGTCGGCCCGCAAGGTGAGGTCGTCCACCTTCACTTCGAGCCGGACGCGTTGCGAGACTACCGTGAGTTGCTGGGCTTCGAGAACCTGTTTGACCAGCGGCCGCAGCCGGAATTCGGTGAGGTCCAGCCCGACGCTCTCCTTCTGCCAGGCGCTGAAGGACAGCAGGTTTTCGATCAGCCGGTGCAGCTTGATGCCATTGTCGCGCAGGATGGCGACCACCTCGCGCTGGGAATTGTCCAGAGGACCGACGGCTCCGTCCATGAGCAGCTCGGCGCCCTCGCGGATGTTCGCGAGCGGGGTCTTGAGCTCGTGGGACATGTGCCGCAGGAACCGGTTTCTTTCCTGTGCCAGATCCAGCAGCCGCTGGCGCAGCCATTCGAGCTGCGCGCCGAGGCGTTCCAGGTCGCGGGGGCCGGACACCTCGATGGCGCGCGAGAAGGTCCCGCGGCCGAGCTCGCTGATGGCGCGGTCGATCGCCCGCAGCGGCCGGCCGATCGACAGGGTCAGCGCCAGGATGGCGACCAATGTGAGGGGCACCAGCAACGCCGATTGCCAGAACAGCCGCTTCTGCGTACTGGTGGTCTGCTGCTGCAGGGCGTCGAGCCGCGCATCGATCTGCCGGTTGCCGGAGGATGCGATCGCAAAGGCCAGTTCGCCCAGCCGGTCTATGCGCGCGAGGATGGTGGCGAACGCGGTGCTGCCGGGCGGCGTCGATCCCACGGCGCTCGAAATCTCGTTGTGCAGCGCTGCGAAATCCTCGAGATCCTTGCGCGTGGGTTCTCCGGTGAGCACCGCCGCGAGCTGCGTACGCGTGGCCGCGAGGCGCTGGTCGTTGGTGCGATAGGCCTCGAGCAGTTTGACGTCGCCCAGCACCTGGTAGAGCCGCACGGTGCGCTGCAGGGAGGCGATGTCGGCGAACATGCTCTGCGAGAGCCGCGCGCTCTGCACGCCTTCCTGGACCAGCTCCTCGCTGGCGGTGGCGAGTCTTCGGATCTGGATCGCGGCGTCGACCACGGCCACCAGCAGCGGACCCGCGATCAGCGCGAGGCCCAGCAGCATGAGCCCGGTCAGAGATTTAGGACGCGCCCAACGCATTGCAACCCGCGGCTATCTACCACGGCTCGCGTAGCAGCCGGCGTTCCCAGTCGAGCGAGCTGCGCACGATGACATCGATGTCGTCGAGCCTCGGTGTCCAGCCCAGCACCTGGCGAACCCTGTCGGCCCTGGCGATCAGCGCGGGCGGGTCGCCGGCGCGGCGCGGCTCCTCGCGCACGTTGAGCTTGAGCCCGGCGATCTTCTCGACGCTGGAGACGACCTCGCGGACGCTGTAGCCATGGCCGTAGCCGCAATTGGCGATCAGCGACTTGCCGCCGTCGCGCAGGTAGGTGAGCGCGTTCACGTGCGCGGTGGCGAGGTCCTCGACGTGGATGTAGTCGCGCACCCCCGTGCCGTCCGGCGTCGGGAAATCCGTGCCGAACACCGCAAGGTGCGGGCGCTTGCCCGTGGCCACTTCGCAGGCCACCTTGATGAGCAGCGTCGCGGCGCGGGTCGACTGGCCGATGCGGCCCTGGGTGTCGCTGCCGGCGACGTTGAAATAGCGCAATGCCACGTAGCGCATCGGCGTCGCGGCGCACAGGTCGCGCAGCATCCACTCCGACATCAGCTTCGAGGTGCCGTAGGGATTGATCGGGGCCGTGGCGGTCTCCTCGGAGGCCTGGCCGTTGGCCGGGGTTCCGTACACCGCCGCGGTCGAGGAGAACACGAAGTGCTTCACGCCCGCCTGCGAGGCGGCCTCGAGCAGCGAACGTGTGGCGCAGGTGTTGTTGCCGTAGTACTTGAGCGGATTCGAGACGGATTCCGGCACGATGGTGTGCGCCGCGAAATGGATGATGGTGTCGACGCGATGCTCGGCGAGGATGCGATCCACCAGCGCACGGTCTCCGACGTTGCCGACGACCAGTTCCGCGCCCTGCACGGCCTGGCGGAATCCGGTGGATAGATCGTCGAGCACGACCACCTTTTCGCCGCGCGCCACCAGTTGCAGCAGGGTATGACTGCCGATGTAACCGGCGCCGCCGGTGACGAGGACTGAGGAGCGTTGCGTCATTGCGTTTCCGTGAGGGTTTTAGGGTCGGGGATTTTACATTAATGTCCGCAGGTGACTGTGACGGATTCTGCAGCGGCACCCTTCGACCAGCTTTCGCCGGATGTGGTAGCGGAGGCCGCGGAAAGCATCGGACTCGAGCCGTCCGGAAGGCTGTTTGCGCTCAACAGCTACGAGAATCGCGTCTATCAACTGGGAGACGAGGACGGTGCCCTGTGGGTGCTCAAGTTCTACCGCCCGGCGCGCTGGAGCAATGCGCAGATCGCCGAAGAGCACGAATTCACCTTCGAGCTCGCCGATGCCGAACTGCCGGTGGCCGCGCCCATCCGGCGCGACGGTGCAAGCCTGTTCGTCCATCGCCGTCTGCGCTTCGCCGCCTTCCCGTACCTCGCGGGCCGCGCGCCCGAGCTGGACGACCGCGGCACGCTCACGTTGCTAGGCCGAACGCTCGCGCGCATGCACGCGATCGGCGCCCGTGGGCGCTTCGCCCGGCGTCCGGCGCTGAGCCTCGAACGCATGGGAGAGCAGGCACGCAGCATCGTCATCGACAGCGGTTTTGTACCCGAGTCGCTCGCCGGACAGTATGCGCGCGTCAGCGAACAGGTGATCGGACGAGTCCGACAGTCGTTCGACGCCTTCGGGCCGATGCCGGCGCTGCGAATCCATGGCGACTGCCACGCCGGCAACATCCTGTGGCGCGAGAACGGACCGCTGTTCGTCGACCTCGACGACTGCATGTCCGGGCCGCGGATCCAGGACCTGTGGATGTTCCTGGCCGGTGACGCCGCGAGCCAGCAGGCGACCTGGGCGGCGCTCATGGAGGGCTACGAGTTGTTTGGCGAGTTCGATTTCGCGGAGCTCACGCTGGTCGAATCCCTGCGCAGCCTGCGCATATTGCATCACGCCGGGTGGATAGCCTTGCGCTGGGGTGACCCCGCCTTTCCGCGCGCCTTTCCATGGTTTGCCGATGCCCGCTTCTGGGAGCGACACATCGGCGACCTGTTCGAGCAGCTCGCGGCGATGGACGACCCACCGATTTTGTCGAGATGAGAGGGCTTTCCGGATGGTCGGGCGCCCGAGGCTGTTAGTATAGGAATTGGAGGGTGTTTCGAAATGATCGGAGCTCGGACTCGCCAGGGCTGGTTCGTCGCGATTTCGTGCTGCGCGCTGCTTGCCGCCTGCGGGGAACCGTCGGGACCGGAGGTCCCGAAGGATGGCGCGGCGACGACCAGGAAGCCCCCGAAGGCGCCCAGCGTGGTCGACGACATGGTTGCGGCGGTGTCCGCGAGCAAGTCGGCGGCGGCGGTCGGCGTGTATTTCTCTCTGGGCAACACTCCGACGGTGAAGACGGCATTGCCGGTGAAGATCGCGGTGCTGCCGCACCGGCAGTTCAATTCCCTGCGAGCGTATTTTTCGGCACAGGATGGCTTGACGGTGATCTCAGGCGACCAGCTGCCCTTGATCACCACCGTCCCCGTCGAGAAGCCGATCGAGCACCAGCTCGTGGTGATGCCGGTCAGGCCGGGCGTCTACATGATCACTGCGACACTCGAAACCGACGGCGACGATGGCTCGGTGTCGCGAATCTTCTCCATACCCGTAATCGCGACGCCAGCCGAGCCGGCGCCGAAGCCGACCGCGCCGCCGCCGGCCCCCGAGTCGGCCCAGCCCGAGGCGATCAAGCCCGAGGCGATCAGGAAATAGTCGCAGCCGCGGCGAAATCGCGAGTCGCATCACGGGCCGTCCCGTGCACCGGACATATCATGCAATTTGGTCCGCGACTGGCCGGTTATGTCAAAACAGGCGGAAGGTCCGTCTTCGCAAGAAGACTCTGATTCCAGCGTGAATCCTCCGCGGGAAGGCTCCCCGGTGGCCGCGCGCGTGGACGTCAACGACCATTCCATGCGCCGCCTGCATCCGCTGCTGCAGGCGCAATTGCGCGAACTGCGCGCCCGCGTCACCGGCGGGCGCATCGGCGCCCACGAGCTGCTCGAGATGCTGAGCCGCTACTACGACAGCGTCGATGACGAGCGGCGTGCCATGGTGCGCTCCATGCAGCTCATGTCCGACGAGGCGCGCTCGCTCGGCGTGGAGATCGCCGAGCAGGGCGCCGCCCAGCTGCAGGTCATCCTCGACCACATCAAGGACGTGGTCCTGACCGCCAACGGCGCCGGCATCATCGACCGCGCCAATCCGGTGAGCGAGCGGGTATTCGGCTATCCACCCGCCGAGTTGTTAGGTCTGCGGATCGATACTCTGGTGCCCGAGCTCGCGCCGGCCGGCAATCAGCACGGCGCGATCGCGGCGGCACTGGATCGCCTGGCCGAATCCAGCGACACACTGCGCGGCAAGCGCGTGTCGCCCGAGGTGACCGGACGGCGTGTCGACGGCAGCCTGTTTCCGGCTGAGATATCCGTCAGCCGCGCGCGCCACGGGCGCAACGAAGTGTTCGTGATCTGCCTGCGCGACATCTCCGAGCGACACGCGGTCGAGGAGGCGCTGCGCGACAGCGAGGCCCGCTACCGCTCGCTGGTCGACAACGCACCCGAGGCCATCGCGGTCATCGATGCCGAGTCGCGCCGCTTCGTGGAGGCCAACGAGCCGGCGCTGCGGCTGTTCAAGATGACGCGCAGCCAGTTGCTGGCGAGCACGGTCGGCGCCGTCAGCGCCGAGTTGCAGGCCGATGGCCAGCCGACGAATTCCCCGCATCGCCAGCAGATGGCGCTGGCGGTGGCGGGCGAGCCGCAGGTCTTCGAGTGGATCCATCGCGACTCGACCGGCCGCGACATCCCCTGCGAGGTGCGCCTGGTGCGCCTGGCCGGTGCTCCACGGCCGCTGATCCGCGCCAGCATCACCGACATCTCGGAACGCAAGCGCGCCGAGCTGATCATGGAAAACGAGCGCGCGTTCTTCGCGCTGCTCGCCTCCAACGCGGGGCTGCCCGCGGTGCTCGACGTGATCTCGGCGCTGGTGCAGGCCGTCTATCCACGCTGCCGCTGCACGATCTCGGTGCTGGCGCCGGACGCCAGCTGCTTTGCGCTCACGATCGCGCGGCACCTGCCGCCCATGCTGGCCGCGGTGCTCGAACGCACGCCGATCGAGCCGCGTCGCGGATCGTGCGCCGCCGCCGTCTATTCCGCCTGCGACGTGTTCGTCGCCGACGTGGCCAACGACGCACATTGGGGTGACCGCCGGCAGGTCGTGCTGGATTGCGGATTCCGCGCCGTCTGGTCGATGCCCATCAAGGGTGCCAGCGGCAAGTTGCTCGGTTCCGTGGCCATCTTCCGCCCCGAACCAGGCCTGCCGGATTCGCGCGAACAGGTGCTGCAGGCGCATGCCTCGAGGCTGGCGGCGCTGGCGATCGAGCGCAATCTCGCCGAGGAAGCGCTGCGCGCCAGCGAGGCCAAGTTCCGCGGCCTGTTCGAGGGCGTCATCGAGGGCGTGTACCAGAGTACGCGCGACGGACGGCTGGTTTCCGTCAACAGCGCCATGGTGAAGATGCTCGGCTACGACTCCGCCGAGGAGATGTACGCGTTGCCGAGCTCGGTGATGCTGTACTGGAGCGCGCCGGATCGCGCCGAGTTCGTGCGCAAGGTGGACGCGGACGGCGAAGTGCGATCGATGGAAGTGGTGCTGCGCAGGCGGGATGGCACGCAGGTGGTCGCGCTCGAAAATTCGCGCGGCGTGCGTGACGGCGCCGGGCGCATCGTCGGCTACGAAGGCACGATCTCCGACATCACCGAGCGCAAGCGCGCCGAGCAGGCGATCCATGCCGAGAAGGACCGCGCGCACGTCACGCTGCAGTCCATCGGCGACGCGGTGATCACCACCGACGCGAACGGGCGCATCGACTATCTGAACCCGGTGGCCGAGCGGCTCACGGGCTGGACCATCGGCGAGGCGCGCGGTCGCGCCATCGGCGACGTGCTGCAGCTGATCGACGAGTCCACGCGCAAGCCGGTGGCCTACGCGCTGGATCGCGTGCTGCTCGGCGGCGAGACTTCCATGCCTTCCGACCGCAACGTGCTGGTGAACCGGCGCGGCGAGGAACTCGCGATCCAGGATACCGCCTCCCCGATCCGCAACCGCGAGGGTGCGGCCATCGGGGCGGTCATCGTGTTCGGCGACGTCACCAAGGAGCGGCGTCTCAAGCGCGCGCTGTCCTACCAGGCCAGCCACGATGCGCTCACCGGCCTCATCAACCGCCGCGAGTTCGATGCGCGTCTCGAGAGCGCCGTGATGGCCGCACAGCGCGGCGAGGCCGAGTTCGTGCTGCTGTACGTCGACCTGGACCAGGTCAAGATCGTCAACGACACCTGCGGCCACAGCGCCGGCGACCGGCTGCTGCGCGACATCACCAGCCTGCTGCAGACGCGCGTGCGCGCCTCGGACACCATCGCGCGCCTCGGCGGCGACGAGTTCGGCCTGCTGCTCGAACGGTGCACCCTCGAACAGGCCGAGCGCGTCGCGGACAGCATCCGCCAGGCCATTCATGGATACCGCTTCCTGTGGGGCGCCAACAGCCTGTCGGTCGGCGCCAGCATCGGCGTGGTGCGCATCGGGCGCGAGACCACCAGTGCCGCGGCCGTGCTGTCGGCGGCCGACATCGCCTGCTATGCGGCCAAGGACGGCGGCCGCAATCGCGTGCAGGTCTATGAGCGCGATCACGGCACGAACCGGCATCGTGAAATGCAGTGGGTGGGCCGCATCGCGCGCGCGGTGGAAGACGGCCGGCTCGAGTTGTTCGCGCAGCGGATCATGCCGGTCGGCTCTTCGACCGGGCATGGGTCCGCGGCCGAGGCGGATGCGCCGTTCTACGAGCTCATGGTCCGGCTGCGAGACGAGGATGGCACGCTGGTGCCGCCGGATGAGTTCATTCCCGCGGCCGAGCGTTACAACGTGATGGTCATGGTCGACCGCTGGGTGGTGAACCGCGCCATCGAGCTGCTCGAGGACTGCGTGGCGCGCAACGTGCGACTGCCGCTGCTGGCCGTGAACCTGTCGGGAACTTCCATCAACGACGAAGACTTCCTCGAATTCGTGATGACGCGGCTGGGCAGCGAGCAGGTCGCACAGGCGTTGTGCTTCGAGATCACCGAGACGGCTGCCGTGGCCTCGCTCGCCAAGGCAACCTTCCTGATGCGCGAGCTCAAGGCGCGTGGCTGCCGATTCTCGCTCGACGACTTCGGCAGCGGCGTGTCGTCCTTCGTGTATCTGAAGACGCTGCCGGTCGACTTCCTGAAGATCGACGGGCAGTTCGCGGCGCACGTGGCCACCGACGCCGTCGATCGCAGCATGGTCGAGGCCATCGCGAAGATCGGCCGCGCCATGGACGTGGCGACGATCGCCGAGAAGGTCGAGAGCGCCGAAGTCCTGGCCGTGCTCAAGGCCATCGGCGTGGACTACATCCAGGGTTTCCACCTGGCGGAGCCCTGCGCCATCGACGAGGTATTCCGCCCTTAGGCATACTCGCAACCATGGCGAGGCCGGGGAACGTTGAGCCCACATTCTCACTGGGGCTCGAAGAAGAATATCTGCTCGTGGACATGGCCACGCGCGATCTGGTTTCGGATCCCCCGGCGGACCTGCTGCAGCAGTGCATCGCCGAGACCGACGGTCGGGTCAGCCCGGAATTCCTGCGTTCGCAGCTCGAGGTGAAGACCTCGGTGTGCGTCTCGGTGGCCGCGATGCGACGCGAGCTGGGCGCGCTCAGGCGCAAGGTCGCCGAGATCTCGGCGAACTTCGGGATCGCGCCGGTGGCGGTGTCGACCCATCCTTTCGCGCACGCACCGCATCGCCCGCAGCCTACCGACCAGGAGCGCTATGCCGACATCGCGCGTGAAGTGCAGGGTGGGGCGCGCCGCATGATGATCTGCGGCATGCACGTGCACGTCGGGCTGGAGGACGATGACCTGCGCGTCGATGTCATGAACCAGCTGTCGTATTTCGTGCCGCACCTGCTGGCGCTCTCCTGCTCATCGCCGTTCTGGGAAGGCGAGAACATGGGCATGCAGTCGTTCCGGCTGATGCTGCTGTCCTCGCTGCCGCGCACCGGCCTGCCGGATCCGTTCGAGAGTTACGGCGAGTTCCGCCGGCATCTCGATGCACTGGTGCGCAACGGGCTGATCGAGGACACGACCAAGATCTGGTGGGACATCCGCCCGAGTTCGCGCTATCCCACGCTCGAGACGCGCGTCTTCGACTGCTGCACGCATCTCGAGGATGCGGTGTGCCTGGCGGCCCTGAACCTGTCAGTGGTGCGCATGCTTTACCGGTTGCGCCGCGAGAACAAGAGCTGGCGCAGGTACCCACGCATGCTGATCGCCGAGAACCGCTGGCGCGCGATGCGTTTCGGATCCGACGGCAGCCTGCTCGACCTGGCGCGTGGCGAGCTCGTGCCGTTCGGTGAGTTGCTGGAAGAATTGCTGGCCATCGTCCGCGACGATGCCATCGCGCTCGACTGTCTGGCCGAAACCGAGCACGCGCGCGTCATCCTCAAGCGCGGTACCAGCGCACACCAGCAAATCGATCACTACCAGATGGCGCGGCGGCAGGGCGCCACGGATGGTGAAGCGCTGTCGGCGGTGGTCGGCTGGCTGGCGAAGACGACCTGCGGCGAATAGACACCTAGCGCTGCGCGCACACCGCGCCGTGCACCAGCTGCGCGAGCGCCGCGCAGGCATTCACCGAAAGGAATGGACCGCGCGTGGTGTCGTGTTTCTCGGTGGATTGCGCGAGCAAGGCCCGCAGCCGGTCGGCACCGAGCTTCTGGTTCTTCGCGAGCAGCAGCGCGACCACGCCGGTGACCTGCGCGGTCGCCAGCGAGCTACCCGACGCAAAATCGTAGTGGCCATTCGGCACCAGAGTCAGGATGTCGCGCGCCGGTGCGCGCAGGACGTTCGGTTCGTCATTGCGGGCATCCTCGGCCTCGGCCACCGGCAGCACGCTGGGTAGTTTGGCCGGGAAGGCCATGCGCGGATCGTCGGATACCGCGCCGACCACGATCACGCCGGCCTGGATCGCCCTGGCGACCAGCGCTTCGAGCAGCGGGTCGCTCGGTCCGACCAGGCTGAGATTGATGACGTGGGCCCGGGCCGCGAGCGCATCGGCCAGCGCCTGTGCCACGGTGAAGGAGTTGCAGCGGCCGGAGCTGCTCGGCGAGGGCTGCCAGCAGGCCTTGTAGGCCATGAGCCTGACGTCGGGCGCCACGCCCACGATGCCGATGCCGTTGTTGGCGGAGGCCGCGATCAATCCGGCGACCTGCGTGCCGTGCCGGTCGCTGCGAAAGGCGCTGTCGTCGCCGTCGATGTAGTTGCGCGTGAGCTCGGTGCGGCCGGCAAGGTCGGGATGGCCCGTGTCCACGCCCGTGTCGATGATCGCCACGCGCACGCCGGCGCCGCGGCTGAAGTGGTGGGCCTCGGCCACGTCGAGCGCGCTCACGTTCGACTGCAGGCGCGCATACGGGTCGTCGAATGCCGGTGTCGCCGCGGACGCCGATTCGAACTCGTTGAGCGGCTGCGCGATCAGCACGCGCTTGTCGGCCAGCAGCTTCTCGATGACCGCTTCACGCGTGGTGCCCGGCGGAATCCGGAACAGCACGCAGTGCATCTGCAGCTGTTCGATCGGCCACTCGGACACCAGCGTGAGCGAGTGCTTGCGCGCCAGCTCGTGGATCAGTGCGCTCGCCGTGGCGCTGACGCGGTAGTTGGTCGTCGAGCCGTAACCGTGCGCCGTGCCGCCCACCGCCGCGGGCCGGCCGGTCACGGGGTTGGCCACCGCCACGACGATGAACTGCCCTGGCGCCGTGCGCACCTCGTCGGGCGGCCGCACTTCGGGCGGTGCCGCCGTCGCGGCGCCGGACAGCACGAGGGCCAGGGCCGCGAGCGCCAACGCCACGGCCAGGCGCCACGCGTGGCGCTTCAGGTCTTCGTGCCTCGACTCATCGGGCAATGGGCTGCGCAAGAACGACATTCGGATCCTTCGAAATGACCGCCGCGACGGATTCCGCCGTGGCACCCGATGCCACCGCGTCGGGTGACAGCTCGGCCTTGTAGTTGCCCTGCAGCCCCGGTCCGGAAACGATGGACAGCCCCTGGTGCGCGAGCATCGTGTTGACGGTCTCGATGGAAGTCTGCGGCGAGAACACCAGCGTCACCGCCGGTGCATTGAGTCGCGGTTCCACGGTCGAGACGGTCTTGATGACGTCATCGCCGTTGCTGCCATTGAGCGCCACGCCGAGCACGCCGAGGCCGAGCGCCTGGACCACCACCGCGGCGGCCAGCCAGCGCACGGTGCGCGACGAACGCGGCCCCGCCACCGCCGCTGCGGCAGTTCCGGTCGCCGACAGGGAGGCTGATTCCGCGGCTTCGATGCGCGCCCACAGCTTGTTGAAGGAGCGCTGCTCGTCCGAGGCGGGCGGCTGCGGCAATGCGGACTCCTCGCGGTTCACCTGCGAGGCGATCAGGCGTTGCGCGGCCAGCTCCGCGCGGCATTCGGCGCAGGTCTGCAGGTGTGCTTCGACCCACTCACGGTCCTCGACCGACAGGCGGCCGTTGGCGAGCCACGGCAGCAGGGCCCAGGCTTCGGCGTGAGTGTCGGGAATGCGGGAACTCATGAGTTTCCTCCGGCCATGCCAGCCAGCTCGGGCAGAACTTGTTTGAGTGTTTCTCGTGCCCGGAACAGACGGGTTTTCACCGTGTTGACCGGACAATCGAGGATCGCCGCCACCTCCTCGCAGGAGTGGCCGAGAGTGTACGTGAGTTCGAGCGCCATGCGTTGCTCCACCGGCAGGCGCTCCAGTCCGAGCGACAGCCATTGCTGGTTGGTTTCTTCCTCCTCCGTGGAGCCGACGCTGATCGAATCCTCGTCGAACGCCTCGTCGGCCACGGGGCGCAGCTTGGCCCGCCGCAGTGCATTGAGCGCGCGGCGATACGCGATGCCGATGATCCAGGTGGACAGCTGGGAAGCGCCACGGAATTCCGCCGCCTTGGTCCAGACCACCCAGAACGTGTCGTTGATGACTTCCTCGATGTCTTCCCGGCGTACCGACATGCGGGCCAGCAGGCGCGAGAGACGCTGGTAGTAGTTGCCATATAACGTGCGGAAGGCGCCCTGGTCCCTGGCGCGCGCGATGCGTTCCAGCAGCTCCCGCTCGGTGGAGTCGGTATGGGGGGTCGCAAGCGCCCGGGGATTCGTGGATTCGACGCTCTGGAGTGGCACGGCGGCAACCTTCGGAGACCAGATGCTCATGAGTACCCGGGGTCTGGGGCCGGGTTCCCGGTTACTGGTTCGAGAAACGCCACAGCGCCGTGAACGCCACGCGGTCGCCGACCGCGTCCTGGGCGAAGTGCCGGGCAGCGTCGTCGTCCACGCCCAGGTAGGCGAGCTGCAGCTCGAAGGGCTTCAGCGTCGCGCTCAGCGTGACGTTCCAGTAGTTGTAACTGTCATGGTAGATGTCGTTGAGCGCGTAGTGACCGAACCCCGCGGACAGCGCGAAGCGCTCGTTCAGCGGCTGGCGGCCCGACAGCTCGAGCGCCCAGGCGTCTCCCTCCTCGTATCCCGGCGAGGATGCGACCGCCTTGGTGTTGGGTGAGTAGATAGTCGCGAGGTACAGCCGGTTGCGGAAGCCGAGCGTGCCGGTGATCTCGGTGCGGTTGTAGCTCACGCGGCGCGGATCGTCGGGGTAGGTGTATTGCGAGAGGCGCAGGTCGGCCGAGAAGTCCTCGGACACGCGCCAGTAGCGGCCGGCCCAGAAATCGATTTCGAACGGCGGGCTCGGCCCGCGATTCGGATCGCAGGTGGCCGCGAATGCGCCGACGTAGAACTCCTGCGGAAACTCGACGTCGATCGAGGCCTGCGCCGCCGGTTTGCCACGCGTCAGCGACAGACCCCGGAACACGAAGTCCGAAGTGCCTCCCAGACTTCCCGTGATCACGGTCGCCGATTGCGCATGGGCGAGCGGGACGGACACCAGGGCGATGAGCAGCAGCGTTGGGCGCTTCACGATCGGGGATTCTCTCAGGGCATTCCAGTGCCCGGCGGCAGTCTGACGAGTCACCGCCGGGCTGGCAAGCATCGCTGGCGCGGCGGCTGTGACTGCGATCAGGGAGTTGTCGGCCGCGCTTTGACATCATTCGAACGCGGATCATGTCTTTCTCGCTGGGAAAATTCGTCGATCACCGGGCACCGGTCTTCATGCTGCTCGGCGTGCTCTACAGCATTGCCTGCGCAATGGCCCTGGCGCTCGGATGGGGTGGTGCGGCCGGCGCGGAGTACATCGGCGCGTGGGGCACGTTCCCGTTGATGATCAGCGCCGGGCTGATGCTCTGGCCGGTGATCAACGACGCCAGCCTCGCACCCCGCCGGCGACTCGCGTACCGGCTGTTCTTCGGCGCGCTGACCCTGGATTTCATCGCCAGCATCGGCTGGGGATACAGCGCGCTCACGACGAACGTCACCTTCGGTTCGTGGCCGGACGTGCTCTATCTCTTCTACTATCCGATGGCCGCGGTCGCCTGCGGTCTTCTTTACTTCGATCTCGGCGGCCGGCTCGACACCGCGCGCTCGCTGATCGACTTCGCGATGCTCGCCATCGGCATCGGCACGCTGCTGTGGTTCACGGCTCTGGCGCCGCTCGGCGGCATGAATGCCGCACAGCTCGCGCAGCATTGGTCGGTGGCCGGCTACGGCATCGGCAATGCGGTCGCGCTGATCGCCGGCGCCATGGTCGCCATGCAGATCAACGACTGGCGATCCGAGCGACCGCTGGTGTGGTTGCTGACCGCGATGATGGCGACGCTGGTCGCCGACCTGTTGTGGGTCAATGCCGAGTTGCGCGGCGACTATGAAGTGGGCACCGGAATCGACTTCGCGTACTTCTTTTTCTACCTGTGCCTGTTCATGAGCGCCTGGACGGAGCGGCGGCGACGTCGACCGGCCACGGATACCGCGGGATTGCCGGGTGACCTGCGGGGCTCGCTGCCGGTCGTTGCGCTCGCGACGGGCGTCATCGCGCTGCTCGACGACCGTCTCGGGCTCGGGCAGTTTCAGTCGCCATTGCTGATCATCGTGATCGCCACGGCATCGGTGCTGGTCATCATCAGCCAGGCGATGGCGACGCGCGAAGTGGTCGGCCTGCATCGAGAGGTCGCCATGCGGCGATTCGACGAGCGCCTGACCGAGCTGGTCCGGCGTTCCAGCGACATGATCGCCATCTGCGACCCGGATGCGATGATCCGCTATGCCAGCCCGTCATCCGAGCAGTTGCTGGGCGGGGCGCCCGGCGAGCTGTGCGGCCAGAGGATCGAGGATGTGCTGGGTCCCGAGGCGCCGAATGTGCGGCGGGTGTTCGACGAGGTGCTGCGCGCCCCGCACTCCGAGCAGGTGGCGGTGTTCTCGATTCCGCAGCCGGGCGGCGAGAAGCGCTCGTACAAGATGGTGATCGCGAATCTCTGCCACGTGGATTCGATCCGCGGCGTGACCCTCAACGTCCGCGACGTCACGGATGCCGCGCGCCTCAACGATCAGCTGCGCGCGCTGGCGTTTCACGACCCGCTGACCTTGTTGGCCAACCGCACCTTGTTCACGGACCGGGTGCACCAGGCGATCCGTCACATCGCCGATGGCATGACGCCGGCGGTCCTGTTCGTCGACCTCGACAATTTCAAGACCGTCAACGACAGCCTCGGCCATGGCGCCGGTGACCAGCTGCTGCGCGGCTTTGCGCACCGGCTCGTGCAGTGCACGCGCGCGGGCGACACGGTGGCGCGCCTCGGCGGCGACGAGTTCGGCGTGCTGATCGACCATGCCGCCGGCATGGACGCGGCCATGGCCGTCGCGCGCCACATCATCGATGCCTGCCGGCTGCCGTTCGAGATCGAGGGGCAGCCGGTGCGCATCGGCGCCAGTGTCGGCGTGGCGATTGCCGACCGCGTGAGCAACGTCGAGCGGCTGATGCGCAACGCGGATGCGGCCATGTACGCCGCCAAGTCGCGCGGCAAGGGCCACGCGGAGGCGTTCGAGCCGCAGATGCTGCGCGCCGCGCGCCGCCGCATCCGCATCGAGAACGAACTGGCCGTCGCCATCGAAAATCAGCAGCTCGAGGCGCACTACCAGCCCACGGTGGACCTGGCTTCGCGCCACCTGGTGGGCGTCGAAGCCCTGATGCGCTGGCGGCATCCGACCCGCGGGCTCGTGCTGCCGGGCGAGTTCATTCCGCTCGCCGAGGAGACGGGACAGATCATCCCGATGACGCGCTGGATCCTGGATCGCGCCTGCGCCGACCTGGTCCGGCTGCAACGCGGCGTCGGGCAGGGTGAGGGCATCCGCGTCTCGGTGAACGTTTCTAGCCGCTACCTCAACCAGGGAGACGTGGCCGACGATGTACGCGCGGCGCTTGCCGCTCACCGCATCCGCCCCGACGCGCTGATCCTCGAGGTCACCGAGAGCCTGCTGCTCGAGGACTCCGCGCGGCTCGAGCAGACCTTCAAGCAACTGAAGATGATCGGGGTGCGGCTGGCGCTCGATGACTTCGGCACCGGGTATTCATCGCTCGCGTACCTGCATCGCTTTCCCATCGACATCCTGAAGATCGACCGCTCGTTCGTGGAACGGCTGGTGCGCGACGACGGCAGCGACGGGGCGGACGCGGTGGCGCTGGCGCGCGCCATCCTGTCGCTGGCCGACGCGCTCGGCCTCGATGCGGTCGCGGAGGGCATCGAGGTCGATTCGCAACGCGAGACGTTGTTAGGTCTCGGCTGCCGCATCGGCCAGGGCTATGCGTTCGGCAAGCCCATGCCCCTCGAGGAAATCCTGGACGCGGCGGTGACCCGGCGGCGCAACCTGCTGGCCGGCAACCTGCCCAGCCAGGCGGACGGCTCGTCCACGGGGCGGTTCCGCACCATCTGACATAACCCCTGGAAGCGCTTCTCATAACGTACGGGGCGCGGAACGCACTCCACGAACCGGGGAAAAGTTGCGAAGTGAGTGGGCTTTCCGCCTGCGCCGCTCGACTAATCTGCCTGCCGCCAACGAACACAAACAAAGTCGAGAGAGCGGAGAAATCGGTGCGGTCGGCAGAAAACACATTGCTCGACTCGGGCGCGCCCGAGCGGAGCACGGAGAGCGTTTTGCGGGCGGTTTGCCTGCGCCTGGGATGCACGTCGGCGGCGGCGGTGTTGCCGCGGGAGGATTCCCGCATCATCTGGGGACGCTCGGACGCCGACCTGGAATTCGTGCGCACACAGCTCGGCATCGTGGGCGACGAACTCGCGCGCCGCTGCAGCGAAACGCGCAAGCCCATCGCCACCAACAAGCTCAAGCACCGCAGCGGCGGCGACATCGCCTGCAAGCTCGTTGCCGTGCCGTTGATCGCGCGTGGCGGTTCGGCCGGCGCGCTGATGGTGTTCAACCGGGCCGACGAGCCGAGCTTCGATGAATTCACGGTGAAGCGCCTGGGGCGCTTCGCCCGATTGCTGGCGCGCAGCGCCACGCAGGACCTGGACTCGCTCACGGGCCTCCTGTCCTGGGGCGCCTTCAAGACGCGGGTCGAATCCTGGGCCCAGGATGCGCCCGGCTCTGCGATGTTGTCGCTGCTGTACGGCGACATCGACCGCTTGCATCTCATCAACGACCTGGCGGGCTTCTCCGATGGCGATCGCGTGATCGCGCGCTGCGGCGGCGCGATCAAGCGGGCGCTGGTCGGCGCCGACAGCTTCGCGTGCCGGCTGTCCGGCGACCGCTTCACGGTTTTCCTGCCGCACATGAATCTGGCACAGGCGCGCCAGCTGGCCGAGAGCATCTGCCGCGAGGTCAGCGGCGGCGGAACGCTCGCGCAGAAGGAGCCGAACCACCCGGTGTCGATGTCGTGGGGCGCGGTGTCGACTTCGGCCGCGGATCTGCACCTGGATCACCGCATCGCCGAGGCGGAAATCGCCTGCAAGACCGCCAAGGACCGCGGCCGTGGCCGCGTCGAGGTCTACCAGGACACGGATCAGAGCATGATCCGCCGCCACGACGAGATCGGGCTCATCGGCAGCGTGCGCGAGGCATTGCGCAACCGGCGCATCGTGGTGTTCGCGCAGCCCATCACGCCGCTGATCAACCGCTCGCTGCCCATCACCTATGAGCTGCTGGTGCGCATCATCGACACCAAGGGCAACCTGGTCGAGGCCGCGGATTTCATGTCGGCGGCGACCCGCTACCAGATCCTGCCGGAGATCGACCGCGCGGTCTGCGAGCGCGCCTTCGAGCAGCTCAGCAGGGCCGGTCACCCGGCCGTGCCCGTGCGCGTCTCGATCAATCTGTCCGGGCCGACGCTTTCGGATCCTGAATTCCTCGAGTGGCTGCTGTCGTCGATGGGCAAGCACGGCATCGAAGGCACCAGCCTCGCGTTCGAGATCACCGAGGCGGCCGCGGCGGCCAATCTCACGCAGGTCCAGCAGTTCATCCGCCGCATGACCTCGCACGGCGTGCGCTTCGCGCTGGACGACTTCGGCACGGGCGTCAGCTCGCTGGCCTATCTGAAGAATCTCGAGATCAGCACCATCAAGCTCGATGGCTCGTACGTGCGCGACGTGCTGACCAACACGCGTTCGCAGGCACTGGTGCGCGCCATCGTGCAGCTCGCCGATGCCATGGGCATCACCACGGTCGCCGAATACGTGGAGAGCAACGGGGTGCGCGACCGGCTCGCCGCTCTCGGCATCCAGTTCGGCCAGGGCTTTGCGCTCGGCCGCCCGGGGCCGCTCGATGATGTGATCGCCGCGGTGGCCGACCGCGCGCCGGAAGGACGCGAGCGGCCGTTCACGGCGGATCAGACACTGGTGACACCCTCGGGAATTCCCATCATGTTCAAGCGGGCGTGAACGGGGACCTCGCCGGACTTTCCTCGCCACGACCGGCTGCTCCCCTGACTGATACTAACTAGTTGGCGGTCGAACGCGCCGCGCCGGGAGGCCAGCGGGCAGCGTCTCGACCGGCGGCGCCGCTTGCTAGAGTCGGTCGCCGCCCCCCGGCGAGGGCATGAGTCGCGCCAGCTCCGCTTCCGCCCCTGATATTTCCGTCCGCATGCGGCCAAGCCTGTCCCCGTTTGCTAGCAATCGGGGAATGTCCCCATTTACACTCGCCGGCGCATGATCAAGCTGACCCGCTACCAGTGGACCGTGTTCTTCGCCGCCTGGCTCGGCTGGGGGTTCGACGTCTTCGACGGACTGCTGTTCAACTACGTGGCGCCGAACGCGGTCCCGACGTTGTTAGGCATCCCGCTCGGGTCCGCCGACGCCAAGGCGGCGACGCTGCAATGGAATGGCATCCTGACCTCGCTGTTCCTGTTCGGCTGGGCGGCGGGCGGCGTGCTGTTCGGGCCCATCTGCGACCGCTTCGGCCGGCGCCGCGTGCTGATGGTGACCATGCTGCTGTACGCACTGGGCACGGCATCCTGCGCCTTCGTCACGAACATGTGGCAGCTGATCCTGTGCCGCATCGTCGCCAGTCTCGGCATCGGCGGTGAATGGGCGGCGGGCTCCGCCATGGTCGCGGAGGTCGTACCCGAGGAGAAGCGCGTCGAGGCCGGCGCCTTGCTCTACACGTCGGCGCCGTTCGGCCTGTTCCTCGCCACCTGGGTCAATGCAGAGATCGCCGGCGACCTGTTCAGGCACGATCCGGTGAATTCCTGGCGGTATGTCCTGCTGTTCGGGCTGCTGCCCGCGGCCGTGGCCTTCGTCGTGCGCATGTTCGTCAAGGAGCCGCAGATGTGGGCCACCGCGGCTGCCAGCGCCGCGCCCGCACGCCTGCGGGAGATCTTCCAGCCGGCATTGCGGCCGCGGACCATCAGCGCGCTGATCGTCGCCGTCATCGCCTTGATCGCCTGGTGGAGCTGCAACGCCTTCATCCCGGTGACGGCCACCACCATGGCCCAGGCAGAGGCCGCCACGCGCGGGCTGGACGTGCTCGCGACCACCACCCTGATCGAGAGCTGGAAGACCATCGCCACCAACAGCTTCAACATCGGCGGCCTCATCGGCACCCTGCTGACGGTGTGGTTCGCCAAGCGCTGGGGCCGCCGGCCGATGTACGTGGTCTACTTCCTCGGCTCCGCATTGTCGCTGTTCGCGACCTTCGGCCTCGACATCGCGCCGGGGACGCGGCTGTACCTGTTCGGCCTCATCGGCCTCACCGTGTTCGGCATCTTCGGCAGTTTCACGTTCTATCTACCGGAGCTGTTCCCGACGCGACTGCGTTCCACCGGGGCCGGCTTCTGCTACAACATCGGCCGCGTGATCGCCGCGGGCGGCGTATTCGTCGTCGGCGCGGTGGCCTCGGCCGGCAGGGGCGACGTGCACATCCTCTATCAGGCGCTGTTCATGATCGGCTTCGTGCCGGTCGCCGGACTGCTGTTCATGAAGTGGGTGATCGAGACGCGCGGGCAGAGGATGCCGGACTGATCCACCTTCACCGGTTCCGCGGCGGCCTTGCGTCACCGTCATGGCGCTCGCGTACACCTCGCGCGGTCGGGATCAAGTGCACGCCGGACTCCGAGGTCGCGTAGCGCGCGGACGGCGGCAGCGGCTCCGGCAGATCGGACATCCGCCGGCCGGCGAGGCGCTGGAACTCCGCCGGATCGTGCGCGCAGCAGATGTCCACGTCGGGATGCGAGATCCGCAGCTGGCGCAGCCGGCGCTGGTTCTCGAGGCGCGCGCGCCGGTCCTTCTCCATCAGCCACTGGTAGGCGCGCAGGCCGGGCGTGCACCATGGCGTCTTCGGATCCATTTCCCGGTGGTGGAAGTACGCGTCGCCCGCCTGCAGCAGCCAGCCGCCGCCGGTGCGCAGCACCACCCCGGCGTGGCCCAGCGTGTGGCCGATCAGGGGCACGAGCAGGATGTCCTCGGGAAGTCCCGAGCCGCCGCAGACCTGGTCGAATCCGAGCCAGTGATTCCCCGGCATCGCATCGTGCACCAGCCACTTCGAACGATCCGACCACTGCTGCGGGCGGTACCGCTGCCGGTCGAGCCAGCTGCGCCGCGCGGCGGCGTCATCGCGTTCCTGGCGCAGCATGTGAATACGCGCCCAGGGGAAATCGTCGAGGCCGCCGGCGTGGTCGAAGTCCAGATGCGTGAGCACGATGTGGCGCACGTCGTGCGGATCGAAGCCGAGCCTTTCGATCTGCCGGATGGCCGTGAGCTCCTCCCTGAAATCCGGGCTCAACAACGTGAGAAAGAAGCCGCTGAGCCGGCCGCGCGGGTCGCGCACGTCGCGCGTGCCGAACCCGGTGTCCACCAGCACCAGTTCCTGCGCGCACTCGACCAGCAGGCAGTGGCAGCACAACGAACCGCGCGTGAGCACGCCGGGCGTGCGTCCGTCCATGAGACGACCGCCGAGCGGGCACGAGGACACGCAGTTCAGGTGATGGATGCGCGGCGTCATGGTCAGGGTTGATAGGCGACGAACTCGTCGTAGTCGGTCGCGGCCTTGAACATCACGGGACCCGAGTTGCCGCCGGGCAGTGAATCGTCGGTGGCCTCGAGCCACAGCGTGTCGTTCACGTAGCCGCGCAAGCGGTTGCCGATGGCGTCGAGCCGCAGCCGGTACCAGACGGCCGGTTTCACGGACAGTGGCCGGCGGGCGAGCTCGGTCACGCGGCCGTTCACCACCTTGCGCAGGCTCACGGTCTGCGAGCTGCGCATCGAGAGATAGTAGAAATTTTGGTCGTCCGCGTGGCGCGCCATGAGTCCGAACCAGCGTTCCTGCGTGCCGGTGGCCGAGGCGAAGGTGTCGAGGCGCGCGCGGGTGCGGACGATCTGGTCGCCGGCCGGCACGCCGATGCTGGCGCGCGCGTCGCCCGCGATGGAGCTCTGGCTGTAGATCTGGTTGGAACCGCGCAAGCGCAGATTCCAGAAGCCGAGTCCGGTGTGTGTCCATGGACCGGCGGCATCCTGGAAATCATTGGCATACATCGTGGTGACCAGCGCCGGGCTCACGAACACGTTGTCGAACTCGGCCTGCGCGCGATCGGTGACCAGCGCCGCGCGCCCCGCCGTGGGCCCGGTGGCATCCGCTTCCAGGATGACCTTGCCGTCGATGAGCACGCGATGCAGCGTGCCCACCGACTCGATGCGCACGCGGTAGTTGCGATTGACCGCGACCGGAAATGCGGCCGATGCCAGCATCCGCGTGGAGCCGCTCGCCATGCGTCGCAGTTCCACGCGGCCGGTGTTGCGCAACATCGCCTCGTAGAAGTTCTGCGGATTCTGGTAGCGCGTGGCGAGGCCGGCGCCGCTGCCGCTCACGCCGAAGCCGATGATGCGCAGGTCCGCTTCCACGGCTTCGCTGCGGAAGAAGGCGCCGTCGAGTACGGCGCGTGCCTCTCCCTCGATCTGCGACTGTCGATACACGCGCGAGACGCCGTGCACCGCGGTGGCGAATGCGCTTCCGGGGCTGGTGGACCAGCCGGCGCCATTACCGCTGCCGAACGTGTCGTGCATGGGGGCGGGCACCGTCAGGTCCGCGGGGATCTCGAAGTAGTGCACGAGCCCGTTGCCGTTGTCGCCGACCAGCACGCGCCGCCCACAGATCGCGATGGCGCGTCCCAGCGACTCGCCACGCTTCGCGGCGAGCACGGCGACGTGGTCGAAGGTGCCGTCGGGCCGCCGGGCGAACACGTTCACGACATGGGCGTTGCGATCCGCGCTCCAGGCATGCTGCAGCAGGAACTGGCTGGTGCGGGCGAAGGAGTCCGTGTGGCCGGAGCCCATGAAGCTGTCGAGCGCCTGCACGCGCGTGGCGAGCTCGAACCCCATCAAGGGACTCTCGCGGTATACGTAGGTACCGCTCTCGAGGCCACCGGCGACGAACACGTCCGGCCAGCGGATCGCGACCGCATCGCCGAAACGTGTAGCACCGGGGGGCGGGCGGGCGCCGCCATACGGGATGCTGTCCCAACCCATGCCCGGGCCGTAGTCGTGATAGATGAAGAATTCCGGAACCGGATCGTCGTCGCCGTCGGGCTGCATCACGACGGCCCAGGACCCGGAAAGATCGGCGGGCCCGCCGCGGAACTCATCATCCAGCCCGGCGGCGCGCACCTTGCCGGACAACACCGCGCTGGTGCGCCAGGTGCCGCTCGCGTCAGGTTCGAAAATGCGTCCGTCCCACGGGCCCGTGCCGTCGCCGCTGAGCGCGCGACCGCCGTCGACGGATAGATAGGGCCCCGGCCCGTCGGTGTCGAGCTCGGCGGGCTCGCGCACCCATACGCCCGCGACCAGCCGCCAGAAATCCGTGCGTGCCGTCTGCACGGCGGCCCGCCCATCGCGCATGGCCACGGCTGGCGGGATGATGAACGTACGGATCTGCCGCGTTTCCTCCAGCTGCCGCACCGGCAGCCACTGCGTGCCGCTGCGGCGGAACAGGAATGCGGTGGAGAAGATCTGCGTGAGCGTGGGGTCGCCGCCCGGATCGAGCACCGTGCGACCGGCGGTCGCGATCGAATAGTCGCCGTCGATCGCCACGGCGATGCCGAATCCGGTGTACGCAGGATCGGGAACGCCGAACGTCGAAAGCTGTTCCACCGTGACCGGGCGGGCGACCGCGGCGGCGGCCAGCAGGGCCGAAAGCAACACTGCCCATGACAGGGCAGCAGGCGAGGGCTTGCGCATCGAGACCTTCGGGGCAGCGCCCCTGTATTCGTTCTATGTAAAGGTCACGTGCAAGTTGCCTGCCATCCCCAACCGGGCCGGCACGGGCCCGTGCGACGCCCTGGCGGCGCGATCAGGCGTCCGCCGCCGGGCGCCGACGCAACTATTGCGCGCGGCGTTGGAAAAACTGGCAGTTGTCCTACAGCCGTGCCGTGGCACTAGTTAGGCGACGGCGCATCGTCCTACATGTCTTCGCGCCGTTCCACGCTGAGCTGCACGGTGATCCTGCCGGCTTTGCGGAATTCCAGGGTCAGCGGCACCGGCTTGCCGCTCTCGAGCGCCGCCTTCAGGTTCACGAGCATGAGGTGAATGCCGCCCGGTTCGATGCGCACGGTGCCGCCCGGCGCGATGAGCACTTCCGGCAGCGGCCGCATGCGCGCCACCCCGTCGACGATCGTGGTCTGGTGGAACTGCACGGACTCGGCGGCGGGCGTGCTCGCGGCGATCAGCGTATCGGCGTCCTTGCCATTGTTGGTGATCGACAGATAGGCGACGCCCATCGACATGGTCGCGGGGGCTGGCCGCGTCCAGGGATGGCCGATCACCAGCGCACCGAGCTCGTACTGGTGTGCGGTCGCCGGCACGACCAGCATGCCGAACAGGAAGGGAATGAATCGACGCAGCATGAGTACTCCTGCGCGGGCTGCGGCTCGCGCACAATGGGGGCGGCTTGACGTCAGGCGTGCGGTGGGCCGTGGGCTTCCCGCGCGCGCAGCAGCGGCGCCGGAGTGCGCGACGGCCCCGCAATCATGGCCGCCAGCGGCGTGACCACGGATGCGTCGGCGTCCAGCAAGGCGAATGGCGTGCCGAGGAAAGGCGCGGTGCAGTGCTTGCAGGACTGGCCGCGGCGGTCGCCGGGCAGCGACTGATCTGCCGCTGGCACGCGCTCGCGGCGCGGCCTGTCCTGCGAGCACATCGCGATGCGAGACGCGGCGGCGCCGTCCGTGTTGAACCTGAATCCCGAGGGCCTGAGCACGAGGACGACGAGGACACCCAGTGCGACGGGCAGGATCCAGGAAAGGAATCGCATGGGGCGCAGGCGCTTCACGGCGTGAATCCTAGCCGATCATCCCAGGTGTTTCCGCGCCATTTCGATGAAGCGTTTGCGCGCAAAATCGTGATCGACGATGGGCCGCGGGTAGTCGCGGCCGATGCGAATGCCGGCCCCGCGCAGCACGTCGGGTGGTGCTTCGTGGGGCGCATGGATGTAGCGCCCCGGCAATCCCGACAGCTCCGGCACCCAGCGCCGGACATATGTCCCGTCGGGATCGAACCTGAGGCCCTGCGCGACGGGGTTGAAGATCCGAAACCACGGCTGCGCGTCGCAGCCGCAGCCGGCGGACCACTGCCAGCCCATGTCGTTGTTGGCCCAGTCCCCGTCGGCCAGCATCTCGAAGTAGTGGCGCTCGCCGCGCCGGAAATCGAGGAGCAGGTGCTTGGCGAGGAAGCTGGCCGCGATCATGCGCGCCCGGTTGTGCACGAAACCCGTGGCGAGCAGCTGCCGCGCGGCGGCATCGACGATGGGATAACCGGTCGCGCCGCGCACCCAGGCTTCCCAGGCGGCATGATCTTCGCGCCAGCGGAATCCACGCCACTTCTCCTGGAAGGGGCGTTCGAGCAGTTGCGGCCGGTCGAACAGCGTCGAATGCGCGAACTCGCGCCACAGCAGCTCATCCTGGAACACGCGCAGCGCGCCGGGCGACAGATCGCGCAGCTTTCTATCTACTGCATGCCATGCCGCGCGGATCGAAAGCGTCCCGAACTTCAGGTCGGCGGACAGTCGGCTGGTGCCTTCGAGATCCGGTCGATCGCGCAGCTCGTCGTAATCCTTCGCGTCGCGTGCCAGCCAGGATCGCAGGCGCGCACGCGCAGCGCTTTCACCGCCACGCAGCACCTGGGGGTTGTGCGCGATGCCGAGCCCGGCGAGCGCCGGCAACGAGTCGCCATGCGTCTTCACTTCACGGGGCACGGGTGGCAGGCGGCGCGGCGCACCCAGTGGCGCCTCGACCTGCACCTCGCGGCGGAAAGCGCGCGCAAACGCCGTGAATACCGAAAAAGGCGCGCCCGCCCCGGTGCGCAGCATGCCCGGCCGACACAGGGTTTCCGTGTCGAAGAGCTCGAACGGCACCGTGAGCCGCGCGGCAACGCGGCGGTCCCGATCCCGCCCCAGGGGCGCCACCCAGCTCTGGGCCACGACGCGGTCCACCTTCCAGCGCCGCGCGAGTCGCGGCACAACTTCCACGCTGCGTCCTCCGACCACGATCAATCGTGAGCCGAGGTGCTCGAGGTTGGCGGCGAGTGAAGCCACGGACTCGAGCAGGAACTGGACCCGGAATGGCGTGCGACGTGCGGCTTCGGGCCGGAAGAAGTGCTCGTCGAGCACGAACAGCGGAATGACCTCACCATCGCGCGCCGCGCTCGCGAGCGGAGCGTGGTCGGCGACGCGCAGATCCTTGCCGCGAAACCAGACCAGCGTGCGCAACGGCCGGCGCCGGTGCGCGCTACTTGCCGACGACGCGAAGCTTGCGCAGCAACTGACGATCGACGTAAGTGCGCGCGTCGAGCACCAGCCGGTCCTGGAACTGCTGCAGCTGGTGCATCCAGAACATCACGATGATGCAGGAGACCAGTGCCGTCAGCGTGGCATTGAAGGTGACGCCCAGGCCCATGGTGACACCGGAGATGTCGCCGCCCATGGCGCCCTGCGCCTCCTGCAGCGCCGCGCCGATGCCGCGCACGGTGCCGACGAAGCCCACGGCCGGGATGGCCCAGGCGGTGAAGCGCACCATCGACAGCTTGGTGTCCATGCTGGCGGACTCGAATTCGCATTCGTCGCGCACGGCTTCAGCCGCGTCCTGCACGCTGCGCGTGGCGCCGAACCGGTTGTACGCCACCATCAGCAGCCGCGGCAGGAAGCCGTCCTGTTCCTCGCGGGGCAGGGCCTCGAGCGGCCGCGAATACACGCGCGCGTCTTCGGGCAGAACCACCTGCGCATCGCCGATCTTCACGTAATCCTTGTCGAGCAGCTTGCGGTCCTTCTGCGTGAGCCAGGCCTGGCGGCCGAGCAGCAGCAATGACCACATGCACAGCGTGACGCACAGCTCCTGCTCGTGGTCCTTCAGGATCACGTACACCGAACGCAGCTGCAGGACGCGGTGCGTGACGTTGGCGTTCTTGATCTCGACGCGCTGGCCGAGCACGGCCTCGGCGCGCGGCCGGATCACCAGCGTCCAGATGCTGTGGATCACGATGAGTGAAAGCAGCAGCGCGCTGATGCTGTACACCGCGTCGTCGAGCACCCAGTGCGGGCGCTCCTGCCGCTTGCCGGCGGCCTTTTCCAGATTCAGCGGTGAGTTCGTCTCGGTGGCCATTCGGGAAATCCCATGAATAAGGAGTACACGTTAGTCGGCCGGCCGCGCGGTTAAGTTCCGCCGCGCGACGCCGCTGTGACCGGATTGTAACCACCGCGTTACTCGGGCTACTACCGGCGTGCTGCTAGCATGGCCGCCCGGTTTCAACCTCGCGGCTCCTGGATGTCCATCGCGCTCGACCAAGTCACCAAACGGTATCAGGAACAACCGGTCGTCAACGACGTTTCCATCGAGATGGAAGAGGGCGAGTTCTTCGTGCTGCTGGGGCCGTCTGGCTCGGGCAAGAGTACCCTGTTACGGGCCATCGCCGGCCTCACCGGCATCGATCACGGGCGCATATCCCTGCACGGCCGCGACGTGACCCACGTGCGGGCGCGCGATCGCGGCGTGGGGCTGGTTTTCCAGAACTACGCGCTGTTTCGCCACATGACCGTGGCGGAGAACATCGAGTTCGCGCTGCGCGTGCGGCGCATGAAGCGCGCCGAGCGGGTCGCGCGCCGCAAGGAGCTGCTCAAGCTGGTGGCACTCGAAGGCCTGGATGAGCGCCTGCCGGCACAGCTTTCCGGCGGCCAGCAGCAGCGGGTGGCCGTGGCGCGCGCCCTGGCGCACAAGCCGCAGGTGCTGTTGCTCGACGAGCCCTTCGGCGCGCTGGATGCCAAGATCCGCGAAGAGCTTCGCCGCACCATCCGCGCGGTGCAACGCGAGCTCGGCATCACCACGGTGCTGGTGACGCATGACCAGGAAGAGGCGTTCGCGCTGGCGGATACCATCGGGGTCATGAACCACGGGCGGCTGCTCGAGGTGGGATATCCGCACGATCTGTACGCGCAGCCGGCGACACGCTTCGTGGCGACTTTCCTGGGCGCGGCCAACCTGCTGCTGGCGCGGCAGAGTGCCGACGGCATTCGCTTCGGGGTTACCCCGGTCAATGCGCAGGCAGCGGAGCGCCTGCAGGGTGGACGCGAACACGAGGTCGTGGCAGTGCTGCGGCCCGAGGAAGTCGAGCTGGCAGAGACCCGCGAGCTGCTGTCGTCCAACTACATCGCGCGCGGCGCCGTGGAAGAGGTCGCGTTCACGGGCGCGCTCGAGCGGCTGCGGGTGCGGCTGCTGGATGAACCCTCCGCGGCGCAGTTGTTAGGCTCGGGCAGCGCCGCCGAAGCGCGGGTCGAAATCACGCGCACGCAGCCGGAACGGCGCGAACTGCCGTTGCGCGCGGGCGCGCAGGTGGCGCTCGGTGCGCGCCGCCTGCACATCCTGCCGACGCCGATCTCCAGCTTCCTGGCCTGCGCTCCGACCGAGGCCGAAGCGGAGGAACTGGCGCGCGAGCCCCTGCTCGAGGGGCTCTCGACGCGCATGAAGACGCGCGTCAGCCTGCGCGCCATCGCGCAGGGTCCGGACTCCGCGGGCACGCCGCCCGCGCCATTCACCGGCGTCGCGGCGATCTTCGGTGGCGCGCAGGCCGCCGGCACGGTCGAATGGCTGATCGAGCATGGCGCGGCCGAGGTTCTCGTGCTGCCGCGCCAGGCGCCGAACCCGACGCGCGTGTACATCCACTGGACGGACGAGGCCGTGCGTCGCGCCACGCTCGCCGTATCCGCGAGCCTGCTGCGCCACGTGACCGCCGAAGCGGTGTATCTCGGCATCGTGCCGGAAGGCGCGCAGGCCACGGGCCGCGCCGCGCCCATGCGCAAATTGCTCGACGCGCGCTCCGAGGCGCAGCAGACCCACGGCCTGGAGATGCGCACCGAGCTGGCGATCGGCGAGACCGTCACGGAGATCACGCGCAACCTGTCGGCGGGCGCGGCGCAGATGCTGGTGCTCGGCATCACCGACATCCGCCAGGCGGGCACGGCGTATCGCAGCCTGCTCGCGGCGCAGCCCGGCTGGCCGGTGCTCATCGTCTATCGCGCACCCGACCTTGGCGTGCGCAGCAATCCCGAGATCGCGGCATGAAGCTCGGGCAGCGCGAGCCCAACGTGCTTCCCGGGTTCGGGATCACGCTGGGATTCACGACGTTCTTCCTGTGCGCCATCGTGCTGCTGCCGCTGTCGGCCCTGGTGCTGAAGGCCGGCGGCATGGATTTCTCGCGCTTCATCGAGGTCATCACCAGTCCGCGCGCGCTGGCTTCCTACCGGCTGTCCTTCGGCGCGTCCTTCGTGGCCGCGGGAATCAACCTGGTGTTCGGCTTCATGATCGCCTGGACGCTGGTGCGCTACGACTTCCCGGGCCGCAAGGTCATCGATGCCATCATCGACATGCCGTTCGCGCTGCCGACGGCGGTGTCCGGCATCGCGCTCACCACGATCTTCGCCGCGAATGGCTGGATCGGGCAGTACCTCGAGCCGCTCGGTATCAAGGTGGCCTACACCTGGGTCGGCATCACGGTGGCATTGACGCTGATCGGCATGCCGTTCGTGGTGCGCACGGTGCAGCCGGCCATCGCCGAAGTGCAGCGCGATCTCGAGGATGCGGCCGAGACGCTCGGCGCCGGCCGCTTCTACGTGTTCCGCCGCATCATCGTGCCCACGGTGCTGCCCGCGCTGCTCACCGGGTTCACGCTCGCGTTCGCGCGCGCCGTGGGCGAGTACGGCTCGGTGATCTTCATCGCGGGCAACATGCCGATGAAAACCGAGATCACGCCGCTGCTCATCGTGATCCGGCTCGAGGAATTCGACTACGCCGGCGCCGCCGCGCTCGGCGTGGTCATGCTGTCGATTTCGTTCGTGATGCTGCTGGCCATCAACCTGCTGCAGGTCTGGGGTCGCAAGCGACTCATGGTGTCGAGGTAGTCCGTGGCCGGTCCGGCAACCACCGAAGCCATCGCCGCCGAGCTCGCCACGCGGCCCGGCCACACCGGCCTGCGAGCGACGCTGGTGCGCTGGCTCGTGATCACGATTTCGCTGACGTTCCTCGGCGCCCTGCTGGCCGCGCCGCTTGCGGCGGTGTTCGCCACGGCCCTGCAGAGCGGCTGGAAAGCCTATTTCCAGAGCTTCGCGGACCCGGACACGCGCGCGGCGATCCGCCTGACACTGACGACCGCGGCGCTGGTGGTGCCACTCAACACCATCTTCGGCATCACCGCCGCCTGGTGCATCGCCAAGTTCGAATTCCGCGGCAAGAGCTTCCTGATCACGCTCATCGACCTGCCGCTGGCCGTGTCGCCGGTGGTGTCGGGCCTCATCTACGTATTGTTGTTCGGCCTCAACGGCTGGTTTGGCGCCTGGCTGCAGGCGCACGACATCAGCATCGTCTATGCGCTGCCAGGCATCGTGCTGGCCACGATGTTCGTGACCTTTCCCTACGTGGCGCGCGAGCTGATCCCGCTGATGCAGCAGCTCGGCAACGACGAGGAGGAGGCCGCCATCACGCTCGGCGCCGGCGGCTGGTTCACGTTCTTTCGTGTTACCCTGCCCAAGATCCGCTGGGGACTGGTGTACGGTGTCATCCTCTGCAATGCGCGCGCAATGGGCGAGTTCGGCGCGGTATCCGTGGTCTCCGGCAACATCCGTGGGCTGACCACCACGATGCCTCTGCACATCGAGATCCTCTACAACGAGTACAACTTCGTCGGGGCATTCGCGGTGGCCTCCATGCTCTCGCTGCTCGCCGTCGTCACCCTGATCATCAAGACGCTGGTGGAGCGCTCCGGGTACCGGCGGCGATGAAACGCAACAGCCTCGGGTGGTGGCTGGCGGCCAGCAACGCGATCATCGTGCTGCTGGTGGCCGCGGGCATCGCGTATTTCGCCATCGACATGCTGCGTGGCCTCGCAGACAGCCAGCAGAAGGTGCGCGTGCAGCTCGCGGGGGCCAATTCACGCGCCGAGATCACGCGCATGGCCGAGGACACGCTGACCTACGCGCGTGTGCTGGCCGAGCGCCCGCCGCTGCGGCGGCTGATCGCCGAGCCCGGCCGCCAGGGACTCACGCCTTTCCTGCGGCGATTCTGCGAGACCAGCGAGCTCGACGCCTGCGCGGTGTTCGACGGCGCCCAGGTGGTCGCGTCGACCGGCGCCGAGCTCCCCTGGCCGCAGCTCTACACCGTGGCGGTGGAGCAGGGCGAGCGCTTCATGGCCGTGCCGCCGGGCACGGAGCACTCGGTGGTCGGCGCCGTCGCCAAACTACCCGCGCAGTACACCTCGTTCAGCGTGGTGGTCGTGCGCCTGCTCGACGAGAAGCTGGCGGCGGTGCTGGCGGAGCACACCGGCCTGCCGGTGCGCATCCTCAACTACCGCGCGTTCAATGCGATGCCGGTCAATGAATTCACCTCGCTGCACTCCCAGGCGCTCGCCGACGGCCGGTTCGCGGTGCAGCGCATCGAGAAGCTCGGGCTGTATGCCTCGAGCTATCCGATCTTCTCCTCGAGCGGCGAAGGCATCGCGCTCATCGAAACCCGCGCCTCCTCCACCGAAACCGATCGGGTCGTCAGCTCGCTGGTGTGGCGCCTGATCCTCACCGCCGTGGCCTTCGCGGCGCTCGCGGTGGTGGCCGGCGTGCTGCTGGGATGGCGCGTCACCAAGCCCACCGAGGCGCTCACCCACGCCGCCGTGCGCCTCGGACAGGGCGACTTCGCCACCTCGATCCCGACTGCGGGGCCGGCGGAGATCGGGCAGCTGGCGCGCACCATGGACGACATGCGCCGCAACCTCGTGGATCTGAACGCGGAGCTGCGGCAGCGCGAGGCCGAGGCGCAGGTGGTGCTCGGCGCGGTGGTGGAGGGCGTCTATGCCGTCGACCAGGAGCGCAACATCCGCTACCTCAATCCGCAGGCGGCCAGGTTGTTGGGGATCGAGGCCAAGGATGCGATCGGCAGGTTCTGCGGCGACGTGCTCAAGCCCTGCGGACCGCCGGGATCGCCGGCCGGCACGCGGCCCTGCACGACCACGGCCTGCCCCATCCTGCGTGCCCGCCAGGCGGGCAGCGCGCAGTCGGTGGAGCAGCTGCAGACTCGCTCCGGCGATCGGCAGACCGTGATCACCAGCTCGCGCGTGGTGGATGGCCTGCAGGTGCAGGTCATGCGCGACGAGACCGAGCTCGAGGGCGTGCGGCGCGCGCGCGACACGGTGCTCGCCAACGTCAGCCACGAGTTCCGCACGCCGCTCGCCGCGCAGCTCGCGTCCATCGAGCTGCTGCGCGAAGGGCTCAAGACCAGTCCGCCGGAGAAGCTGGAGGAGCTGGTGCTGTCGCTCGAGCGCGGCGCGCTGCGCCTCACGCGGCTGATCGACAATCTGCTCGAGAGCATGCGCATCGAATCCGGGCAGCTCGACGTGCGCTGGCAGAGCATCGAGATGAAGGACGTCATCGAGGACGCGCGCGCGCTGGTCGAGTCGCTGTTGCGCCAGCGCCGTCAGCCGCTCGAAGTCGAGGTCGCGGACGGTCTGGCGCTGCAGGGCGATGCCACGCGGCTCACGCAGGTGTTCGTGAATCTCATCGCCAATGCCAGCAAGTTCGCGCCCGAGGGCACGCCGATCCGCGTCGGTGCGCGCGCCGAGGGCGACACCGTGAGTGCCTGGGTCGAGGACTCCGGGCCGGGCCTGCCGGACGGCGCCGTGGACATTTTCGAGCGCTTCAAGCGCGGGGCGGAGGAGCCGGAGCCCGGCGGCCTCGGCCTGGGATTGTGGATCTCGCGCTCGATCGTGGAACGTCACGGGGGCACCATCGACGCGGCGCGCACCGCGGATGGCTTCACGCGCTTCACGATGCGCCTGCCGACGGAACGGCCGGTGTCGCGGTGAAGATCCTGGTCGCCGATGACGACCTGGACTTGCTGGGCCTGGTGGCCTATTCGCTGTCGCAGGCAGGCTATCTCGTGGTCAAGGCCAGCGACGGTCCCGGCGCGCTGTCGACCTTCGATGCGGAATCTCCGGATCTGGTGATCCTCGACATCAACATGCCGGGCGCCTCGGGTTTCGACGTCTGCACGGCCATCCGCGCGCGCGGTGACGTGCCGGTGATGATGCTCACCGTGCGCGGCGAGGAGCAGGACCTGGTCAAGGCGCTGGATCTCGGCGCCGACGACTATCTCACCAAACCCTTCAGCCCGAAGACGCTGCTGGCGCGCGTCAAGGCATTGCTCCGGCGCGCCAGCGCGGAGCGCGGCCATGCGCCGCTGTCCGCCGGGCGCGTGAGCCTCGACATCGAGAACTACACGGTGCGCATCGGCGCGGGTGAGCCCATCAGCCTGACCAAGCTCGAGCTGCGCCTGCTGCAGATGCTGCTCGCCCAGGCCGGCCGCGCCGTGAACTCGGATCGACTGCTGGTGCAGGTGTGGGGCCACCGCGGCTCGGGCGATCGCCAGCTGCTCAAGCAGCTCGTGCACCGCCTGCGCCAGAAAATCGAAGCAAATCCCGCCGTACCGCAGCTCCTGCAAACCGCCGCGCCCAGCGGCTACCGCCTGACGGTCGACTGAAATGTCCCCATTATTTGCCGGCGGTGATCTGGTCGAAGATTCCGCCGGTGGCGAAGTGCGTCTTCTGTGCAAGCTTCCAGCCGCCGAAATGATCGATGCCCACGAGCTCGACCTGCGCGAACTGCGCGGCGTACTTCGCGGCAATTTCGGCATTGCGCGGCCGGTAGAAATTCTTCGCGGCGATCTGCTGGCCTTCCGGCGTGTAGAGGAACTCGAGGTACGCCTGCGCGATCTCGCGCGTGCCACGCCGCAGCACCACCTTGTCGACCACCGCCACCGGGGGTTCGGCGAGCACGCTGATCGACGGCACGACGATCTCGAACTTGCCCCCGCCCATCTCGCGCAGCGCCAGGTGCGCCTCGTTTTCCCAGCAGATGGCGACGTCGCCGATGGCGCGCTGGCCGAAGGTGGTGAGCGCGCCGCGCGCACCGGTGTCCAGCACGGGCACGTTGCGGTACAGCCGCCGGACGAACTCCCGGGCGGTCTCCTCGCTGCCGCCGGGCTGGCGCTCGGCCCACGCCCAGGCCGCCAGATAGTTCCAGCGCGCGCCGCCGGAGGTCTTCGGGTTGGGCGTGACCACCTGCACGTCGCCGCGGACCAGGTCACCCCAGTCGTGGATCTGCTTCGGATTGCCGGCACGCACCAGGAACACGATGGTCGAGTAGTAAGGCGCGCTGTGCTCGGGCAGCCGCTCGGCCCAGTTGAGCGGCAGTAGTTTGCCCTGCTCCGCGATGGCGTCGATGTCGCTGGCCAGGGCCAGCGTCACCACGTCGGCCGGCAGCCCGTCGATGACGGCACGCGCCTGCCGGCCCGAGCCGCCGTGTGACTGGCTGATGCGCACGTGCTGGCCATGCGTCTGCAACCATTGCGCGGCGAAGGCCGCATTGACGTCTTCGTACAGTTCGCGCGTCGGATCGTAGGACACGTTGAGCAGCACGACGTCGCTGCGGGCGCCGTCGCTGCACGCCGCGAGCATCGATGCCGCGAGGGCCAGTGGGATCCAGAGGCGGGTGCCGGTCTTCTTCATGGAGTCGAAGACTAGCAGTTCCAGTAACATCGGCATCAACCAGGAGCCAGCATGCGCGCAACGTCAGCCGGAATCTCTGTGCGAAATTCAGCAGTCGTGCTGCTCACGTTGCTGTGGGTATCCACCGGCTGGAGCGCGCCCGGGCGGATGCGCGCCGTGGTAGTGGGAGATGGCGCGACACTATCCGTGCGCGACATGCCCGTGCCTCGACCGGGCGGCGGCGAAGTGCTCGTCCAGGTGCGCGCCGCGGCCGTCAATCCCGTCGACTGGAAGAGCGCGGCGGGCCGGATCGGCGCGGTGCCCGGCACGGACGTCGCCGGTGTCATCGATGCTCTCGGCGACGGCGTGACGGGATGGAAGGTGGGTGATCCGGTGCTGGGCTTCGCCCGGCAGAGCGGCAGCTACGCCGAATATGCCGTGATCCCGGTGAACAGCCTGGCGCGCAAGCCGAACGCGATGACGTTCGAGCAGGCCGCCGGCGTGCCCATCGCCGGCGAGACCGCGTACCGCTCCTTGCACGAGGCGGGAAGGATCCAGCCAGGCCAGACTGTGCTGATCCACGGCGCTGCCGGCGGCGTGGGCTCGGCCGCCGTGCAGCTCGCCAAGGCGGCGGGGGCCCGGGTCATCGGCACCGCGTCGGCTAACAACCGCAGGTTCCTGAAGGCGCTCGGCGCCGATGAAACCATCGACTACCGGTCGCAGAGGTTCGAAGACGTGATCAGGGGCGTCGACCTCGTCCTCAACACGGCAGACGCCGGGACCGCCCGGCGCTCGATCGGCGTGGTGCGCGAAGGCGGCACGCTCGTGACCATCGTCGGCGGCACCGACGAGTCGGCCTGCGCGGCGGCGAAGATCCGCTGCGCGCGTCCGGATCGCGCCACCGGAGCGTCCAATTCCGAGCTGCTGGCGCGGCTCGCTGCGCTGGCCGATGCCGGCAAGTTCAAGGTCATCGTCGGTGGCGTGTATCCGATGGAGCGGGCCGCGGAGGCCTGGACCAGAAGCCGCGAGGGGCACGTGCGCGGCAAGCTGATCATCCAGGTTTCCACCGCCGCCACGGAGCAGTCGTCGAGCCTCGATGTCGCGGCGGAGCGTCTCGGCGTGGAGGCCATCCAGAGCCTGGAGTTCGAGGCGGGCGGGCGTTACTACCAGTTCGGCCAGGCGCCCGCGCCGGAGCTGCCGTGGCCGCCATTCGACGTGGACGGTTACGTGGCAACGCTCGACTTCGCACGTGGCGCCGTGCACGCGAAGTACCACCGCGTGCAGGTGCAGGAGCCAGGACGCGCGCGCCCGCATTCCGAGCAGACCATGGACCAATTCGCCGTGGATGGCGTGACCTGGAACCTGGCGCCGGGCCCCACGGCCATCCCGGCCAATCTGGCGGAACGCAATGCCGAGCTGTGGGCCTCACCGCAGGGATTCATCAAGGCAGCCCGCACGCACGCGGCGAGGGTTGCGAGTCGCGCCGACGGTGGCTTCGATGTGTCGTTCACGCTCGGCGCGTTTCCTTTCCAGGGCGTCGTCACTGCCGCGGGCGACGTCACGCAGGTCCGCAGCATCATGGACTCCGCCGTGCTCGGCGACACGCCCATCGAATTCCGCTATTCGGACTATCGCGAGTTCGATGGCGTGAGATTCCCGGCGCGCATCCAGCGGCGCGTCGCGGACCTGCCGTGGTATGACCTCGAGGTCACCGCGGTGCGCGTCAACACGGCCCAGGCATTCAGTGTGCCGGCGCAGATCGCGGCCGAGCCCGCGCCGTCGGCCGCGCCGATCGAAATCCTCGAGCTGGCGCCCGGCTTGCTGCTGTTCGGCGGTGGCACGCACAACAGCGTCGTCGTCGAGCAGGCCGCGGGCCTCGTGATCGTCGAGGCGCCGCTCGGCGAGGAGCGCGCGGCAGCCGTCATCGCCAGGGCGCGCGAGCTGTTCCCCGCAAAGCGGATTTCCGCGGTGATCAACACGCACGCGCACTTCGATCACGCCGGAGGCCTGCGCACTTTCGTGGACGCCGGCATCCCCGTGATCACGCTGGCGCGCAATGCCCGCTATTACGCCCGGGCATGGGCCGCACCGCGCACGCTGAATCCGGACCGGTTGTCGAGGTCGGGGCGCAAGCCGGTGTTGCGCACCTTCGAAGACAAACTGGTGCTGGCCGACGCGCGCCATCCGCTCGAGGTGCACGCCATCCGCGGCAGCGGCCACAACGACGCATTCGCGATGGTCTATCTACCCGCCGACCGCCTGCTGGTCGAGGCCGATGCCTGGACGCCGACGCCGCCGGGCGCGAAACCACCCGCGGTGGTGAATCCGCTGTGGAGGAATCTCGCCGACAACATCCAGCGGCTGGGCCTCGACGTGCAACGCATCGCGCCGCTGCACGGCGCGCCGCAGAGCATCGCGGCGCTGCGCGCGGCCATCGGCGGCTCCTGAGCCGGAAACTCGACGCCGGCGCAGGGGAAGGCCGCCATCGCGCTGCCGCTTGCGACTATCGGGCGTGGAACTGGTCGAAGATGCCGCCGTCCCCGAAGTGCTCCTTCTGCGCCTGCGCCCAGCCGCCGAAATCCTGGATGGTCACGAGCTCGAGCTTCGGGAACAGCGGCCGGTGCCTGGCCGCGACCTGCGGGTTGCGCGGGCGATAGTAGTTGCGCGCCGCGATCTCCTGGCCTTCGGGTGAGTACAGGTACCTCAAGTATTCCTCGGCCACGGTGCGGGTGCCGCGGCGCAGGACCACCTTGTCGACCACGGCCACCGGGGGCTCGGCGAGGATGCTGATCGAGGGCACCACGATCTCGAACTTGTCGGGCCCGAGTTCCTTCGTGGCAAGCCACGCCTCGTTCTCCCAGCAGATCGCCACGTCGCCGATGCCGCGCTGCGCGAAGGTGGTGGTGGAACCGCGCGCGCCCGTGTCGAGCACCGGCACGTGCTGGAACAACCTGCGGACGAACTCGCGCGCGGTCGCGTCGCTGCCGCCGGGCTGCCGCTTCGCCCACGCCCAGGCCGCAAGATAGTTCCAGCGCGCACCACCCGAAGTCTTGGGGTTCGGCGTGATCACCGAGACGCCGTCACGCACCAGGTCGCCCCAGTCCCTGATCTTCTGCGGATTGCCCTTGCGGACCAGGAAGACGATGGTCGAGGTATAGGGCGCCGAGTGATCCGGCAGACGCTCGTCCCAGTTGACTGGCAGTAGTTTGCCGTGGGTGGCGATGGCGTCGATGTCGGCGGCGAGCGCCAGTGTCACCACGTCTGCGGCCAGCCCGTCGATGACCGCGCGCGCCTGCCGGCCCGAGCCGCCGTGCGATTGCCTGATCGTGACCGTCTCCCCGGTCTTCTTCTTCCAGTACTCGGCGAACGCCTTGTTGAAATCGACGTACAGCTCGCGCGTCGGGTCGTAGGACACGTTGAGCAGCGAGACTTCGGCCGCGTGCGCGGTACCTCCGATGAACACCGCCGCGCTCAGCGCGAGCAGCAACCGGCGATGCAGATTCGTGGACATGTGCAGACTCCATCAGTAGTTGATTGCGAAACGCGTGAACAGCGCCTGTTCCTCGGGCCGGTCGCCGCCGGCTGCGCCGCCCTCGAAATGCGTCAGGTCGTAGTTGACCGACAGCTTGACCGTGTTCCACGGATACCAGTTGAGACCGAGCCCATAGGCCGTCTGCCGGCTGATGGCCGTCAGCGGATTCGCGAACGAGTCCGCGCCGCCCGTGAACGCATCGTCGTCGACGTCCAGCTCCTGGTAGCGCGCCACCAGCTCGAGCGCGCCCCATCCGGACTTGCCAGGCTGCCAGGTGCTGCCGGGCGTGAAGCCGCGGAAGGACTCTTCCTCACCCGTGACGAACCAGGAGAATTGCGTCTGCCAGGCGCTGTGCGTCAGCGTATCGGATCGCGTAGTGCCGCCGACGGCGCGCGAGACGTGCTGCCGTACCTGCGTGTATTCACCGAGGATACCCAGGCGGCCGCGGTAGTAGTGGAATTGCGGCGCGAGGCGCAGCCTCTCGCCATCTGCGAAAGTGGCGTTGTTGGCCGTGGCGCCGGCCGCGCTGTTCGCACGGTAGCTGAACACGACGACCTGCCCCTGCGAGCGATATGGCGAAAGGTACGGGCTCGCGGCATTGCCTGGCACATCCTGCCAGGTCGAGCCGATGCCGAAGCCGAGGCCGCGCAGGTTGAAGTTCCCGGCATCGATGAACGGCTGGAAGAACAAGCGCGCGGCGTAGTCGCCACCGGTGTCGCCTTCGACATCGGGCGAGGACAGGTTGTCGCTGCTCTGGCCGTCGGCGACGCCGTTGAAATACCCCAGCTGGTAGCTGAACGCGCCGCCCGCGAAATCGCCGGACAGCTGTGCGCCGAGATCGCGATTGGGTACGAGGAGGGTCGGCAGACCGCGCTCCATGAACCGCAGGTCCGGCTCGGATTGCAGACGCTCGAGCCCCACCGACGGCTTGAACTTGCCCACGGTCACGATCAGGCCCGGGTTGAACCTGGCGGCCGCGTATGCGTCGACGATGGTGCTGCGTCCGCCGCCGAAATCGGGCGTGAACTTGAAGTCGAATATCCCGCCGAACGTACCTTCGAACGTCGGGCGCACGCTGCGCAGCAGGAAGGTGTCAGCCGTCTCGGGCACGGATTCGCCGCCATAGGCGCGGTTGTCCGCGAACAGCGTGCCGCGCAGGCGCAGGAAGTTCGAGTTGTCGTTGGAGGCGATCTGGAAGCGCGACGCGCTCGCGGTGATGCGCGGCGCGCCGGCGGCCGCCGTCGTCGCCGCGTCCTGCTGGATCTCGAGCTTGCGCTCGAGAATGGCGAGGCGTTGCTTCTGCGCTTCGATTTCGCGCCGCAGATCGTCGTTGTCGCTGGCGGCGGGGGCATCCTGCGCCACCGCCGCCGTGGAAAATGGCAGCAGCGCCAGGCCGGCCAGCGCCACCGCACGTGGGATGTTCACTCTCGTCCTCCTCGTCATGGGTTTGCCACAAGGCCGGGAGAGCGTAGGGATGCCGCGGTTGCGGCGTCAGTCGTGCAGCGGTGACGTGCCGGTTACGTGGCGAGACCGCGAGGTCCGGGACATCATGAAAAAGAAACCCCCGGACGCTTCCGGCGTGCCGGGGGTCAAGCGGGGTCTGTCGGCCGAAGTCGAAATCAGTGGTCGCGCAGGCTCGCGGCGTAGTTCGAAAGGAGACGCGCCGTGCAGCCGTTTTCACCGAGCGGCACGACGCCCCCACCCGCGCCAAGCGCGGCAAACAGTAGTTTGAGATCGTTGACGAGCTTCATGCGCAGGTGGCGATCCTGCTGCGGCGCGACGGCGCGCGAGGCCTCGACATCCAGGTCCTCGAGGCCCTGGCGGGAGTCGTTCAGCCCGAAAGGCGCCAGGCGGGCGTCCAGGCTGGCCTCCACCGTGCGGGGGACTTGGTTGCGAGAGCTCATCTGGGTATCTCCTATGGCAGAGTGGCTGTGGGGGCAATGTGCGCTACAGTGCCGGCTCGAACAAACGCGCTTGGTAAAGCGCTCATTAGGAAAACTGACGTGACCACCGCTTACGCCCGCCTGCCGCTGAATGCGCTGCGTGTCTTCGAGGCCGTGGCATCGCGGCTGTCGTTTGCGGATGCGGCCGAGGCCCTGCACGTCACGCCGGCGGCCGTCAGCCAGCAGGTCAAATCCCTCGAGGACTACCTGCAGGTGCAGCTCTTCAAGCGCGCCGGCAGGCGCATCGAACTCACGGCCGAAGGCCAGCAGCTGCTGCCGGGTGTGCGTCGCGGTCTCGACGAGCTCGAGGCATCGATGCAGCACCTGAAGCAGCATCGCGCCGAGGGGCCGCTGCAGGTCACGTTGTTGTCGTCTTTCCTGCAGCGCTGGCTGTTGCCGCGAATCAGCACGTTCAATGACCTCGATACGGGCGTGGATCTGCGGTTCCACACCTCGCGCGAAGCGGTGGATTTTTCGCGCTCGGAGATGCACGTGGCCATCCGCATGGGCCTCGGCCGATGGCCGGGCCTGTACGTCGAGAAGCTGCTGGACGAATGGGTGATTCCCATCGCCTCGCCCGCGCTGCTCGCCAGGTACGGGCCGGTGCCGCGCGGCGAGGATCTGCAGAATTTCCCGCTGCTCGGCAGTACCGACGAGCCCTGGCAGGCGTGGATCGAGAAGGGCGAAGAAGCGAGCTGGCTCGCACGCGCGCCCATCATCGACGATTCGGCCGGCGTCATCGCCGCGGCGGAGGAGGGCATCGGCTTCGCGCTGGCGCGCTGGTCGCTGGTACAGCGTTCGCTCGAGCAGGGACGCGTGGTGCTGGCGGGCGACGCCCTGCTGCCGTTCCGCTTCTCCTATTTCTTCGTCTGTCCCGAACCCTACCTGGTCATGCCCAAGGTCAAGCGGTTTCGCGACTGGATCTTCGACGCGGCGCGCAGCTTTCCCAAGCCGCACGACCTGTTCACGCGGCGCACGGCCAAGCTCGCGCCGGTCAAGGCCCAGCAAGCCTGACAGCGCGGTGCGCGCCTAGCTACCCACTTCGGGGTAGATGGAGTTCATTCCTTAAGTTTTCGTGATGCCGGTTTCAGGCATCCGGTTTGTGAGTCGTCGATGCCGATCGCATGATGCCCGTCCAACGACAGGCTTCAACGCTTCAGGAGACGACCATGAGATACGAGACACTCGCCCGCAACGCCGGATTCGCGCTCGCCGCGCTGGCCACCGTCATCGCGCTGGGCATCACCGTGCAGTATCTGCCCGGGCTGGTGCGCTGAACACGTGCCCGCGCAGGGAGACGGCTTTCATGAGTGCCCAGACCTGTTTGCCGGCCGAAATGCCGAGCTCCTGCGAGGCGCGCGCCGTGATGCGCGCCAGCAGCATCGCGTCCGGCCCCACCTCGAGCTCGACGAGCACGGCGCGTCCCACGTCGGGCGTGACGGACACCACGCGCGCGGCGACCGCATTGCGCACCGAGAGCCCCGCGGGGCGTTCGGTGGCCACGATGACGTCGCGCGCCAGCACCTGGATCTGGATCCGCTGACCCAGGGCGGCGGGCTCGTCCACCACGAGCCGCGCATCGCCCACGCGCACCACCGTGAGCCCGGCGTCGTCGGTGCTCTCGACGTACCCCGCCATGACCGCGCCGACGGCGTCGGGCCCGACGATGGCGCGCAGTGCCGGATGGCGGCTCACCGTGGCGAGATCGCCATCGGCGGCCACGCGGCCGGCATCCAGCAGCACGACTCGCGTGGCCAGTCGCAGCACCTCGTCGAACTGGTGGCTCACGTAGACGATGGGAATCGACAGCGCATCGCGCATTCGCTCGAGGTAGGGCAGAACTTCTTCACGGCGCGCCAGGTCCAGCGAGGCCAGTGGTTCATCGAGCAACAGCAATCGCGGCCGCGCCAGCAGTGCGCGACCGAGCGCCACGCGCTGCCGCTCGCCGCCTGACAACTCATGCGGCCGGCGCGCAAGCATCGCGCCCAGTCCGAGCATCGTGACCACGTCGTCGAAACTCACCGGCGCCGGGCCGCCGTCCCGGGCGCGCCTGGCACCGTATTGCAGATTGCCCGACACCGAAAGATGCGGGAACAGGCGCGCGTCTTGGAAGACCACGCCAATGCGCCGGTGCCACACGTCGAGCTCGTAGTGACGACTGGTATCCACCAGCACGTCGTCGCCGACCTTGACCAGCCCCGAGTCCGGCGACAGCAATCCCGCGAGCAGCGAGATCAGCGTCGTCTTGCCGCAGCCCGAGCGACCGAACAGCGCCGTGACACCCGGCACGGAAGCGTGGAATTCCACGTCCAGCGCGAAGTCGCCGCGGCGTTTGCGCAATTCCACGCGCAGCATCAGCGACCCAGCATGCGGCGCAGCCGCCGCGCGAGGACTTCGGCCGCCAGCAGCCCGGCGAGACCCAGGGAAAACGAGATGAACGCCAGCCGTGCCGCGAGTGCATCGCCGTTCGGAGTCTGGATGGCCGTATACAGCGCCAATGGCAAGGTGCGCGTCTCGCCCGGGATGTTGGCGGCGAAGGTGATCACGGCGCCGAACTCGCCGAGGCCGGCCGAGAAAGCCGTGACCGCGCCCGCCAGGATGCCGGGCGCGATCAGCGGCAGCGTGATCGAGAAGAAGCGGTCGAGTGGCCCGGCGCCGAGCGTCGCCGCGGCATCTTCGAGCCCACGGTCGAGTGCCTCGAGCGAGATGCGGATCGAGCGCACGACCAGCGGGAACGACATGACCGCGGTGGCGAGCGCGGCGCCGGTGCTGGTGAAGGCGAGCTGGATGCCGAAGCGGTCGTGCAGCCAGCCGCCGATGGGTCCGCGCACACCGAACAGCACCAGCAGTAGATAGCCCACCACCACCGGCGGCAGCACCAGCGGCAGGTGCACGAAGGCATCGAACACCGTGCGGCCGGCAAAGCGCGTCCGCGTGAGCAACCACGCCACCAGGATGGCGAACGGCAGGTTGAAGGCGACGCTGCGCGCGGCCACCGACAAGCTGAGGAGCAGGGCTGCGGATTCGGCCGCGGACAGCATCAAGTACCTTCGGGATTGATGGTGCCGTCGCGGCCCGCGACCGCGCGCGCACGCTCCGGCGGCACGCCCAGGCTGCGCAACGAGTACTCGAGCATGCCGCGCGCCAGCTCGCGCTCGCCCATGACCACGCGACCGACCTGCAGCGCCTCGAGCGCCTTGAGCTCGCTGGCGCTGTGCGTGCGCACCACGATGTCGATGCCGGGCTTCAGCTCGCGCGCGCGCTCGACGATGCGCCGCGCCTGGAAGCTGTGCGGCGTGGCCACCACCAGCAGGCGGGCCCGCGCAATGCCGGCCGCTTCCAGCACGCCGGGCGCGGAGGCATCGCCGACGATGGTGGGGATACCCGCCGCCTGCGCACTGGCGAGCATGAGGTGATCGCGCTCGATGACGACGAAGGGCAGCTGCTGCGCCTGCAACGTGGGACCGATGCTGCCGCCGACGCGACCATAGCCGACGAGGATGGCGTGCTCGCGCAGGCCCTGGATGTCCGACACCGGCGTGCGATGCCGCTCGGCGCCGCGGCGCTCCAGCAGTGCCAGCCATCGCGGCCGCGCCTCGAACCAGCTCGCGAGCGGATCGACTCCTGCGAAGGTCACGGGATTGAGCGCGATGGACAACAGCGCACCGGCGAGGATGTAGTCCTGCCCGGTCTCCGGCAGCAGCCCGAGCGCCACGCCAAGACCTGCCAGGATGAACGAGAACTCGCCGATCTGCGCGAGGCTGGCGGACACCGTGAGCGCGGTGCGCAGCGGGTGCCGGAATGCGAGCACGATGATGAAGGCGGCAACCGATTTGCCCACCATGATGACGGCGAGCACGCCGAGCACGGCGAATGGCTCGCGCACCAGCACCATGGGATCGAACAGCATGCCCACGGACACGAAGAACAGCACCGCGAACGCGTCCTTCAGCGGCAGCGAGTCGTTGCCGGCCTGGTGGCTGAGCTCGGACTCCGACAGGATGACGCCGGCGAAGAACGCGCCGAGCGCGAACGACACGTCGAAGGCCGCGGATGAGCCGTAGGCGATGCCGAGCGCGATGGCCAGCACGCACAGCGTGAACAACTCGCGCGTACCGGTGCGCGTCACGCGCATCAACAGCCAGGGCACGATGCGCGTGCCCACGACCAGCGCCAGCACCACGAACAAGCCTACCTTGGCCAGCGTGATCGACAGCGCCACCCAGAGATTCGGGTGAACCTGCGGGCCGTGAAGGGCGTCCGTGTTGCCGCCGAGCGCCGGCGCCAGTGCCGGCAGCAGCACCAGCGCCAGCACCATCGCGAGATCCTCGACGATGAGCCAGCCCACGGCGATCTTGCCTTCGGACGACTGCAGCGCGTTGCGCTCCTCGAGTGCGCGCAGCAGCACTACCGTGCTGGCCACCGACAGCGACAGGCCGAATACCAGGCCCGCACCGACGCTCCATCCCATCAGCCAGGCCATGCCGAAGCCGATGGCGGTGGCGGTCGCGATCTGCGCCACCGCGCCCGGCAGCGCGATCCGCCGCACCGAGAGCAGGTCCTTGATGGAGAAATGCAGGCCGACGCCGAACATCAGCAGGATCACGCCGATCTCGGCGAGCTGTGAGGCGAGGGCGGCATCGCCGACGAATCCCGGCGTGAATGGACCACAGGCGATGCCCGCCAGCAGATAGCCGACCATGGGCGACACGCGCAGCATGTTCGCCAGCACGCCCAACAACAGGGCGAGGACGAAGCCGATCGCCAGCAGCGCGATCAGCGAGGTCTCATGCATTTCGGCGGGCATACGCGCGAGGGTACCGGAAAGGCCGTAGAATGCGCCGCTTCGTATGAAAGCTCAGCAGGCTCTCGGCCCGACTCTCGTTGCGGCCATCGGCGTGGTCTTTGGTGACATCGGCACGAGCCCGCTCTATGCGTTCAAGGAATCGCTCGCTGCCGCGGGCTTTCAGCCCGGCGATGAGCAGTCGGTGCTCGGGCTCCTGTCGCTGATCTTCTGGAGCCTGGCGATCGTCGTCACGGTCAAGTACCTGCTGGTCATCATGCGGGCGGACAACCACGGCGAGGGCGGCATCCTGTCGTTGGTGGCGCTGGTTCAGGAGCGCTTCGGCTCCGTCGATCCGTGGGCTCGCCGCGCGGTGGCGCTCGGGGTACTCGGCGCGGCACTCTTCTATTGTGATGCGCTGATCACTCCGGCCATATCGGTGCTCAGCGCCGTCGAAGGCATGACGGTGCTGGATGCGAACTTCGAGGGCGCCGTCTTGCCAGTGACGCTCGGAGTGATCGTCGCGCTGTTCGCGATCCAGCGCAGTGGCACGGCACGCGTCGGCAGGATGTTCGGCCCCATCATGATCCTGTGGTTCGTGTCGCTCGCGGTGCTCGGCGCGATGGAAATCGCCAGCGCGCCGCGCGTCCTGGAGGCGATCAATCCCTGGCATGCCCTGCGCATGCTCGCCATGCATTCCGGACTGTCACTGGTGATCCTGGGCGCGGTATTCCTGGCGGTCACGGGCGCTGAGGCCTTGTATGCGGACATGGGCCACTTCGGCCGCCGGCCGGTCCGGCTCGCCTGGTTGGTGCTGGTCTGGCCGTCGCTCATCATCAACTACTTCGGGCAGGGAGCGCTGATATTGAATGCGCCGGCGCCGATCGCCAATCCGTTCTACTCGCTCGCGCCCCATGGAATATTGCCGCTGCTCGTCCTGCTGTCGACCGCCGCGACCGTGATCGCCTCGCAGGCGACCATCTCGGGCGCATTTTCGGTGACGCGCCAGGCGGTGCAGCTCGACCTGCTGCCGCGGGTGCGCATCCTGCAGACTTCCGCCGAGGCGCCCGGGCAGATTTTCGTCCCCGCTGCGAACGTCTTCATGCTCGCGGCGGTGGTGCTGTTCGTGCTCGGCTTTCGCAATTCGAGCAACCTGTCCGCGGCATACGGCGCCTCCGTCGTCGGCACGATGCTGATCACCACGGTTCTCGGTGGGTTGATCGCCAGGACGATATGGAACTGGGCCTGGTGGCGCGTGGTCGCGCTGTTCGGGCTCATGCTGCTGGTGGATGCCGCCTTTCTGGCCGGCAATCTGACCAAGGTGGACGATGGAGGCTGGGTTCCGCTGGCACTGGCGGGAATCATGTTTGCGCTGTTCGTGACGTGGCGCGACGGTCGCCAGGCGCTGCGCGCCGAGCTCATGCATCGCGCGGTGCCGGATAGCGCGCTACCCGAGCTGCTGGCCGGCAAGACGCGCGTGCCGGGGACGGCGGTGTTCCTCGTGAGCCACTCGGGTTTCGTTCCCAGCGCGTTGCTGCGCAACCTGGAACACAACAAGGTGCATCACGAGCAGATCGTGATCCTGCACATCGAGATCCAGCGCGTGCCGCGCATCGACCCGCTGGTGCGCGTGCAGTTCAGCGAGCTGCATCCCGGGGTGTTCGACGTGCGCGCGCGCTTCGGCTTCATGGAGACCCCGGACGTGGGCGAGGCATTGCGCTCCGCGCGCCGCCAGGGGCTGAGCGTGTTCGCCGAGGACTCCTCTTTCTTCCTGGGCTGGCACCTGGTGCGCGCGCGTCCGCGTCCCGGGCTCGCTGGCGTGAAGTCGCGGGCGTTTGCGTTCCTGCAGCGGCGCAGCGCGCAGGCGGCGGAGTTCTTCCGCATGCCGACGCGCGGCGTGGTGGTGCTCGCCACCGACATCGAGGTCTGAACGACCCCGGCTTCAACGCTTCCCCACTGTACCCCGTGGCAGAATCCCGTGAAATATCCGGCCGTTCCGGCGGGTCTGCTGGGTACACACGGAGAACGCATGCGCCAGAGCCTTTTGATCACTGTCCTGCTGACCCTGAGTCTCGCTGCCTGCGGCGCCGAGGCGCCGGTGAAGATTCCGCCCCCCGCGCTGGACCCGCCTGCGGCCGGGCCGGGCCTGCGCACGGCAGTGCTCGCCGGCGGCTGTTTCTGGGGCGTGCAGGGCGTGTACCAGCACCTGAAGGGCGTCAAGAACGTGCTTTCGGGATATGCCGGCGGCGAGCGCGGCACCGCCGACTACGAAACCGTGAGCGGCGGGGACACCGGGCATGCCGAATCCGTGCAGATCGTGTACGACCCCACGCAGGTGAGCTACGGGCAGATCCTGCAGGTGTTCTTCTCGGTCGTGCACGACCCCACGCAGCTCAATCGCCAGGGGCCGGATTTCGGCACGCAGTACCGCTCGGCGATCTTCTACGCCGACGAGGCACAGAAGTCCGTGGCCGAGGCCTACATCGCGCAGCTCGATGCCACCCGGGTGTTCCCGCGACGCATCGTCACGCGCGTCGATGCGCTCAAGGGATTCTACCCGGCCGAGGGCTACCACCAGGACTATCTACTCAACCACCCGGACCAGCCGTACATCGCCATCAACGACCTGCCGAAGGTGCGCAATTTCCAGAAGCTGCTGCCGCAGCTCTACCGCGCGCAGCCGGTGACGGTGGCGCAATCCAGGCACCG
>DASTRL010000254.1:0-11608 GCA_035761265.1 Steroidobacteraceae bacterium
CGTCGGCTCGTCCAGGAAGAGCAGGGCGTGGCCGCCGGCCTCGCGCGCGTTCCAGATGATCCTAACTACACGCTGGTGCTGGTCGACGGCGTGCGCGTCAACGACCCCACCAACGCGCGCGGCGGCTCGTTCGACTTCTCCACCCAGGACGTCGCCGACGTCGAGCGCGTGGAAGTGGCCCGGGGCCCGTATTCGGCCGTTTACGGCGGAGACGCGCTGGCCGGCGTCATCAACATCGTGACGCGGCCCGCGCCGCGGGAACGCGCGCAGCTGTCGCTGGACGCCTCCGGGGGCGCGTACGACTCGCGCGAATTCGCGCTGAGTGCCGGCGGCCCGCTGGCCGCCCGCGCCGGGCGCGGCAACTGGAACCTCGGCGCCAGCGACAGCAACGAGGGCGAGGTGGTGCGCGGCAATCATTTCGACTCGCAGCGCGTCTCCGGCAGCGTGGATGCCGGGATCGGCGCGGCCACCACGCTGTACGCCTCCGGGCGCTACGCGCAATCGAGCCGCGCTGGTTTTCCCGACGACAGCGGCGGCTACGAATTCGCGGCGCTCCGCACCACCGAAAAGCGCGACGCCGACGAGGCGGTGCTCGGCGCCGGCGTGAGCACGCGCCTGGGCGCCGCCACCTTCTCCCTGACGGCCGGCTATTTCGACCGCGACGACCACATCGACTCGCCCGGCGTCGCGCCGGGCGTCCGCGATCCGTTCGGCGTGCCGCCGAGCGTCGTGGACACGAATCTCACGCGCTATTCGGCGACGCTCAGCGGCACGCAAAAGATCTCCGAGCTGCTGTCGGTCGCCTATGGCATCGACTGGCTGCGCGAGCAGGGCAGCAGCGACGGCGCGCTCGACTTCGGCGGCGGCTTCCTGCTGCCCACCACGTTCGAGCTCACGCGCACCTCGTGGGCGCCGTTCACGGAGGTGCGCCTGGACTCGGGCCTGGGGCTCTCGGCGCAGGCCGGCGTGCGCTTCGACAAGCCCGACGGCATGGATTCAGTGACCAGCCCGCGCGTGCGCCTGGCCTATGAATTCGCCGGCAGCGGGCTCACGCTGGCGGGTGCCTGGGGCAAGGCCTTCAAACTACCCAGCCTGTATGCGCTCGGTCATCCGCTCGTCGGCAATCCGGATCTCAAGCCCGAGCGCGGCGAATCGCACGAGATCGAGCTGTCGCAATCACTGCTGGAGGGCAAGGCGCGGTGGAGCGCCACCTGGTTCGATGGTGCATTCCGCAATGCCATCGACTTCGATCCGGGCCCGCCGCCGCGGCTGGTGAACCGCAATCGTGTCGACACCGATGGCTTTGAGCTCGCGGGGAATCTGGCGCTCGACGCACAGTGGCAACTCGACGCCAGCGTCACGCATGCGCGCAGCCGCATCGCGTCCACCGGAGCGCAACTGCGCAACCGACCGGAATGGCGCGGCGGCGTGGCGGCGCATTGGTCGCCGCTCGCCACCCTCAAGCTCTCGGCGGCCGCGACCTACGTCGGCACTTCGCTGGATTCATCCATCGCCACCGGTGACCTGCGGCTCGACGCTCATACGCGCATCGACGTGAGCGCCTCGTGGCAGGTCTCACCGAAGCTCGAGGCCTTTGTCGCCGTCGACAATCTCACCGATCAGCAGTACGAGGAGTTCGTGGGCTTCGAGACGCGCGGCATCGCTCCGCGTGCCGGCGTGCGTCTGAGTTTCTAAAGGGTGCCCTGTCGCAGGCGGCAGCCCTGCGACTTCACTTTGCCATCCGGCAATACGTCCATGGTCGAACAGATCTCGACGGTGCGGATGTTTTCGCCCCGGAACAGCCCCATGCGCAGCAGCATGCGCTCGCCATGCGCGCCGAACACGGCCTGGGTGACCATGTCGATGTCCGGCGCGGCCAGCAGTCGGTAGGTGTAGACGAACGCGCGGTCCTGCGCCTGCGCTTCGAGCGCACACTGCGTGGCGAGCCGGCGGTCGGCGAGCGTCTCGGCCTCGGCCTCATGACGCTGGTCCGCATCGCGGATCGCTCCGCAGATGCTCGGGTCCTTGCCGAGGATATCCGTGGCGTCGAAGCCGAACAGGCGGCAGCACACCGGATCGCCGGCGAAGACCGCCGAGGCCTGGAGCATCAGCAGAGCCCTGCAGGCGGCGCGGCCCATGCCTACGCCTGCGGCCCTTCGAGCGATTCGCCCAATCCAATGTGGTTGCCGTCGGGATCCGCGATTCGTCCGTCGCGCATGCCGTACCAGCGATCCGCGAGCGGCACGAGTTCGCGCGCGCCCTCCGCGATCGCGATCGCAAAGCTGGCGTCGACCCCGGCCACGGTGAAATACACGTGGATGGGAACGGGGGCGGCGACCACGCGCAGCGTGAATTCCGCGTTGTCGCGACACAGGCAGGCGAGCCCGGGCGGTTCGCCCACGCACCAGGAGACTTCGAAGCCGAAGGCGCGTCGATAGAAGTCGATGCTGCGATCGAGATCCGACACCTGCAGCTCGGGCGAGAGCATTTCGATCTTAGAATGCGTCATCGCGTGATCTGGAAAGGGCGGACTTGCGTCCGCCCTTTCACGCTACTTCTTCAGATCGAGCACCACGGGCTTGTAGCCCCCGCGGCTCCTGAAATACAGGATCAAGCCGAGATACACGAGGAACATGATCACCGGCAGGATCGCGATGGTGCGCAGCGCGTCGTACTTGGAAGCGCGGTCCGCCGTGTCCACCGCGGCCTTCTCCTCGCCCGCGAGCGTCGCACGCTTGGTCGGGTCGATGGCCGTGTAGTCACCGAAGATGCCGGTGCGCTCGGTCTTCAGCGTCTCCACCAGCTGCGTGTTGTTCTGCGCGTCGTAGGTCGCGACCCCGTGCACCATCTGGCGATCCAGCACCTGGCCGATGAGCGGGCCACCGATCACGCCGGCGCCCAGCATGCCGATGCCGGCGACCACGTTGAGCGTGATCGCGCCGCCGCGCGGCGACTGCTCGGAGACCACGCCGAGCGAGGTCGGCCAGAAGAATGCCTTGCCGAAGCTGTACAACGTGGCCGCGACGATGATCATCACGCCGGCGGATTTCGACAGCAGCAGCAGCCCTGCGGCCGCCACCAGCGCCGAGATTGCCAGCAGTCCCAGCGGCGAGAAGCGGTGGATCAGCGGCCCCGCGAACAAGCGCAGCACCAGCACGATGGCCATCGCGTAAACCAGCACCCAGCCGGCGTTCAGGCCCAGGTCGGTCATGGCGGGCGTCAGGATCGAAGTGATCCAGCTGTCGGTGCCGAGCTCGGTGATCGCGAGCGGGATCATCACGAGGATCATGACGATGAACAGCGGCTTGCCCAGCGAGCGCGACCACAGGCCGTAACCCACGGTGAGCGCCGCGATGATGATCCACTTGACCGCGGTCGACAGGTGGAACCACTCGCCGATGGCGTACACCATGAGCGCCGCGACCACGAAGGCGCTGATCGCGCCCGCCTCGCCCAGCATCTCGCGGTACGAGACGCCGGCCGCCACGCGCTCGCTCTGCGGGAACTGGCGCGGCAGCAGCATGACGACATAGGTGACGACCGGGATCAGGATCAACGCCATCTGGTAGCGCCAGCCGAAACCGGCCGGGAACATCATGGCGAGGATGCCGCCGATCACGAAGCCGGCGGGCCAGCCGGCGTGCAGGCGATTCAGCCAGGTGGTCTTGTCGTGGCGGAATTCACGCGCCACCAGCGGATTGATGCCCGCCTCCACGGCGCCGTTGCCGAGGCTCAGCACGAAGGTTCCGATGTACAGCGGCCAGTAGCCGTTGGCCTGCAGGATCAGCACCAGACCGAGCACGTGGCAGGCGGCGGCGAACCACAGCGTCGCCTTGAACCCGATGCGATCGATGATCAGCGACAGCAGCACGATGCTGATGGCGAAGGGCCACAGGCCCACGCCCGCGAGCTCGCCCTTCTGGGTCTCGCTGAGCCCGAACTCGATGCCCCAGGCATCGATCGAGAACGCGCGCAGGATGAAGCAGAACGACGTGGCGACCAGCGCGGCGAAACACACCGCGAAGGTCTTCTTGGCCTCGGCTGACGCACCCACAGTGCCGGTCATAGCGGCTTCTGTACTCATCTCGACCCCCTCGTATTGTAGTTAGTTCAGATCTTCGTCCAGGCGCTGTTGGCCTTCCCCGATTTCAGCACCGCCTCGATGAACGCCATGACGCGCGTGCCAGTCTCCACGTCCGGCGCGAACAGCGACGCGGCCCTGGGCGCGCGGTTCTCCAGCCGCGCGGTGACGCGCTCGGCGAAATCCGTGTAGAGCTGCGAGAAGGCTTCGATGAAGCCCTCGGGATGGCCGCCGGGCAGCCCGACCGAGCTGGTCGGCGTGCCCGGGTCGCCGCGGCGCACGAAGCGCGGCGCCTCGCCCGCCTCGACGATGAGCAATTCCTCGGGCCGCTCCTGGAACCACTGGATCGAGCCGCTCTCGCCGTACACCCGCAGGCGATGCGAGTTGAGGTGGCCGATGGCGACCTGGCTGGCCCACAGGCTGCCGCGCGCACCGTTGGCGAAGCGCAGCAGCACGTTGACGTTGTCGTCGATCGGCCGGCCCGGAACGATGGCGCTGACGTCGGCGGCGACCTCCGCCACCTTCTCGCCCGTGACGAACTCGGCCAGCTGGAAGGCATGCGAACCGATGTCGCCGAGCGCGCCCGCACCCGCCTGCTTCGGATCCGTGCGCCAGCTCGCCTGCTTCTGCCCGGTTTTCTCGAGCGCGGTGGCCAGCCAGCCCTGGGGATATTCGGCCTGCACCACGCGCAGCTTGCCGATCAGCCCGTCGGCGATCAGCTGCTTGGCGTGGCGGATCATCGGATAGCCGGTGTAGTTGAACGTGACGCCTAACAACCTGCGCCGCTCCGCCGCGAGCTTCACGAGCTTCTCGGCGTCGGCCAGGTTCGTGGTCAGCGGCTTGTCGCAGATCACGTCGAGGCCCGCCTCGAGGCAGGCCGCCGACTGCTCGTAGTGCACGTGGTTCGGCGTGACGATCGAGACCACCTCGATGCCGTCCGGGCGCGCCGCCTCGGCCTTCAGCATCGCGGCCACGTTCGGATAGGCGCGCGCCGGTTCCACGCCCAGCGCCGCCGCCGAGCGCCGCGTCTTTTCCGCATCCGATGAGAACACGCCGGCCAGCAACTGGTAACGCCCGTCGACACGCGCGGCCATGCGATGCACGGCCCCGATGAAGGCGCCCTCGCCGCCACCGATCATTCCCCAGCGCAGTGCTCTCACTTGGCGAGCCCCAGGGTCTTGAGCGCCACCGAGTTGTCGCCGCCCGCCGCGAAGTCGTCGAAGGCCTTCTCGGTGACGCGGATGATGTGCTGCTTGATGAAGGGTGCGCCTTCGCGCGCGCCGACCTCCGGATGCTTGAGCGCGCACTCCCACTCGAGCACGGCCCAGCCGTCGAAGTCACAGGCCGCGAACTTCGAGAAAATGCCGTTGAAATCCACCTGCCCGTCGCCGAGCGAGCGGAAGCGGCCGGCACGGTTCACCCAGCTCTGGTAGCCCGAGTACACGCCTTGTTTGCCCGTCGGGCGGAATTCCGCATCCTTGACGTGGAACATCTTGATGCGGTCTTTGTAGATGTCGATGTAGGCGAGATAGTCGAGCTGCTGCAGCACGAAGTGGCTGGGATCGAACAGGATCTGGCAGGCCTCGTGGCCTTTCACGCGCTCGAGGAACATCTCGAAGGTCTCGCCATCGAAGATGTCCTCGCCTGGGTGCACTTCGAAGCAGCAGTTCTGCCCGTTGTCCTTGAACACGTCGAGGATGGGCTTCCAGCGCTTGGCGAGCTCGTCGAATGCCGCTTCGATGAGGCCCGGCGGGCGCTGCGGCCATGGATACAGGTACGGCCACGCGAGTGCGCCGGGAAATGCGGCGCAGTTCTTCAGGCCCAGGTTGCGACTGGCCTTGGCGACCAGCTTCATCTGTTCGACCGCCCAGGCCTGGCGCTTCGACGGATTGCCGTGCACCTGCTGCGGCGCGAAGTTGTCGAACTGCAGATCGTAGGCCGGATGCACGGCCACGAGCTGGCCCTGCAGGTGCGCGGCGAGCTCGGTGATCTCGATGCCATGCTTCGCCGCGACGCCCTTGAGCTCGTCGCAATACGACTTGCTCTCGGCCGCCTTGGCGAGGTCCATGACACGGCCGTCCCAGCTCGGCAACTGCACGCCGACGAAGCCGCACTCCTTGGCCCACTTGCACATGTCGTTGAAGTTCTGCAGATGCGGGGCCGTGCCCGCAAACTGCGCCAGGAAAATCGCAGGTCCCTTGATCGTCTTCACGGACGCCCCTTCAGCGTAGTCAGATCACCAGCTTCGACAGATAGTCCGCGCTGATCTTCGCGGACTGCAGGACCGGCCGGGTGTAGGGCTCCTCCTGCTCGTAGAAATAATGCTTCACGCCATGCGCATGCGCGGCGCCGATGACCTTCTTCCAGTCGATGGTGCCTTCGCCCACGGCCACCGTGGTCGCCTGGTGCGGATCGTCGGCGAGCTTGCCGATGTCCTTGACGTGCAGCGCCACGACGCGGTTCTTGTACTTGTCGAGGATGGCGAGCGGATCCTGGCGCGCGGCCACGGCCCAACCCACGTCGAGCTCGATCTTCACGAGCTCGGGATCGGTGGCACCGAACAAGGTGTCGAAAGCGGTCTGGTCGCCGAACTTTTTGAACTCGACGTGGTGATTGTGATAGCCGAAGGTGAGGCCCGCATCCTTCACCTTCTGTCCGAATTTGTTGAACAATTCCGCGTTCATCTTCCAGTCGCCCGGATCGAGCGCGTCCATCTTCTTGCTCCACTCGAGCCTGGCCTTGGCGGCATCCGACATCGGCGAGGAGCAGATGATGTACTGCAGGCCCAGCGTCTTCGCGTCGGCGATGATCTGGTCGCCCTTCGCGGCGATGTCATCGGCGTTGGCATGGGTGCTCACCAGCGAGAAGCCGATGCCCTTCATGAGCTTGCCGAGGTCCGCGGCGCTGCGCTTGTAGTAGCCGGCGAATTCGATCTCGCGGAAGCCGAGCGCATACAGCTGCTTCAGCGTCCCCTCGAGGTCCTTCTCGGCCTCGGCCTTCACGGTCCACAGCTGGATGCCGAGCGGGATCTTCGATCCGGCGGCGAAAGCAAATCGCGTCAACGTGCTGGCGGCCACGCCTGCACCGGCGGAGACGAGAAAAGAACGACGGCTCAGCATCTTGATCCCCCTGGATGATCCGGACGCCGGAGTACACGGCATCGGCCGTGGGCCCGTCAAGAGAGGCTCGCCGCCCGACTCACGACCTGTCTTTTTCCGCTAGTTCGCCGACGCAGCCGGCGAGCGTCTCGCGCAATTCGACGAGCCGCGGAGGCTTCCTGAGTACCGCGGCGACTTCGGTGGGAATCTCGCCCGTGGCGGTCAGCCGCTGACCCCAGCCCGTCAGCATGATGATGGGCGTGCGCGGCGAGGCGCTCGCGATCGCCGATGCCACCGCGCGTCCATCGAAATGCGGCATGCCGAGATCCGTGATGACCACCGGGTACGGGCGCCCCGCTTCCTTTGCTTCGAGAAAGGCATCCACGCCCTGCCGGCCGCCGTTGGCGGTCTCGACTTCGTGTCCCTCGCGCGCCAGCACGTCGCGCAATGAGCTCAGCAGCAATGGGTCGTCGTCGATCAGCAGGATGCGCGTGCTTGCCGGCATCCTGGCGCCACTCGCGCCGGATGTCGGCGCGTCGGCCGGCGGCCGCGGAAACCTCAGGCGGAATGCGCTGCCTTCGCCCGGCGCGCTGCGGATGTCGATCTCGACGCCGTGGCGCTGCGCGATGCCGTACACCATCGCGAGTCCCAGGCCGCTGCCACGCTCGCCCTTGGTGGTGAAGAAGGGCTCGAGGCAGCGACGTCGTGTCTCCTCATCCATTCCCAGACCCTCGTCGGCGACTTCGACGTAGACACGACCATCCTCGGCGGCGCCGGCGCGCAGCCACAGCCGTCCGCCGGCGGGCATGGCATCGATGGCATTCAGGACGAGATTCACCAGGGCCTCGCGCAGCTCGCTTTCCACCGCCGTGATCGTCACGTCTGCCGACGTCACTTCGATCCTGGTTTCGATGACCACGCCACGTTGCAGGGCCATGTCGCTCCAGCGAGCGCGGGTCAGGTCCAGCACCTCGCGCAGCACGCGATCGGCCGCGACGCTGGCGAGCTCCTGTTGCGCGGGCCGACGCCGGTAGAACTCGCCCATGCGCGCGACCGTACGGGCCACGTCATCGACCGCACGCTGGATGACCTGCAGCTGCTTGCGCGCGCGTTCGCTGAAACCACTCTCGTAGGTCAGCAGCGACTCCACGTAGACGGCCACCGGCGAGATCGCATTGTTGATGTCGTGCGCGATGCCGCTCGCCATCTGACCCAGCGCGCGCAGCCGCTCCTGTTCGAGCACCGCCTGCTGCGTGCGCTTCAGATCTTCATAGGCCTGCTGCAGCGAGTCGTTCAGCCGTGCCTGGCTGGACGCCAACGCCACCTGGTCGCAGAGCTGTCGCAGGAATTCGCATTCGCCGCTGCTGAAGGCGTCGGCGTCGCGGCGCGCGACGAGCAGCACCGCGAACACGGCTTCGCGCTCCACCATGAGCGGCACGATGACCATGGAGCTCAGGCCGGCGGCGGCCAGCCGCCGCGGGAATGGGTACTCGTTGGCGCGGATGTCCGGCTCGTACACCTGCGCGCCGCCGACGCAGCGCGCCAGCCCGTTCTGGTCGATGGGGATGTGCGCGTTCTCCGTCATGGCAAGATCCATGGCCAGTGTCTGGCTGCGCGCGCCGACGCGCATGACCCGGATGCGCCGCGCCTCGCGCTCGTAGTTGCACAGCGCGACGAAATCGGCGGGCAGGTTCTCCTCCACGCTGCGCACCACCACCTGAACGATGCTCTCGAGGTCCTGCCGCTCGGCGATGGCATGCGTGATCCGCCGCAGCAGGTCGAGCCGCTCGAGCTGTTGCAGCGTGCGCACCTCGGCAGCGTGGCGCACGCCAACTTCGCGGCGCAGGTCGGAGTTCAGCTGTTCGAGCTGCGCGGTGCGCGCGGCGACGCGCTCCTCGAGCTCTTCGTTGGCGAGCTTCAGCTGCCGCTCGATGCGCATGCGCCGGGCCGTATCCGCGGTGCCCATCTGCATGACCCCGAGCAGCAGGTTCAGCCCGGCGGCGAACACGCCGAAGTGTGCGGTCATCGCGAACTTGCTGGTGGCTTCCTCGGAATACACCATGAACGCATGCGCGAGCGCGGTACCGAACGCATAGAAGGCCAGCGCATGCGCGATGCGCTCCTGGCGGCGCTTCCAGCAGATCACGGCCACCGGCACCCACAGCAACGGCACCGGCAGCAGCGTCGGCCGCAGGATGCCCAGCCACCCTGCCGGCGCGTACCGCGGCAGCCACTGGAACAGCGCGAACAGCGCCAGCGCCGCCGCGATCGTGCCCAGCGCGAACATCGACTTCGACACGCGCGTGGGCGCGACCCACAGCACGAGCAGGATGCCGAGCGGCAGTAGATAGGCGGGCGGAGCCCAGGTCCCGGAACGCAGCCCGCGCACCACCTGGTTGACCGCGGCGGATGCCGTGGTGGGCTCGAGCGCCACGAGCACGTGCAGCACTTCGAGGAAGCCGACGACGGCGTAGATGATGGCCACGTAGCGCACCAGCGCGTTGCCGGTCCGCCAGCCCAGGTCCCAGAACAGCAACGACAGCACCACGGTCACGAGCGCGATGCCGGTGTTCAGGATGGTGTGCAGGACGGGAAAGCCGCTCACCGGCGCGGAAAAGATCGCCGTCGCCGCCAGGGCGCAAATGCCGATCGTGATGACGATGTCCCGTCCGGGTCTCAGCTCTCCCTGGTCCTGCACTCGTTCCTCCGCCACTCGGCACGCAGGATACTCCGGACGATTTCGATACCTGAATGCCTAGGGGCGATCCCGGCCGGCGGTGGGGTCATGGCCCATGCCGCGCCGGGGTGTGGCACATATATAAGTGTCGTGTGTGCCCGTTGTTAGCCGTCCCCATGATGGGGCGCAGCGCCTCTCGCCGGCGCGGCCAACGAGCCGCGCCATCGCCGGGATATTCAAGTCACGGTTGCGGAAACGGCGCATCGTTCCGACATACTTGCGCGTCTCGAAGGGCGGAGAACGACCATGAGTGCGATTCCGACGATTCCCCAGGTATCCCGCGAGTCGCTGCTCCATCAGCTCTACGAGGCCGCCGAGCTCGAGCACAACCTGATGTGCACGTACCTGTATGCGGCCTTCAGCCTGAAGATGGGGACCGAAGAAGGACTGACCGCGGCAGAGGCGCAGGCCACCGCGCGCTGGCGCCGCGCCATCCTGCTCGTGGCCGTCGAGGAGATGGGCCATCTCACCGCCGTCTGGAACATCACCTCGGCGCTCGGCGGATCACCGCGCTTCGGGCGGTTCAATTTTCCGCTGGATCCGGGTGCCCTGCCGGCGAACGTGGTGGTGAGACTGGCGCCGTTCAGCGAGGCGGTGCTGCAGCACTTCATCTATCTCGAACGGCCTTCGGGCTCGCACGAGCCGGACGGCGCGGGCTTCGCGCCCGAGTTCGCGTTCACGCGCGGCACGATCCGCGGGCGCATCACCCCCATGCCCGTGGACTACGATACCGTCGGCGATTTCTACCAATGTTTGTCGCGTGACCTGAACAGCTTCGTGGCGCGCGTGGGCGAGCGCGAGGCTTTCTGCGGCGATCGCAATCTGCAGATCTCGCGCGCCGAGATCGACTTCCAGGGCTGCGATCCGGTCATCTGCGCGAAGACCGCGCTCGCGGCCTTCGACGCCATCGTCAGCCAGGGCGAAGGCGCATCCGCGGCGAACGCCGAATCGCACTATCAACGCTTCATCACAGTGCGCGAGGAGATGAAGGCATTGCAGGCTGTCAACCCCGCCTTCGAACCTGCCCATCCGGCGGCCGTGAACCCGGTGCTGCGCAGGCCGGTGCGACCGGGCACGCGCATCTGGCTCGAAAACGAGGAAGCCGCGGCCACCGTCGACGTGGCCAACAGCGCCTACATGCTGATGCTGCGACTCATCGCGCACTCCTACCTGATTCCCCGCCCGGACCCGCTGAAGGCGCTGTGCATCGACCTGGCGCTCGGCCTGATGCGCGCCATGGCGCCACTCGGCGATCGCGCCGCGCGCCTGCCGGCGGGTCCGTCGAATCCAGCCTGCAATGCCGGCATGTCGTTCACGACCTTGCGCGACGCCGCGCCGTTTCCGCCCGGCGCCAGCAGCGTGCGGTTCTTCAGCGAACGCTTCGCCGAGCTCGGCGCCGCCGCGCAGGGCCTATTGGCCCGTGCGAATGGCGACGCGCGCGTCGCCCATTCAGTGCGCGTCCTTGCGGAGCTCGAACGACGCGCGGCGCGGCGCCTGGGTCCGGCTGAAGAGGCGGCGGCTGGCGATCGCGCGCATGCGCCCGCGCCGGCGAACACGCCGGCCGCGACCACCACCGCGATTTCCCCCGTCACCGCCGGCGAGGACGCGGCAGGCAACGCCGGCAAGGTCGAGCCCGGCAACGTCGCCCCGACGCCGCGCAGCGTCGACGGCGTCGACTACATCGAAGGCCGC